>JAQWXR010000002.1 GCA_029254375.1 Schleiferiaceae bacterium | reverse complement strand
CTATGAAGAAATTAACTACCCTCCTTCTCTGCTTGGCCACTTGCGTCCTTTTTGCGCAAGGATTACCCACTGCCGAAATTCAAAATCTTCAGGGCCAAACCCTGGATGCTAGCAGCCTTAAAAGCGATGGGCATCCCATGATTGTGAGCTTCTGGGCCACTTGGTGCAAGCCCTGCATCAGCGAGTTGAACGCATTCCACGATTACTATATCGACCTAGCGGAAGAGACCGGCGTGCGCGTCTTGGCCATTTCCATTGACGATTCCCGAACCATGAGCAAAGTGGCACCTTTTGTCGCGGGACAGGCATGGGACTACGATATATTTCTTGATTCCAATAGCAACTTACGTCGTGCTATGGGGGTCAATAATGTCCCTCACACCTTCCTATTGGATGGAGAAGGTCGCATTGTTTGGCAAGCCAATAAGTATATTCCAGGCGAAGAACAAGAACTCGCCCACAAAGTCGAAGCCCTGGCGGCGGGTGAATCCATCGAATAAGTCATGAAAAAACTGCTCCTCCTCGTCCTCCTTTGTAGTGCCTGGTCCGCTTGGGGACAGCAGTCCACCTTACGCGCTATTCTTCAGAGTGATGCGCAATGGTATTTGCGAGACGAAGTACTTGATCCAAGTGGGGAATTCTATCCGGATGAACGATTGCTCGGTCAGGGTTTTGCGCTCTTCACTTACACGGACGGGGATTTTCAAGCAGGCATGCGCTATGAAAACTACCAAAACGTCATGCTGGGCTTTCCTCCGGGGTTCCGAGGCGAAGGAATCAGCTACCGCTACGCTCGACTCAATCGAGATCGGTGGAACATTACCGTCGGAAATTTCTACGAGCAGTTTGGCTCTGGTTTGATTTTCCGATCCTACGAAGAGCGAGGCTTGGGATTGGACAACGCCATGGACGGCGTCCGCATCATTACCGACATGGGCCACGGCCTCACCGTCAAGGGCGTCCTCGGACGTCAACGCCTCTACTTTGGCAAAGGGGAAGGCATTGTTCGGGGCCTCGACGGCGAATGGAGCCTCAACCAGGTCTTCCCTTCTCTCTCCGAAAAGCAATTCTACGCCACGGTGGGCGCCAGCTTTATCTCCAAGTTCCAAAAGAGCTTTGACCCCATCCTAAACCTCCCCAACAACGTGGGGGCATGGGCCACGCGGGCGAACCTAAGCTACAAGAACTTTGCTTGGAACACGGAATACGCCTACAAGATTAACGATCCTAGCTACGACAACGGCTACATCTACCGTCCCGGGACGGCCTTCCTAAGCACCTTGAGCTACAGCCAGAAAGGCTTAGGCATCTTGGCTTCCGTCAAACGCATCGACAACATGAGCTTCCGCTCCAACCGGGACGGCCAGCAGTTTGACCTCTTCATCAACTTCTTGCCGCCGACCACCAAGCCCCACACCTACGCGCTAGCCGCACTCTACCCTTATGCCACTCAAGTCAATGGTGAAATGGGCGGGCAGTTCGAAATCAACTACATGATACCTCGGGGCAGCAAATTGGGCGGCAAATACGGCACCCAGCTCAGCCTCAACACGTCCATGGCCAACAGCATCGACAAGGGCTTCTTAGAAGACGGTACCCGCGGCCAAAAAGGCAGCATGGGCTACACGTCCAATGCCTTCGACTTTGGTCCCATCGTATACTTCCGCGACGTGAATGCCTCCGTGACCCGCAAATTTTCTAAGAAATATAAAAGCCAAGTCACTCTTTTCAATTTTGAATACAACAAGACCGTCTTGAATGATGGGGTGGGTGACATCACCCTCTTGGAAGCACCTGGAACGGATTCCATTATCAACGTTCAAGCCGTGGTTTGGGAAAACCAAATCAAGCTCCCCAAGGGACAAACATTGCGGACCGAATTCCAACTCGCCCTCGCCGACGGCTTCCGTGGCGACATGGCGATGGGCTTAGCGGAGTGGACCATCTCTTCGGATTGGACCCTAGCCGTGCAGGATATTTACAACTACGGTCATCCCAGCGAAAGCCGCCGCATCCACTACCCTATCATTTCGCTCATCCACTTTAACGGGCCCACCCGAGTTCAAATTGGCTACGGTCGACAGCAGCAAGGTATTTTCTGCGTTGGTGGGGTTTGCCGTGTGGTTCCGCCTTCGAGTGGCTTGAGTTTCTCCTTAACGACTAGTTTGTAATGCGTCGACTACTTCCCATTTTTTTATTAACGGCTTGGAGTCTTGCTCCAAGTTGCGACGTCATCACAGAGCCTTTTAAAGAAAATCCAAATCCGGTTGATACGACCTCCGTGGTTCGAGGCGACACGCTCGTCCAAACGGCGCGTGCCGTCTTTATCGAAGACTTTACCGGGCACCGCTGCAAGAACTGCCCAAAAGCCTCCAAGGCCATTAAGGCCCTGGATAGCATTTATGGTCCAAGTCATATTATCCCAATCGCTTTGCATGCCGGGGCTTCTAATTTTACCGGAGTCAATGCGGACTACCCCACCGACTTCACCACGAGTGAAGGTGATGATATTGCCAGCTTATTTGGAATTTTTGCCATGCCCATGGGCATGGTTCAACGCGTTGATTATCCCACGGCACATCAGAAGACCTACACTGCATGGGCAGGACTCAGCGCCCAAGAGATCGCCTCTTCTCCTGAAGCATTGTTCACGCTGTCTGCCGCATACGACTCCGTTTCCCGCCAAGCCATTGTCAATTACAGTGCGGCACTTCAGAGCACGAATACCAATGCGCTGGGTATAGTGGTCTACCTCAAGGAGTCACATATCATTTCGCCGCAGTTAATGCCAAACAATACGCGCGACGAGTTCTACGTGCACAAAAACGTATTCCGAGCCGCGCCCCTCGGCCCGACCGGAGTCGAAGTTTCTAGCACGGGCGGTTCGGCTGGGCAAGTCTTTACCGGAAGCGCCACTAAAACCCTAGATCCCATCTGGAACCCTAAGGAATGCGAATGGGTGGTGATTCTATACGACCGAACGAACTACCGGGTGCTTCAGCCGGCGCAAATCTTTGTTTGGTAAAAGAGTTTAATGGTTTAAGGGGGGTAGCACCCCTAAATTCCTCCGAATACCCTCCAAGCCCCGTCGGGTTAAGGCCGATTTCCCAAACACCCGGTTAAAGGTTTCCTCTGTCAATTCGGTCCAATCCGCTGCGGTCCAATCAGGCCATTCGTGGGCTAAAAATTTTGGCTCCGCATGAGCTTTAGCATGGCGGTTCCATGGACATACATCTTGGCATACGTCGCAGCCAAAAACCCATGGGGCAATCGCCTCCTTATGCGCCTCAGGCAAAGCCCCATGAAGCTCAATGGTCATGTGCGAAATGCAGCGCGAACCATCCACCACTTCGGGCGCGATGATGGCTCCCGTCGGGCATGCATCAAGGCAACGGGTGCAGGTTCCACAATGGTCCGCCACCGGGGAATCTGGGGCAAAGTCGTAATCAACAATAAGTTCCGCGAGAAAGAAAAAGCTGCCTTCGTTCTTGCGCAAAAGCAGGCTGTTCTTGCCCACCCACCCAAGGCCGCTTCGCTTGGCCCAGGCACGTTCCATCACAGGGGCTGAATCCACAAAGCAGCGCCCTTGAATGCTGCCGAGGGACTCACGAAGTGATTCCAATAATTCAAAAAGCTTGTCTTTTACGACGCGATGGTAGTCCTCGCCATAGGCATATTTGGCGATGCGCGGTTTTTCGGTCGCCGCCAGGTCTTTTTCTGGGAAATAGTTAAACGCCAAACTCACGACTGATTTAGCCCCAGGAACGAGCTTTCGGGGGTCTAGCCGCTTTTCATAGTGCTTTTCCATATACGCCATGGAACCATGGTAGCCTTTCACTAGCCAGGCGTCTAAAGAAGGTGCTTCCTCCGCCAAGAAATCCGCCCGTGCCACGCGGCAGGCATCAAAGCCTAGACGTTCGGCATGCTGCAGGAGATTTTTTCGCGCGAGATCTGCGTTCATCCTTGATCAAATAGCCCTGTTTGGCTTGGCGCCTTTCTCCCTAAGTGAATAAATGCTTTATCCATCGCCACCCGTCCGCGAGGAGTTCGAGCGAGGTAGCCTTCCTGAATCAAATAGGGTTCGTACACCTCTTCCAAGGTTTCAGCTTGTTCAGAAACGGCCGTCGCCAAAGTGCTCAGACCCACCGGCCCTCCCTTAAACTTGTCAATCAAGGCAGAAAGAATCTTGTTATCCATCTCATCTAAACCGTGTTCATCGACATCCAAGGCATCCATTCCATAGCGAGCTATCTCCATGTCGACATGGCCCTTTCCTTTCACTTGAGCAAAATCCCTCAAACGACGAAGCAAGGCATTCGCGATTCGGGGCGTGCCACGGCTTCGTCTAGCTACTTCAATGGCGGCATTCGGCTCTACTTCGATATTCAAAATTCCTGAGGAGCGCTCCACTATGGTGCTCAGGAGTTCCACCTTGTAATATTCTAGCCGGGCGGAAATTCCGAAGCGCGCACGCAAGGGTGCGGTAAGCATTCCGGAACGTGTGGTGGCACCCACCAGAGTAAAAGGCTTGAGCTTAATTTGGACCGATCGGGCCGAAGGTCCACTTTCGATCATAATGTCAATGGAAAAATCTTCCATCGCTGAATACAAGTACTCCTCCACTACGGGACTCAGTCGGTGAATTTCGTCAATGAAGAGTACATCATTTTCTTCCAAACTTGTCAATAAGCCAGCTAAATCTCCAGGCTTATCTAGTACTGGGCCTGAAGTCATACGCAACTGACTGCCTAGTTCGTTCGCTAAGATGTGCGCTAAGGTCGTCTTACCCAATCCTGGAGGCCCATGCAATAGGACATGATCCATGGCATCCCCGCGTTGACGTGCCGCTTGGACAAAGATTTTAAGATTCTCCAGCACTTTGTCCTGGCCCGCAAAATCATCAAAGCGCGCCGGCCGGAGGCGCTGATCTGCGTCGGCTTCTGGGGTCGAGCCCTCTTCATCAACAAAGCGTGTCATAAAACAAATTTAAACGGAAAGGGCCGCCCTGTGGGGCGGCCCTTTGAAAGTCTTTCAACAATTCGCTTAGTGTCCGACTTCGCCGTCTTTGAGCGGCGTCGATTGCGGCACAAAATCCTCCTCGTGACCAGGCTTGCTGTAGTCATATGGCCAACGGTAAACTTCGGGTATTTCGCCCGGCCAGTTGCCATGCATATGCTCTACTGGAGTGGTCCACTCGAGGGTATTCGAACGCCAAGGATTTTGCGGGGCTTTTGGGCCACGCCACATAGAGTAAAAGAAATTGAAGAAAAAGATTAACTGGGCCAGACCTCCAAGAATGGCGAACATCGTGATGATCACGTTGATGTCCTGAATCTCATCAAATATGGGAAATTCGGCATTACTGTAGTATCGACGCGGAAGACCGGCCAATCCCGTGAAGTGCATAGGAAAGAAAACCCCGTAGGCAGAGATAAACGTGATCCAGAAGTGCACATAGCCAAGGCCCTTATGCATCATGCGTCGGTACATCTTGGGGAACCAATGATAGACTCCAGCGAACATTCCGAAAATGGCCGAAAGTCCCATGACAATGTGGAAGTGCGCCACAACGAAGTAGGTATCGTGTACATTGATGTCCAATGCAGAGTCTCCTAAAATGATTCCAGTCAAACCACCAGCGACAAAAGTGCTTACCAAACCAATTGAAAATAACATGGCAGGCGTGAATTGAATATTTCCTTTCCACAAGGTGGTGATGTAGTTAAAGGCTTTCACCGCCGATGGAATCGCAATCAACAACGTTGTGAAGGTGAATACCGAGCCCAAGAAAGGATTCATTCCTGTGATAAACATGTGGTGACCCCAAACGATGAACGACAAGAATGCAATCGCCAAGATGGAACCGATCATCGCACGGTAGCCAAAGATGGGCTTACGAGAATTCGTAGCAATGACCTCAGAAGTGATGCCGAGTGCGGGCAATAAAATGATGTAGACCTCAGGGTGACCCAAGAACCAAAATAAGTGCTCATACAATACTGGACTTCCCCCTTCATTGTGGAGCAACTCTCCCGCAACCATAATATCCGACAAGTAGAAGCTCGTACCGAGTAGACGGTCAAACATCAACAAAAGAGCCGCTGAGAGCAAAACTGGGAAGGACAAAACGCCTAAGATTGCCGTGACAAGGAATGCCCAAATAGTTAACGGAAGACGGGTCATCGCCATTCCCTTGGTGCGCAAGTTGATGATCGTAACGATATAATTCAAAGATCCAAGCAATGAACCCGCAATGAATAAGGTCATAGAAACCAACCATAGAGTCATTCCCGTTCCGGATCCTGGCATGGCTTGAGGCAATGCACTTAACGGAGGGTAGACTGTCCAGCCGCCTGAAGCGGGACCTGTCTCCACAAAAAGGGACACAAGCATAATCACAGAGGAAGCGGCAAAAAACCAATATGAAAGCATATTTAAGAAGCCCGATGCCATATCCCTTGCACCAATTTGCAATGGAATAAGAAGATTGGAAAAGGTTCCAGAAAGCCCGGCGGTCAAAACGAAGAACACCATGATGGTACCGTGAATGGTTACCAACGCGAGGTACATGTTCGGATCCATCTGGCCCTCGGGCGCCCACTTACCCAAGAAGGTTTGAAGGATGGCAAATTTTTCATCTGGCCATGCTAACTGCAAGCGAAAGAGCATAGACATGAATACACCCACGACACCCATGAACATCCCAGTTATTAGGAACTGCTTCCCAATCATCTTATGGTCCATGGAGAAGATGTACTTCGTCCAGAAGTTTTCTACGTGATGCTCGTGATCGTGATCGTGAGCGTGGTCGTTACCGTGTTCGTGCGAAGCCATAGGGTTTCCCTTTTTAACGTCCTTGATTAGAGAGTTTCAGCAATTGTCTTTTGTTCCTTCGCCCAAGCATCATATTCTGCTTGCGTTTCCACAACAATGTTCATTTGCATATTGTAGTGGGCAGAGCCACAAATTTTGTTACAAAGTAGTAGGTAGTCGTACTCGTAGAGCTCGAGACCTTTAGCCTGGCGGATGGCATTGATGCGCGCCACCTTTCCTTGCACATCTGCATCTTGGCGGATTTCTGCTGTAGTAATAGTGGGAGTGAATTGAAAATGTGTTTCCATGCCGGGCACGCAGTTCATTTGAGCGCGGAAGTGGGGCATGTATGCCGAGTGAATCACATCCTGAGCGCGGAATTTGAACAGCACAGGGCGCCCTACGGGCAGGTGAATTTCAGTCGCCAAAAAGTCGTCTGCCGAATTTACATGCAAGGTATCCACTCCAACGATATTGGCCCCGCCAATCAAGCGGACATTCGCAAACCCGAGGGTATTGTCATCTCCAGAATAACGCGCGGTCCATTTGAACTGCTGCGCATAGAGTTCAACCACCATGGGCTCCTCTTCATTTTCTGGATTCATCACATTCGACCACGTTGTTAGGCCATAGATGATCAATACCGCCAACACAATGGCTGGAACGATGGTCCAAATGAATTCCAAGCGATCATTGTGCTCATAGAATGTAGCTTTTCCATCCTTACGTCCACGATACTTGAAGGCGAAATAGAATGTAACAAGCTGAACCACAACGAACATGAAGATGATCATGCCCATAGAAATATCCCACAAGCGATCTATTTCAACGCCGTGCATGGAAGAGGGTTTGGGCAACATGATCTCACCCCATGTAGCCACCATCCAAAAGAAAGCAACGACGAGTCCAATTCCAAATACCAACATCATGCGACCTTGATTCGAATTATCCTTGTCTGTCACCTCGTATTCGCGTACTTGGCTGACTTTGGCCGAAAGCTCATAAATACGCATGATTTGTGCCGCGGCAAAGACCGCAAGGGCAAGCACAATAACCATCAAAAGACCAGTCATATCAAAGAATATTATTGGTGGAACAATTTACTTTCATGAATCAGAGCGTGGTTCTTCAAGCGCAAGGGCGCTGCGGCCAAGTTGCGTTGAACCACATAAAGAAACAACCCTGCATAGAACAAGAATCCCCCGATTTCTACCCAACCAAAACCGTAGTGGTATCCTACGCTACCGGGCATAATCATGATATAATGATCCATCCAGTGACCCGCTAGAACGAATACCGCCGCAAGCATGATGAATCCCATAATTCGCTTGGAATCTCGCGACATCAAAACCAATACAGGCATGAAGAAGTTTAAAACCAGCATGGTAATGAATAGCGGTTTGAATTCGCCAAAACGCGCCAGGTAGTAGGGCGTTTCTTCAGGAATATTTGAGTACCAGATCAACATATACTGAGAGAACCACAGATAGGTCCAGAAGACGGAGAAGGCAAACATGAACTTACTTAAATCATGCTGGTGGTTATCATTCACCCAAGGCAAGTAGTTTTGCACGCGAAGGAACATAACCAATACGTTCAAGACCGTCAAGGCTGTTACGAACATTCCTGCAAAGGTGTACCAGCCAAACAAGGTGCTAAACCAGTGCGTATCAATCGACATAATCCAATCCCATGCGCTAGTGGAGCTTGTCACGGCATAAAGCACAATGAAAATCGCCGCCAATTTACGCTGGGTGAAGAATATCGTTTGGCCTTCAGGCAGTGCATCTTCTTTTAAACTATTGCGTCGCAACAAATAGGCAGCACCCCCCCAAATTATCAAGTAGGCCACGGTTCTCAAAGTAAAGAATGTATCATTGAGATAGGCCTCTTTGCCAGCAATAATGGAATCATAGTTTGGACTCGTTGGATCCATGATACCGTCTTGCATCCAATGCCAAATGTGGTGCAGGTCCATTGACCCCGTAATGGCCAGGAATAGCATTCCAAGGAGGGGGATGCTCACGAATAGAGCCACAGCCTCCATTACACGCAGAATACCAGCAGACCAGCCAGCCTGAGCGGCATACTGAATGGCTAAGAAGAATAGCGTCCCTATTCCAATACCCAGGAAAAAGATGGTATTAACCATGAATGCTGCCCAAGGGCGATTGGCGGCTCCGTGATCTTCATGACCTCCATGGCCTTCCTCGTGATCCGCATGAGCTTCTTCCGCGTGCTCGGCATGGGCTGCTTCTGGGTGGGCCTCTTCAGAGTGATCCTCTTTAGAGTGATCCGCATGAGCCTCTTCCGCGTGCGCGTCCATTGCGTGCATCTCAGTAGCATGCCCGTCATGGCTATCTAGTTCGTGACCGCCAGTATTAAAACCAATCACCATCATGACCAAGCCCACCAAGGTGAGGGCGCCGGCGAAAAGTTTAGCCTTTTTAGTAAATACAAACATCGTAGTCGGCATTTGAAATTAGGCAGCGGGCTCAGCAGGAGCAGCCGTTGCAGATTGATCTTCGCGAAGTTTCATCACGTATTTGATGATTTTCCAACGCTCTTCATAGGTCAGTTGGGAAGCGTGAGATCCCATGTTGTTCTTTCCATGCATGATGACATGGTAGATGGTTCCTGGCGTGATATCTGGCAATCGCGAAGTGCTATACCCGGGTACACCTAGGATCTTCTCTCGCTCCATCAGGATGCCATTTCCATCTCCTTTTACTCCGTGGCAATGCGAACAGAAAGCGGAATAAAGCTCCTTCCCTTGCTCCGCATCCAGGTCAGAAAAGTATGATGGTACCGCTGAGTTGTTCTTTGACGCCTCATAGCCTTCATTACTATTCGGAAGGTCATAAGGGACATAACCGCGAGCCACCGTTCCTTCGACGGGCAATTGGGCCGCCGTTCCTTGCGCCGTATTGGCAGCGGCAGAATACGTTTCCAATGAAGGGGAACGATACATATCGTCCATGAACGTATAGCCTGGTGTCGATTTGTCTGAATTGCACGCAGTCATTAGACCAAGCACAACAATCGAGGAGAGTAGGATTCCTTTTTTCATGGGATTAGGCTTCTGCAATTTCAATGGCACCCGTAGCTTTCAGGGCGTCCACGACCCCATCACCTGCCGCAACTTCAATCATGAAGTGGTGGTCCGTAGTCCGGGGATCTGGATTCTGAGGCGCTGCACCGGGGTACAACTTATTAATAATCAAAAACGTCCAAACCATTAAGTGGGCCGCAAAGAATACCGTTAATTCAAAAATAATGGGCACAAATGCAGGCATATTTTTCCCCCAGGTCATAGAAGGCTTTCCGCCAATGTTCTGCGGCCAATCTATGTTCATCATATAGGAAGTGATCAGAATGGCGACGGACAAACCGATCAAACCATACATGAACGCCGCCATCGCGATACGTGTTTCTTTTAATCCCATGGCTTTATCCAAACCGTGGATCGGGAAAGGGGAATAAACCTCCTTCACCTTAATGCCTTTTCCGCGCAGGTCTTTAACCGCATCTAGTACGACATCATCGTCTAGGTAAAGCGCGCGTACGACCGGGGTGTGCTCAGTGTGCGCCATGGGGATCGTGGTGTTTTTTCTGGGATTCTCCAGAAGATTTAAGGATAGTCTTCAATTCGGCTTGGGCAATGACCGGGAAGGAGCGTGCATACAAAAGGAACAAAACGAAGAAGAATCCGATGGTTCCAATGAAGATGCCGATATCTACAAATGTGGGGGAGAACATACTCCAACTTGATGGCAAGTAATCGCGGTGGAGTGATGTCACGATAATGACAAATCGCTCAAACCACATACCGATATTAACAATGATCGAAATCAAGAAGGTGAAAACCAAGTTGGTGCGCAGCTTCTTGAACCACATAAACTGAGGTGAGAACACGTTGCAGGTCATCATAGACCAATAGGCCCACCAATAAGGTCCTGTAGCCCGATTTAGGAAGGCATATTGTTCATATTCAACCCCGGAGTACCAAGCGATGAAGAGCTCCGTGATGTAGGCGACACCCACAATTGAACCCGTCACCATGATGACGATATTCATCATTTCGATATGTTGAATCGTGATGTAGTCCTCCATCTTGAAAATCTTGCGAACGATCAGCAGCAAGGTCTGCACCATCGCAAAACCGGAGAAGATTGCTCCTGCAACGAAGTAGGGAGGGAAGATGGTCGTGTGCCACCCTGGAATCACCGAGGTAGCGAAGTCCATGGATACAATCGTGTGCACGGAGAGTACCAAAGGCGTAGCCAAACCGGCCAAAACCAAGGACACCTCTTCGAAACGCTGCCATGCTTTGGCCTTACCCCCCCAACCGAAGGAGAGGATGCGATAGATATGCTTTTGAACCGGATTGATCGCACGGTCGCGAATCATCGCAAAGTCTGGAATCAAGCCCGTGTACCAGAAAACCGTAGATACCGTCAAGTAGGTCGAGATGGCAAATACGTCCCACAACAAGGGAGAGTTAAAGTTTACCCAGAGTGAACCGTACTGGTTAGGAAATGGGAACACCCAATAGCCCATCCAAATACGACCCATGTGAATCAAGGGGAACAATCCCGCTTGAATGACCGAGAAGATGGTCATGGCTTCCGCTGAACGGTTGATGGCCATACGCCACTTTTGACGGAATAAGAGCAGAACGGCTGAAATCAAAGTCCCCGCATGACCGATACCTACCCACCATACGAAGTTGGTGATGTCCCAGGCCCAGCCTACGGTTTTATTCAAGCCCCAAACGCCGATACCCGTTCCGATCGTGTACAAGATGCAGCCCACGCCCCATAGGAACATGACCAATGAAATGGAGAAAACGATCCACCAAGCTCTGGGGGCCGCCGTTTCTACAGGACGAGCCACGTCCACGGTGATGTCCTTATAGGACTTATCCCCGAGAATAAGTGGTTCGCGTACGTTAGATTCGTAATGCATAATTCGCTAGAGTATTAGGCGCGGGTGTTGCGAACTTTAGTTTGATAGAATACAGAAGGTTGCGTTCCTACTTCCTCGAGGAGGTGGTAGGAGCGAGCATCATTTTTGGCCACTTGCACTGCACTACCTGCCGTGTTGACATCACCAAATGTGATGGCACCACTGTCACAGGCTTGGGCACACGCGGTGGTAACAGCTCCATCAGCCAAAGGCTGACCGGCTTTCTTCGCTTCAAGCTTACCATATTGTATACGCTGAATACACATCGTACACTTCTCCATAACACCACGTGAACGCACAGTAACGTCGGGGTTGAGAACCATGCGGCCGTAATCGTCTTGCGCAGGGTTGACTGACGTGAAGCGCTCATTTTTCTGGTAGTTAAACCAATTAAAGCGACGCACTTTGTACGGACAGTTGTTCGCACAGTAACGGGTGCCTATACAACGGTTATAGGCCATATGATTGAGTCCCTCGCGTGAATGAACTGTTGCACCTACTGGACAAACTGTCTCACAAGGAGCATGATTACAGTGTTGGCACATCACCGGCTGGAAGACCACCTCAGGGCTCTCTCCGGGGACCTCCATCTGCGCATACATATCGATGCCTCCTACGTTTTCGTCGTTCGCACGATCCTTAGTCATGTCTGAAGAATAGTAGCGGTCAATGCGCAACCAGTGCATATCGCGGAAGTTGCGAATCTCCTGCTTGCCTACAACGGGAACGTTGTTTTCCATGTGGCAGGCAATGACGCATGCGCCACAGCCGGTACAGCTGTTCAAGTCGATGCTCATGTTCCACATGTGCATCGTCTCGTGGTCATGATTGGCCCACAAGTTGGCTTCGTTCGCCGTTTTGCTTCCTTCTAAGGTGTGGAAGGTTGGCTTTTCGTTCCAGCTTGCTCCTGCGGGATCCGCCACATAATCAGCCAAGCTAACTTCATTAACGATCTTACGACCCATCATGGTGTTACCCAACTGTGTAGAAGCAAATTCATGTTCGCCTTCTTCCAGGGTCATGGAAACCGCTGCAAATCCTTGGGAGATATTCAAACTATATGCATTGACTCCAAGGCCATCTGCCACGCGACCTGCCGCAGTGCGACCATAGCCTACAGCCAGACCTACGGTACCTTGTGCCTGTCCTGGTTGGATTAAAGCAGGCACATTGGCCAAGGTGATATCTCCTACCGTCAAGGTTACCAAGCTGCCATTCAAGGCACCATTGCTCTGAGTTTCATTGACGATACCCAAGGCCAGGGCATCCTTTGCGCTGATAGTCAAATAGTTGTCCCATGCAGCACGAGAAATTGGATCCGGTAGCTCGTGCAACCATGGGTTGTTTGATTGGTTCCCAGAACCTACTGTTTTTTGGTACAAGGCAATTTCAAAGTCACCTGACTTCGCTGAAGCCGCGGTGCTAGCCGCTTCAGAAGCTCCAGACATGGCTCGAGAAGCTACTTCAGAAGCAGAAATAGAAGATTTGACTTCCATACTTGCCCCACCGTCATGCAGGGTTTGAGACCAGCTCAATCCCTTGGCGGATACGGTCGATTTGACCCAATCCTTGGAGGACTGTGCTTCGCCAATCAGGCTTCCTAAGACTTCTATCGCTGGCTTGCTATTGAACAAGGGGCGGATCGTCGGCTGAGCTATGGCCAAATCCGATGCAGTCGGCATGTAATCTGCCCAAGACTCCAAGTAATGAGGTACTGGAGCCGCTGCCGCACAGAGTGCTGCAGTCTCATCCAGACGGTCACACAAGCTTAAGCTGTATTCCACCTTGGCCATCGCCTCTGGAAAGCCAGGTCGCGAGTACCCTGGATTAGCCCCCACAAGCACTACGACTCCAACGGCGTTAGCAGACATATCGGCCATTGCATTATCAAAGGCACGATCGTTTCCTGAACGGATGTAAATTGGTTGGTCCACACGTACGGTGCTTCCCACGTTATTAAGGGCAGCATTCAATGCCACTGCAAGGTGCGCATTTGCTCCAGAGTTACCCCCGACAAGAACCAATGATTGCCCTTTGAGAGCCATCAATTCTGCCGCGATCCCTTTTAATTGCCCTTTCAAGCTATCATCTAATGAGGCAATGGCCAAAGATGTATTGCTTACCTCATTAAGCAGGTAAGCTAAGGCTGATCCTACTTGAGATGGCTTGATTTTCACTCGTTTGTCCGCATTAGACCCGGTGAGGCTTAAATTGGATTCGACTTGGATATGGCGCAACATTGACTTACCTGGCTTGCGGCTCCCCGCATAAGCCTTGGACATTTGTTGAGCACTTCCTGCAGACAAGAAATCCTCTCCAAAAGAGACGACTAATTTGGCTGCGGAAAGATCCATCGTTGGGATGGCGCGCACGCCAGTCAAAGCTTCCCAAACATCCAAAACCTCGGATGAAGAAACCGCATCCACTTCTACGTGAATAAAATTGTTGTGCGCTTGGCGAAGCTTGGCGATTAAGCCTTTGAAGGAAGGACTGAAAACGCTGCCGGTAATAAGTATAAACTGTTTGCCGGAGGTGATTGACGCGTCCACGGCTGATTTGAGGTCGGCTTCAATAGTGGCCCAATCACTTTCCACACCACCCTTTTGAGGCTGACGCAAGCGAGCTGAGTCATATAAGGAAAGCACACTTGCTTGCGCACGGCCGTTGGTTCCGCGGTTGAACCGTCCTTGATCCCCTGCTTCGATTTTGATGGGACGACCTTCGCGTGTTTTGACAAGAACCGAAGCAAAATCTTGCCCATCCGTGTACGCAGTAGCATAATAGGTCGGCATTCCTGGAGTCAGGCTATCAGGCTTGACAACGTAGGGAATACTTTCGATGATCGGAGCCTCACATGCCGCCAAGGTGGCCGCGGCAGTCGAGAAGCCCAAATACTTCAAGAAATCTCGGCGGGAAGTTTGGGCACTGCCCATGAGTTTTTCGTCACCTAAAAACTGCTCCATAGGGATCTCTGATGCAAACTCATTTTGAGCCATGCGCTGCGAAACCTCTGTGTTTGCCAGCTGGTCAAACCCTTTCCAATAGACTTTTTCAGTTGCCATTTGCTTCAATTAATAGTGGCACTTGCCGCATTCTAGACCACCGATTTTCTCGACTGTGATCTTCTCGTCGTGGAATTTTGCAGCAAGGCGCTCATTGATGGTTTGAGTGCCTTCTTCTGCATTGGCATAATAGCCATTTGTTTTCTTCACTTCAGTCTCACGGTGGCAGTTGATACACCATCCCATAGTAAGCTCTGAATACTGGTACATCACATCCATCTCTTCCACTGGACCGTGGCACGTTTGGCACTCTACCTGACCTGCTGTAACGTGCTGGGCATGATTGAAGTAGGCCAAATCTGGCAAATTGTGTAAGCGAATCCATTTCACGGGCTTCTGCTCGTAGTTCTCGATGTAGGTGCGATTTTCTGCGTCCCAACCAATAGCAGCGTAGATTTTTGCGATCTCTGGAGAGCGGTCACCAGCGTACTTCAGGGCACCCGCTTCGTTGACGATTTCTGATCCATCGATGTACATATGGCAGTTCATGCAGACATTGGTCGAAGGAATGCCTGAATGTTTCGAAGAGCGCGCACTGCTGTGGCAGTAATTACAGTCCACCTGGTTCTCTCCCGCGTGAATCTTATGAGAGAAAGCAATCGGCTGCACCGGCTGATAGTTCTGCTCTACCCCTATTCCCATGAGGAACCAGAACAGCTGATAGAGAAACGCCACAGTGACTATGATCGTCATGGCCGTCATGAAACGCTTATTGCTAACCAACCAGCGGGTTAAGGCATTGGCGTCTTGGATGACCGTGGTGCCCGTATCTCCATTCACCTCTTTCAAGGTATTTCGGATGCGAAGCAAAAGGATAACGAAAAGGAAAAGGAATGCACCTAGAATATAAAGCAAGGTGCTATCGTCCTCGACGGGTCTGTCCGCAAGTGGCGCTGGCACCAAGTCTTTCGCAGGGGCTGGGGCTGCTGCTGGGATGCTTGTGTAGGCAAGAATACTCTTGATGTCGTCTTCACTGAGATTCTCAAAGGCGGACATCACCGAGCCACCATATTCTTCAAAAATGGCATTAGCATCCGCATCGCCACTCGCTCGGAGCTCGGCATTATTGCGGATCCATGCCAATAACCACTCCTCGGAACGACGCTCAGTCACTCCTGCAAGCGCAGGTCCGACGAGTTTTTTGTCCAATTTGTGGCACGAAGCACAGTTGGCTTTAAAGAGTTTTTTACCGAGTTCCGCATCCACTTCTGCGTGGACAGGGTTGGCTAAGGCGCTAACCATCAATGCGATAGTTAGAACGCGGAGTACTTTGATTGCGAAGAAGCGCATGCGAGTAGGCGTTTTACTGCGGTTCATAGGAGCTTTTTAAGGCATCGCAAAAATACAACACAGCGCTTGCGGGCATTGAACTTTCCGACTTCGTTTTTCCTAATTTAAAATCGGTCTAAATAAGGAATGTTTGCCCAGATTTTTTCACCTTTGCCTCATGCGTAAACTGCTCATTGCACTTAGTCTCATCGCCATGATTTCTTGGTCCTTTACTTTACCCGGTAATGGACCATTTCAAGCGTGCATTGGCTGCTCAAATGATTCCGTTTATCTGGAGGAAGGGCGAGCCTTTGATTCGGCATGGAGTGCGCATCGTAAAGTGTTGGCTGCCGGGGTGAATCAAGGCCGATCCATGGATTTGGAGCGTTATACGATTCAGGTCTTTAGTGGAAAAAGAATGGAGGCAAGTCAATGGTTTGGCCGCCTCCGAGATTCCCTAGGACCGCAACAAGTGATGCTGCATTTTGATGAGCCCAATTTTAAAGTTTCTGTAGGTCTGTATCCCATTCGATTGGCCGCCGAACACGAACTGCGTCGTTGGCGCAGGCACTTTCCTCAAGCTTTTGTCGTGCGGGCTCCTGACGTTGAGCCCGGTAAGTGATTTTTCACCTGGTCTAGGATAGCAGAAGCAGGCAGAACACCCGACTGACGCCAAAGAATTTTGCCTTCACTAAATAGTGCCAACGTTGGGACCCCTTGAACCTCGTAAGCGTTTGAGATTGCCGGATTCCGATCTACATCGATTTTGATGACACGCACACAGCCGTCCAAACTTTTGGCGACGTCCTGAAGGATCGGCGCCAAGGCCTTGCATGGGCCACACCACGTCGCATAGAAGTCCACGAGCACAGGGTGATCCCCATGGACTAGATCCTTGAATTTGGCTATTTCTGCCACGATGCTAGCTTACGGCTTGACAAATGGCTCGGATACGCTCCATGCATTGAAGCCCCCAAGTAAGTGATGCACATGGGTAAAACCCGCTTGCTTAAGTAGCCCGAGCGCTTTGCCACTCCGGCCGCCCGAACGGCAGTACAAAAAGACTTCTTGGTCTTTATTCTCCCCATACTTGGATTCCATTTGAGCGACGAAGTCATCGGAATAAAAATCAATGAAATCTGCCCCTTCGACATGACCTTCTGCCACCTCTTCTGGAGTGCGAACATCCACAAGAATATGGCCTACCTGAGCTGTCTTGAACGCAGCCAGGTTAAGATTTTCCACGAAGCCTGTCTCGTTTCCTTGGGCGGTTTCCTGAGTGCTGGTTTCGGTAGACTGTGCACATGCAGTACTTGTCGCCAAAGTAAAGGACAAGAAAGCCATGCCCGCCAAAGTTCGGAGTTTAGTCCAAGGACCTGCGTTGAGAATGCGGGTATAGCCCATTTTATCTAGATTTTGTTTGGCCGCGGCCGAACGCATACCACTAGCACAGCACACGATGATTTCGGAATCCTTGTCTTTGATTTTCTTGGACAGCGTGCTCAGGGTGTTCAGTGGGACATTGATGGCTTTAGGCGCATGTCCCGATGCAAATTCACTTGGGCTGCGCACATCCACAATTTTTGCGCCGCGTGCGAGCCATTCTTTGGGATCTTCCCGTGGTCCGAATAATTTGGAGAAAATGCCCATTAATTACATCTTGTGAATCAAAACCTCACTGTAGCCACCTCCATTGTGCAATCCTTCTACCCCTTGCGCTTGCAAGTAAATCAGAGCTTGACCGGAACGGCCACCGGACAGGCAGCACAAAACGATGGGCTGGGACATGTTCTTGAAATCTTCGACGAGATCCGGCACCGTATGCAGTGGAATATTGACGGAGCCCGGGACATTGCCGCTGGCAAATTCATCTTCTGAACGCACATCCACGATGGTGGCCGCTGGGTGATTGATTGCTTCGTTGATGGTCATTAGTTGGAATTTTAGTGGGTCAAATTTCGGGCAATTGCAACAAAAAATTGTGACTGATGTCACCGCGGCTCGAGTTATTTGGCGTTGACAGGCTTCTCCGTGATGGGCCGACCTTTAGCCATCCAATCGGGCTGTGGAGCCCCTTTGAGGTAGTGGTCAAAGAATTCGCCCATTCGCTGAGATAGGTCTTTGCGATTCGCTCGGCGCATAAGATTGTGCTCCTCGTCGTTGTAGACGAGCATCCACACCGGTTTCTGCAATCGTTTTAAGGCCATAAAGTACTCAATGCCTTGGGTGTAGGGTACCGCCCCATCGTTGTCATTATGCATGATGAGCAAGGGGGTATTTACCTGATCCGAGAAGAAAACGGGGGAGTTTTTGCGGTAAAGTTTTTCCTTTTCCCAAGGGGTCGCTCCTATGCGCGATTGGGTCTTTTCGTATTGGAATTGACGAGACATCCCACTGCTGTAGCGAATGCCGCCATAGGCCGAGAACATGTTGCTCACCGGCGCACCGGCCATCCCACAGATGAAGCGGTCCGTTTGAGTGATTAGGTACGCTGTTTGATATCCTCCCCAACTTTGGCCTTGCAATCCCATGCGCTTCGCGTCCAGGCGCTGATCCGCTTTGAGCGCCGCATCGACACCTTTGTTGATACATTCTAAAGCGCTCTTTCCAGGATATCCATCCCGATAGATGATGTCCGGGATAAACACCGCATATCCATTGCTACAAAACCAGGAAACATTCACCGTTGAGGCAGAAGGAGCTGGCGTTTTGTAATCGTGTAATTGATCCGAATACGTTTCGTAGAAATACACCACGACAGGAACGCTGGCCTTTCCTTCTGCCCCTTCCGGCGTATATAGAAGACCTTGCAATTCACGTCCCATGGCTTTATATGAAATCATCCGAACCTCCGGCCAAATAATGGAATCCTGCTGTGGATTTAACTGGCTGAGCTGCTTAATATCGAAGTCTACGGAAGATCCTTTTTCTCGGCTGTAGTCATATACAAAAAGGTTGGGCGAAGAGGTCACGGTCTCTCGTCTGAAAAGCAGCTTGTCTCCACCCCACCGTGCATACGTGTACCCCGTCTCGGAAAAATCACCCCAGGTCACGGGCTCGACCATTGTGTTTCGTCCCATGATGCCCATCGTGCCGCGCAATGCGTTTGGTCCGGGCTCAGAAGTTGCCGTGTAGGCGTTAAACTGGTCTTTGAAGCGAAGGACTTGCAAACCCGCTTGCTTTGTAGGCTCATGAAACAGGCGAACGACGAGGGATTCATCTTGACCGTCCACGAAGGGGGTGGAGGTATATTCAGGATTCACGACGCGGAATCGAGTTTGCCCCTTTCGGCCGTATTCGGTCAACTGCCTAAGCTCTCCACTCGGCGAATAAGCCCAAATGTCATAGGCATCATAGACCACAAAGTAGCCTGTGCTTGTCCAACCGGGTGCCCCATAGGGATAGGGATGGGATGGGCTGTCATGCTCCTCGTCATGCACCGCATACGGAATGGGAATTTTCACCGGATCACCAAGTGAAAGGACCACCTCCCATGGAGAGCTGTTGGCCACCTTGACGGATATGCTTTGCATGAACCACGCGCGTTGCACCAAATCGTAATAGGTGATCGCATGGCCCATGGGGCTGACCTGGGGGGCGCCCGCCAAGTTCATGCTCTGCCCGACCGGAACACTGACGCCAGATGCTACGTGGAGGAGCTCCACATCGTAGGGCAGCTGAACGTCCCAGCTGTATTGGCCTTCGTAGGGTTCCTGCGTATAGCGGATAGCTATGCCCGACGTGCTATGCGCAGGCAAATTGGCGTCTGGGAAGGCGGGCGTCGTCACGGCCCGAAGGCCTTCTTGAGGGCTCCAAGACATCCAAAGGCTAGGGTTTTCCAGGTCCCGTTTGCGCTTTGCCTGTAGGGGCTGGATTTGGGCATCGTGCCAGGTCCAAACATCCAGTTTGGCGCGTTCATCGGGCAAGGAGGTTGAGTCGTCCCACTCTGGCGCTTTCACTGTGCGGGTGATTTGGAAGGGATAGGGGTAATCTGCATCCCCACTAAGAGCGTTGGCCTTGTAGCTGTGCTTTCTCCCTCCCGAATACGGCCCATAGCCTGGAGGAAGGCCGGGACTATTAAATTCGGCGATGAGTTGAGGCTCGATCTCGAGTTGTGCATCGCAGTACCAGAAGGAGGGGTAGGCCTGGTCTTTTCGGTCCTTTTTCTGATAGATCAATCCGTTGAAGGCAAAAGTGACGTTGGCGAATTCTGCAGCGGTTCCGATAACTTCAGGTCTGTCCCAATGCAGTTCCGCCAGCTTGCTGTCTTTGTTTTCCGTGATGACATAGTACATAGCGAAGAGGTTTTGATCCTCCTTGGGAAAACCCCAGTCGAGCACTTGGTCAAAAGCTCGTACTGTGTCCAGCACGGGCGGGTAGAGTTTCGTGGACCTCTCCCCGGTCTCCTCCTGGATTATGTCTTCATAGTCCATCCACACCATCAGGAAATCCACATGCGGTTTTTCCTTGTCCTTGGCGGGACGTTCCAAGATGAGTTCGTCGATGATGGTCTCATTTTCCTCGTAGCCCCCTTGAATGCCCCAACGCGCGATGGCACCTAAGGTGTCCGTGCGTGAGATGCCCGTCGCGGCTCCGGATTCGAAGTATAGCAGATAGGCCTGTGAGGTGGGGAGGTCGTCCTTTTTGGTTTTCTTCAGCTTGAGGCGGCGCATTTCGGCCTCGGCAGGGTCTTGCTTGATCAAGAGCGTGCCTGTGTTAGGAAGCCAATCGGCAAGTGAAACACGGGGGATGCGCGCAATTTCTTCCCCGGAAGCCAACTGATACACCGCCAGGTAGCCATCGCCTTCTTGGGAAGCAACCAACGCATAGGCCAAATCGCCCATCGCATCCATCCCATAGGACTTGAGACTTTCCCAGCGGTCGTAATCGGCGTGGGTCAGTGGGCGTTTTTCAATGGACGCCAAAGGATTTTCTTGCCCGAATGCTGCTATTGAAGCAACTAAAGCGAGGAGGATAGGGATTTTTCTCATCCCGCCATGGTATGATAGACCGCTTGGACGTCTTCATCCTCTTCGAGCTTTTCGATGAGTTTTTCCACCTCGGCTTGCTGGTCCTCTGTCAATGCTTTTGTTTCCATCGGAATGCGTTCAAAGCCAGAATTCAAAATCTCCAGGCCCTTTTCCTCCAATGCTTTCGCAATGGCCCCATATTCCGCAAAAGGCCCATAAATCATCATAAGGTCAGCACCTCTTTCTTCATCGTGTTCTTCAAATATCTCTTCAACTCCAAAGTCGATCATTTCAAATTCAAACTCTTCTAGATCGGTACTCCCCTTTTCCATTTTGAAATAGCACTTTCGATCAAACAGAAACTCTACACTGCCACTGGTTCCTAGGTTACCGTTGCACTTGTTAAAGTAGGAGCGAACATTTCCCACCGTACGCGTCGTGTTATCTGTGGCCGTTTCAACTAAAATGGCAATTCCATTTGGCGCATAGCCTTCGTAGACCATTTCCTTGTAATCTGCCTGATCCTTGTTTGACGCTCGCTTGATGGCGCGCTCCACATTTTCCTTGGGCATGTTGGCGTCGCGCGCATTTTGTATCAAGGCCTTTAAACGGCCATTGGCATCGGGACTTGGCCCACTTTCTTTCACCGCCATAATGATGTCCTTGGTGATTCGGGTGAACACTTTGGCCATGGAAGACCAGCGCTTCATTTTGCGGGCTTTTCGGTATTCAAATGCGCGTCCCATAGGGAGGAGGAGGGTTTTAGAGGTGAAGGATCTGAGGTCAAAAAGTTAGAGGCAGCCAGGAGAAAGAGCGAGGATGCCCTAGCGCCGAAAGCCCATCGACATGCTACAAATGTAGGCGTTGAAGGGCAAAAGGGTTAAAGTACACGTGATCGAAATCCCTTCTCGCCAAGGCTCCTTTCCTTAGTCTACCGTCCAAGTCCTACCCATGGCCAACACCTCTTCAAAACTTCGACTGTTCTGATGGGCTGCATGAACCTGCTGCTCGAATACGGGGCGATCCTCTCGATAAAGAATACCAAAGGGCCGAAGATCTTCTGTCATTCGGGCCAAAGCAAAGGCCTTCATTGGATCACGTTCATCGTGAATCCAACACTCGCTAGCCGATCGCTCTGCGAGCGGTACTACTTTGACTTGGCTGCCTTCGAGGATCAATCCATGATCCAAGTTTGTACCGAAGGTGATCGGTTCGCCGTGTTGTAAAAAGATGGCGTGGTCGCTTTGACTCTTCTTATCGGTGAATTGCTCAAATGCCCCATCATGGAAGACGTTGCAGTTTTGATAGATTTCTACGAAGGCCGACCCTTTATGTGCCTTTGACGCCGCTAATACCTCTCGCAGGTGGGCTGGGTGCCGGTCCATACTTCGGGCCAAAAATGTTGCACCGGCACCTAAGGCTAAGGTTTGCGGATTTACAGGGTGGTCGATACTACCCAATGGGGTGGATTTGGATACCGCTCCAGAGCGACTTGTAGGTGAATATTGTCCTTTTGTCAGGCCATATATTTCATTGTTGAAGAGCAAGATGGGTACGCCAACGTTTCGACGCAGGGCATGAATCAAATGATTCCCCCCGATGCTCAACGCGTCTCCATCACCCGTAATCAGCCACACATCTAGGGAGGGATTGGCCAGCTTGATGCCTGTGGCGACCGCGGGGGCCCTTCCGTGAAGGCTGTGCATCCCATATGCATTCACATAGTAGGGCAGGCGACTGGCACAGCCTATACCCGAAATGACGACGGTTTGGCTAGGATCCGCTCCAATCAGGGCAAGCACCTCAGTGAACTGTTTCAAGATGGAATAGTCCCCGCATCCGGGACACCAGCGAACCTCTTGGTCGGATAGAAAATCTTTGCCGGTCATCATGAGGCGGAAATGTATGGGATGATTCCAGCTTGGAGCTCAGAGGAAGCAAAGGGCTGGCCACTTGTTTTTCCAAGAAAGTGAATGACCTGTTGGGTTTGACTCCGAAGTACCTGGACTAATTGGCCTTCATTCATTTCGGCAACTACGACCTGCTTAAATCCCGTCATGAAGGGAATAACCTGGGGATGAAGCGGGAATAAATGCTTCAAATGCAAATGGCTAACCGCATGCCCTTGAACCCGGAGGCTTTCGACAGCCGTCCGAATCGCCCCATAGGTGCTACCCCAGCCAACAATGAGAACATCCCCTTGATCTTCGCCGACTTCTACACTCAAAGGACCATAAAACCGGGTGACAGCTTGAACTTTGGCCGAACGCTGCTCAACCATCGACTGGTGATTTTTCGGATCATAGGAGACATTGCCTGTTTCCGCCTCTGTTTCCAGGCCTCCCACACGGTGCATACCCTCTGGAGTCCCTGGAACAATCCACGGACGAACGCCATGCTCGTCTCGGGCATAAGGTGCGCGTCGTATATCTGCTTTGGGCGCCTCGATACGTCGCATTTGCTCCGGATCGGGCAGTCGAAAAGGCTCGGCACTATTCGCAATATAGGCATCCGAAAGAAGCATCACCGGCGTCATCGACTCGACCGCTATTTTCGCTGCTAAGAGCACATCATCTAAGGCTTCCCCCGTACGCTTAATCGCCATCACGGGCATAGGCGCTTCGCCGTGTCGACCGTACAATGCTTGAAGAAGATCCGACTGCTCCATCTTCGTAGGCAATCCGGTACTGGGACCTCCGCGCTGCACATTGATTATCAAAAGCGGCAATTCCATCATGACTGCCAGCCCCATGCCTTCGCCTTTTAGGCTGATTCCCGGTCCTGACGAAGCTGTTGCCCCGAGGTTACCAGCATACGAAGCACCAATGGCGGCTGTGATGGATGCTATTTCATCTTCTGCCTGGAAAGGCAGCACGCCCGCTGGGCGTATACGTGCCAGTTCATGGAGAATTTCGGAAGCCGGCGTAATAGGGTATCCAGCGTATAGGACTTGACGACCCAGTTGGCGTGCCACAGCCGCCAGACCCAAGGCCATGGCTTGACTGCCTGAGAGCGTTTTGTAGGTTCCGGGGAGAGCCTTTCGCTGGGGGACTTCGCGCCTGAAAGCGGTCCATTCTGCCGTTTCCCCGAGGTGATAGCCTGCGCGGAAGGCTAGAACATTCGCTGCAGCAAGGTCGCCTTGGAATTGACGTTGGAGGTCTACTTCCATGGCGGGCGCTGATTGCCCATAGAGCCAGGTCAGCAGCCCCAAAATCGTCATATTTTTGGCGCGCGACTTCTCTCTACCCGAAAGACTTTGATTCTTCAGGGCTTCCGAAGTGATTTTCTTGAAATCTACTTCCAAAACCTGGAAGTTGGATTTGGCTTCTTCCAGAGGGTTCTCACTGGCCTCTAGGCCGGCTGTTGATTTAGACCGGGCATCAAAACCGTCAATGGATGCGAGGAGTAGGCCCCCTGGCTTGAGCTTGTGTTGATGCTTGATCCAGCCCGCCACGTTGAATGCCACAAATACATCCGCTGCATCTCCCGGGTCAAAAATGGCTTCACTGGCCATTTGAAATTGGAAACCAGATACCCCAGAGATGGTCCCTTGCGGGGCGCGAATTTCTGCAGGAAAATCGCTTAGGGTGCGAACGTCCTGCCCACTTTGAGCGGCCGCACGAATAAGTTGTGAGCCCAGTAACTGAACCCCATCCCCGGAGTCGCCAGCCATGAGCACGACCAAATGAGAAAGGACTTTAGTCATGGCTATGAATCACAGCTACAATTTCTGGCGCATGTTTTTTAATCGTCGTCTCAACTCCGTTTTTCAGGGTCATTTGGTTCACCGAGCAGCCAGCACAGGCGCCAAGCAATCGCACAATTACTTCATGGTTTTCGGTGATTTCCGCCAATTGGATATCCCCCCCATCGTTTTGCAGGAAGGGGCGGATTTCATTCAATGCGCGGTCCACGCGGTCCAAGAGATCACTCATACTTTGCGTGGTCGTGTTTTACAGCCGGCCATTGTCGTTATTCGAACGGCTTCTGTAGGTGGTAAATTTTCAATTCGATCGGCCAAGGAGGCAATCATATTTTGAGCCAGCTGCGTGAAGGCCTCCACGGTCGGTCCAATAGGCTGCAATGCGGCGGGATGGCCTACATCTCCCGCTTCGCGAATACTTTGCACCAAGGGTATCTCCCCAAGGAAAGGCAGTTCCAACTGATGGGCTAATTGCTGCGCGCCTTCTTTTCCGAAGAGATAATATTTCATATCGGGAAGTTCAACTGGCGTGAAGTAGGACATGTTTTCAACGATACCTAGGACGGGTATTTTAATGGCGTCCATTTGGAACATTCCCACGCCCTTACGAGCATCTGCTAGAGCTACATGCTGCGGTGTAGACACGACGACTGCTCCGGTAATAGGGAGGGCCTGAACTATACTCAAATGGATAT
Source organism: Schleiferiaceae bacterium (assembly GCA_029254375.1). Taxonomy (GTDB): domain Bacteria; phylum Bacteroidota; class Bacteroidia; order Flavobacteriales; family Schleiferiaceae; genus TMED14. The sequence continues at coordinate 45,298 of JAQWXR010000002.1, read as the reverse complement.
CCCCTGTGCCCGGGGGCAAGTCAATTAGTAAGAAATCTAATTCCCCCCAATGCGTTTCTTGGAGCATTTGGTTCAGTGCTTTGGTCGCCATAGGGCCGCGCCAAACAACGGCTTGATCTGTACCGGCAAAGAATCCGATCGACATGACTTTTACCCCGTAGGATTCGACCGGCTCCATTTTACGAACGCCGTCCACCTCAATGCCGCCTGGGCGATCACTCATCACATCGAACATAAGGGGCATCGATGGACCATAAATGTCCGCATCGAGAATTCCCACCTTAAATCCCATGCCTGCTAGCGTCACGCCAAGGTTGGCGGTCATGGTAGATTTTCCCACGCCGCCTTTGCCCGAGGCAATGGCAACGACATGGGCTATCCCCGGGATAGCCTTTCCGCGAAGCACCGTGCTTTCGGGCGTTACAGGGGCTTCCACGATCAATTGAATTTTGACTTGTAGTTTCGGATCGATTCGCGCATGCAGCGCTTGGAGTACTTCGACTTCCAATTTTTTCTTTTGGTGCAACACGGGGCTATCGCAAATAACGTCCACCATTACTTCATTTCCCATAATCTGCACATTGCGCAAACCATCCGATGCCATAAGCAATCCCTTGCCTGAAGCATTTGCAACGGCAGATAGGGCTTCTTCGACTTGTTTTCGTGTGACCATGTGGCAAAATTACGGCGGAAGGTCGGGAAGGTCTGACTTTTATCAGACAATCTCCTCCGGAACGGCTTCTAAGCCTTCAGGCAAGGTCTTGTTAGCCAGCTGGCCACAGGCTGCATCAATATCTTTGCCTCGCGAGCGTCGCACTTTGGCGGTCACCCCAATGCGATCAAGAGCGAGCAAATAGGCGTCAATTACTTCTGGGTCCGCTTGCATAAAACGCTCGTCACCAATGGCATTGTATTCAATCAAGTTGACCTTACAGGGAAGGCGCTTGCACAAATGGACTAAGGCCTCAATGTCTTCGGCGCTGTCATTTACTCCCTTCCACACCACATATTCAAAGGTGATCCGGCGTTTGGTCATTCGGTACCAATAGTCCAAGGATTCCTGGAGCACGGCGATGGGGGCGGCATCATTGATGGGCATGATCTTCGAGCGAACCACATCCCGGGCGGAATGCAAGCTCACTGCCAAATTGAACTTGACCCCATCATCAGCCAACTTCTTGATCATTTTCGGTAGGCCTACAGTGGACAAGGTGATTCGGCGTGGAGAAATTCCCAATCCATCCGGCTGGGTAATCTTTTCTATCGCTGTCAGCACATTAGAGTAATTCATCAAAGGCTCACCCATTCCCATAAAGACGATGTTGGTCAGTGGGCGGCCAAAGTGCTCCATCCCTTGCTGATGGATTTGTCGTACTTGGTCATAAATCTCATCCGGCTCAAGATTTCGCATGCGTTTAAGTCGCGCCGTGGCACAGAACGCACAATTCAGCGAACAACCCACCTGAGAGCTAACGCAAGCGGTAATGCGCTTTTCAGTTGGAATCAAGACGGATTCGACAATCAGCCCATCTGGAAGTTTGACTGCATTTTTAATTGTGCCATCTTCGGAGTGCTGGGCTTGAGCAAGAGCATTGGGTCGGATACTGTATTCTGACTCCAAACGTTCAATCAGGCTGCGAGGGATATTACGCATGTCAACGATGTGGTGCACCCCTTTGGCCCAAATCCAATCATAGACTTGGGCTGCACGAAAGCTTGGCTCCCCCCATTCGGCAAAGAGGATCACTAAATCTGCCTTACTGAGGCTTCGTAAATTTTTTAACGCCATTATTTCGCTCGTTGTAAGGAGCCAAATTGCACCTTGTTTTTACGGTAAGAATAAAAAACAGCCTCGCCCTGGACTTTCTCACTTGATGCACTCCGACGGGGCAAAGTCTGGACTTTGTCTCTGGAATTGTTGAATAGCACCGTATAGGTCATCTCCGCTTCAGGCGTAATCGTGACCGCTACCACATTGGATGTACGGGCGTTGCGCATGATATTGGGGCGACGCGCACCGAAGCGCTTGGCATTGGACTTATGATCATTGAAGACGAGATGCAATTGCTTGCCATCCACTAAGGGGAGGTATCCTGAGGCTCTACCCCCATCGTTCTTGGAGAATTGGCGTTTTGGGATATGGCCGGACCATTCGATTTCTCCCTTATCCGAAATTCCAAAGGCGATGATATCGTAGTAGTAATAATAGTAGTTGGTCACAGATCCACTGCGCGTTTGGGTAGTCACCACCTGCATTTCATAATCTTCTGCAATCACAAAGGATCCACCATCTTCGCGGTGCAAGAAATGCCTAAAAACAAAATCTTCGCGAATTTCGGCACCTCGGTTTGCGCGACCTGTACCCATAAATTCATCCAAAAACTCTGATGAAAAGGGGGAAAGGTGGGTCGATACCACATTGGCTTCGGATTGGTCCAGAGTGATATAAAACATTCCTTTCATAGATGTTCGATTGTACCCTTGCTCAGAATAAAAACCCGCCACCGCCATAGTATTGTTGCCGAAGTCCAATTCCATGCCCATGTTGGTCACAAAGACCAAGTCCAAGCCTAGATCTATTTCGAAGACCCGATCATCTTTTCCACTCAGCCGATACACGATAAATTCTTCGTTGGATTGGCCCCAAACCCAGCGCTCTCCTTTGTTGCGCTCCGGTGTTTTTTTACCAATGAAGTATACATCTCCCTCATTCGTTACATCCGATCGATAGAGACTAAAGTAGCGGTCCAAAATGTCCAATTCAATGTCTTTCGCCCAAAGCAGCTCCAAGTTTAAATTATAGATGGCTACCGAGAATTTTTCATTATCTCGAATACTGTAATCCGGGTTAGAAAAAATCATGAATTTTTGGCGATCCTGAGAAAAGCTGATCTTAAAACTGCCTTTGTATTTACGGCGCGTATCCAGTTTCTCTATCACACTAAGTTCTTTGGGGTCGCCCTGGGCATCCAATATTTGAAGGAGAAGGATTTTCTGATCCAATTGACGGTCATAGGCCTGAAGGAAGATGTAGATTTCCCCCTGGACCACATGGGCTGATATCAGCTCTGTCCGTGATCCTTTGAACACAATTTGCTCAATCTCTGATTGCCATATTTGTCTAGCACTTTGCCGGTCATATTTGGCGAAATACCACCGGTTGGCCGTCAAAAGGGCAAAGCGACTTCCATAGGTGTAGAAGGCGTTGGAGTCCATGTCCAAGATGTCTTGGGTTTGCACATCACGGTATTTATACGCGGCCCCCCATTGCAGTTCATATGCGGGCAGTTGGGCATGACTTTCAAGCCCAAAAGCTAAAAAAAGAAGAAAAAAATATTTTAATGACCGCATTGTGGCAGGGTTTTGGAATATTTGCAAAGAAACGATGCAACGATGAAGAGCCGCTTTATTTCCTTTATTTCCTTTTTAACCCTTGTGGTGATGACCGCCCCTGAGGCCTATGGTCAAGCTGTGGTGGTCAAAAAACGAAATGTCGAAACTGGCGAGATCTACAGTTCTAGTTCAAGCAAAAGCAATACCAACTCTTCCCTCAACCAAGCAATTAAGTATAATTTTCTTCCTTTTTTCATTGGAGAAATGCCCCTAGGTTATGAAGTGAAGATCAACGATTATCTCAGCGCAGAAGCCGGCTTGGGCATTACCACCAACAATTCGTTAGACGAGCTTCTGTATTCTGGATATACGGATTTTTATGACTTAGCTGATCGCAATTTGATAAACATGAGTCATTATGTTTCCCTCAAGGTATTTCCAGAGGGACTAGCTTTCAATGATGGCTACTATTTGGGTTTTGACTACCACTATCGCCCTTACTCCAAAGGCTTCAATGTGAACGGTAGTACGAGTCGTGCGACAAAACGATTTACAGATATTGGGCTCGTATTTGGATTCCAAGGACGTCCCTCTGACCACATCATGCTTGATGTGTATGCCGGTGTGGCGCAGCGCCATGTCAATTGGGACCGACCTACGCTCACACAGATCATTGATCCAATCTCTGGGAATGTAGTTTCAAACTTGGACATCGTCAATGACCGATACCCCACGATCGGTGTATTGCTTGGATTTAAACTCAGCTACCTCTATGGCACGAGCATCATCAAAGGTGCATCGAGTAAATCCTCTTCGACCGCCAATTCCAAAAGCACAAAGAAAAAAAGGAGCAAACGCCGCCGCCGTCGGCGTCGCTAGAAAACAAAAAAGCCCGGGCAAAAATCCCGGGCTTTTTTTTAAGGAAATCTTCGGCTCAAAGCCAGGGCATTTAAATGATCAAAAGTGCATCTCCGTAGCAAAGGAAGCGATAGCCTTCTTTCACAGCGAGTTTGTATATATCCATGGTCAAATCATGACCGGCAAAGGCACTGGTCAGCATGAGCATGGTGCTCTGTGGGCCTTGGAAATTAGTGATCAAGGCATCCGCCGTCGTGAACGCATAAGGAGGGAAGATGAACTTGCTCGTCCAACCGTTGGTCGGTTTCACACGATTGTCTGTAATCGTGGAGCTTTCCATCGAACGAATCACCGAAGTGCCTACCGCAACTACGCGCTTCTTGTTGGCTTTGGCATGGTTGATCTTGTCCGCAGTGTCATCATAGAGCCAAAATTGCTCCGACTCCATTTTGTGCTTGGACAAGTCCTCAACCTCGACGAGGCGGAAGGTTCCCAATCCAACGTGCATCGTCATTTCGGCGGTTTCGATTCCTTTGATCTCCATGCGCTTCAAAAGATGCTTTGAAAAGTGCAACGAAGCCACAGGCGCCGCAACGGCCCCTTCAACTTTGGCGAAAATACTCTGGTAGCGATCGGAATCTTCGGGCTCTAAGGGGCGCTGAACGTAGTTTGGCAATGGGGTTTCCCCCATTTGCTTCAGCTTCTCTCGGAACTCCTCGTAGCTACCATCATACAAGAAACGGAGGGTACGCCCACGTGAGGTTGTGTTATCAATGACTTCAGCCACCAGGCTATCGTCATCGCCAAAATAAAGTTTGTTCCCAATTCTGATTTTGCGGGCAGGGTCAACCAAGACATCCCAAAGGCGACTCTCCGCATTGAGTTCGCGAAGTAAAAAGACCTCGATGAGGGCCCCTGTTTTCTCCTTATTTCCCCACATCCGGGCAGGAAAGACCTTGGTGTTATTCATCACCATAAGATCTCCCTCGTCAAAGTAATCCAAGATGTCCTTAAACTGTCGGTGCTCTACTTTTCCGGTTTCCCGGTGAACGACCATCATGCGTGCATCATCGCGATAATCAGTGGGGTATTGCGCGATTTGCGACTCAGGCAATTCATACGCAAAATGGGAGAGCTTCATTTTCATAGGCGGCAAAGATACCCTTTTGAATAGGGGCTTGTCAAGTGTTTAGCCAAACTTCCTTCAATATCTTGCGAGACAGGCGATCTTCAATGTCCTTAGGTCGCAACAGCAAGAGCCCCCAAGACCTCTTCGATCGAATGGCTTTCTTCCAGTGAGAAATCCCCCACACGCGTTCGAACTAAGCCAGCCAAATAGGCACCGCAGCCCATTTCGACTCCTATATCATGCGCCAAGCTTCGGATGTAGGTGCCTTTACTACAGGCCACTTCAAGAATCCACCTATTGCTTTCTGTCTCGATGAAATCAAGCGCATGAATAGTCACTTTACGACTTGGCATATCTATCTCATTGCCTTTGCGCGCTTCGGCATAAGCTCGTTTTCCACCGACGCGAACTGCCGAATAAATCGGCGGAACTTGATCAATCTCGCCTGTGAACCGCGTGTTTAGGCGCTCAGCCCATACTTCTGTCCATTCAGGAACTGGCTGGCCGGAAGGAATTGCCTCCGTTTCGGCATCATAGCTTGCGGTCGTGGCTCCAAGCTGAATCGTAGCACGGTAGCCTTTAGGGGTATCTACCCAATGCGGAATCGTCTTAGTTGCTCGACCTGCGCAAAGCACTAATACTCCGGTTGCTAATGGATCTAGGGTTCCGGCATGGCCAATTTTTACTTTGGCTCCATAGCGGCGCTTCAGGGCATTTCGAACCTTGGCGACGATATCAAATGAGGTCCAACCCAAGGGTTTGTCAACGGAAAAAATCCAGCCTTCTTGAAGTGTTTCTACATCGGGAGGAATGTTCATCCCAACAGAGTCCAGGCTCCTGCCGCGGCCCCAACGGCCATGCAATAGATCGCAAAGCCGGATAACTTGGCTCGCTTCACTAAGGAGATCATCAATTTACAGGCCCATAGCCCTGTGACAAACGCAGCCAAAAAGCCGATGAGCAAGGGAATCAAATGTTGCTCTTGCTCCATCTGCCCCATCCCAAAAAGCTCTTTCGTATCCATGATCATTTTGCCCAAAATCAGGGGTACGACCATCAAAAAGCTAAAACGTGCAGCTTGCTCCCGGTCAATGCCCAACAGCACGGAAATAGAAATCGTGGCACCAGAACGACTGATGCCCGGAAGGATTGCAATAGCCTGTGCGAGGCCAATTATCAAGGCATCTAAATAGGAGACTTTTTTATGGGTTTTTTTGGCCCCATCTGCCAAGAAAAGAAGAAGGCCGGAAATAATGAGCATGACGGCCACCATGAAGATATTTCCGGAGAAGAGCAACTCAATTACATCATTAAAGAACAAACCAACGATAGCCGCGGGTATCATGGAGAGGATCAAAGCCAGGGCAAAACGTCGTTCTTCTGTGCCTTCTTTGAAAAGCCCCGAGATGATATTCCGAATATCTTTTTGGAATGTCAGCACTGTGGCCAGAGCGGTTGCTCCATGCACCGTAACCGTAAACATCATATTACTACTCGTATCCCAGGTCGTACCTAAAATCGTCCTTCCCAGCTCTAAGTGGCCCGAAGAGCTCACAGGCAAAAATTCGGTTAAACCTTGAATAATGCCCAAAATAAGGGCGTTCCAAAAGTCTGCGTTCATGACTTGGGCCGATGTAAAATAGCAAACACCTCGACGACAAAGCCAATGACAATCAACAGGGGAGCCCAGGTTATACGTTGGGCGTTGAAAAGCTCTTCATTATAGACGGTGGGGTCTTCAGACCCTCCGCCAGACATCAGGATAAAACCCAATATGATAAAGCCAAGTCCGATGGCAAAGAAGAGATAGTTCGTCTTGTCGAAGAGGAAAGAATTTTGGCTCATTATTCGTAGAGTTGATTCGTTTTTAGTGCAAGATACCGTCGAACGGCAAAGGCGGTGCTTGAGGCGGTCAAAACCAGTCCAATAGTGGTCATCGCAAGCACCTCAATAATCCATAGACGCCATGGAAGTGACGTGGCTAACTCCGGATACACTTGGTGAATGGTTTGGAATAGTATCGCCAAAAGCACCGCGGCAAAAATGCCCCCCATCAGGCCGAGGCGAAGGCCTTGACCCAAGAAAGGACGATGGATGAAATTCTTCGTGGCGCCTACTAGTTGCATTGTTTTGATGGAGAAGCGGCGCGCATAAATTGCCAATCGGATCGAGCTGTTAATCAGCGCCATCGATACGAGTAAAAGCACCAAGGCCGCAGCGAGCATCGCGGAGGTGATTCGGTCAATGTTCTTGTGGATGGCGGATATTAAGTCACGGTCATAGACCATGTCCTCAACAATGGCTTCCTTCATGAGCCTTGATTTTAGGTCGCTCAGCACCTCGGGGGTTACGAAGTCCGCATTCAGTTTGAGATCCAAGGCGTCACTCAAGGGGTTGTAGTCCAAAAAATCGACAAAGTCTTCGCCCAATTCAGATTGGAATTTGGCCGCGGCATCTTCTTTACTCACGTAGATGATCTGTCTTACCTCTGGGGCCATGGCCCAGGTGCTCTCCAGGGCTTCACGCTGGTCTTTGGTGGTTTCTGGCTGAAGGAAAAGGGTGAATGTGAAGTTTTCCTTCAATTCGTTAGTGAGGGTACGTGCTTGGTATAGGAGCGTCATCATAACTCCCAAAACAAATAGCACCAAGCCAATACTCACAATGACAGAGAGGTAGGAATAACGCAGGCGCTTCCGATTAAATTGATCTTCTCCTGTGGCACGGCTCATACTGCAAATCTAACAAATTGAGTGGGTACTTGTCTTCTGATTTTCCCGCCAATTACTCGGCCCAAAGCACTGCTGAATCTCACGAGTCTGCGTACTTTTGCCATTATGGAGTACCGCCCCGCAGAATTGGACGCCAAATGGCAACGCTTTTGGAGAGAGAAGCAAACCTTTTCTGCAGATTTTCCGAGTGAAAAGCCCAAATTTTATGTCTTGGACATGTTTCCCTATCCCTCCGGTGCGGGGCTACACGTGGGGCATCCACTCGGCTACATTGCCAGTGATATTGTTGCACGCTACAAGCGACATCAAGGTTTCAATGTGCTTCATCCGATGGGCTATGACGCCTTTGGACTCCCCGCCGAGCAATATGCCATCCAAACAGGTCAGCATCCAGAGCTCACGACCGAAAAAAACATTGATCGCTACAGAGAGCAGTTAGATCGTATCGGATTCAGTTTCGACTGGGGCCGAGAAGTACGCACATGCCGGTCGGATTATTATCGCTGGACGCAGTGGATTTTTATTCAACTTTTTCATAGCTGGTTCAACGAAGACCGTCAAAAAGCAGAACCTATTTCGACCTTGGTGGACCGGATAGCGGCCCATGGAACGCAGGGCCTCAAGGCAAGCCATCACGGGAACCCAAGTTGCAGCTCAAATGATTGGGCTGAATTTGGTCCGGCAGATCGCGAAGCCCTTCTTCAACATTACCGTCTTGCCTTTCGTTCGGAATCTGTGGTGAACTGGTGCCCGGCAATGGGCACAGTACTCGCTAATGACGAAGTGCTTGATGGGCGCTCAGAGCGAGGAGGGCATCCTGTGGTGCAAAAGCCAATGCTCCAATGGAGCTTGCGCATTTCAGCCTATGCTGAGCGCCTTCTGAGCGGTCTAGACGGCATTGATTGGTCGGATTCGATGAAGGAAACTCAACGGAATTGGATTGGACGCAGTCAAGGTGCTCGCGTGCGCTTCAACTTACCAACCCTCCCTGGGGAGTTCTTAGAGATCTTTACCACTCGGCCTGACACTCTATATGGTGTCACCTTCATGGTGCTCGCCCCAGAGCATCCCCTCCTCGATGCCCTGAGCACAACGGAGCAAAAAGCCCAAGTCGCTGCCTACCAAGAGCAGGCTGCGCGACGAAGCGAACGCGAGCGTCAAGCCGACACCAAGAGCATTTCTGGCGCCTTCACGGGATCCTATGCTCGCCATCCCTTTTCTGGAGCGCAGATTCCCATTTGGACGAGTGATTATGTATTGATGGGATATGGCACTGGAGCCATCATGGCGGTCCCTGCCCATGATAGCCGAGACTATGCTTTTGCCCGTCACTTTGATCTTCCAATGGTGGAAGTGGTCGGCGGGGGTGAGCTGAGTAAAGGATCCCATGACGCCAAAGAAGGGCAGCTGATAAATTCTGACTTTCTCAATGGTCTGGAAGTGCAGGATGCCATTGACCGCGCCATCCAAGAAGTAGAATCACGATGTCTAGGCGAACGACGAATTCAATACCGTTTGCGCGACGCTGTTTTTGGACGGCAGCGCTACTGGGGGGAGCCCATCCCTGTGCAGTACCGCGACGGAGTCCCAGAGACCCTTCCAGAAAGCGAGTTGCCTCTCATACTTCCCCCGGTGGATGCCTACCTACCTACCGAAGACGGGGAGCCGCCGCTCGCTCGTGCTGCGCATTGGGAATCCCGCGAAGGTCTGCCTTTAGAGACCACCACGATGCCGGGTTGGGCGGCCAGTAGCTGGTATTTTCTTCGCTACATGGACTCGAAAAATGATCAAGCCTTTGCACACATGGACTCCATGGATTACTGGGGGCAAGTGGACTTATATGTGGGTGGAAGTGAGCATGGAACTGGTCACCTTCTCTATTCCCGTTTTTGGGGGAATTTCCTTTTTGACAGGGGCTTTATCCCCTTCGCAGAACCCTTCAAGAAGCTGGTGAATCAAGGCATGATTCAGGGCATCTCCGCGTTTGTGCATCGCGTCGAAGGTAGTCAAACCTATATCTCGGCCGATGTCGTTGCGTCTCAGCCCTGCCAAGCCGTCCATGTAGATGTATCGCTGGTCAACGAAAAAGACGAGTTGGATCTTAAAGCATTTCGCCAATGGATGCCCGAATTTTCACAGGCCCAATTTGACCCAGCTCAAGGACCCATTCGGGTCCGACGTGAAGTAGAAAAAATGTCAAAGTCCAAACATAATGTCATCAATCCAGATGCTATTTGTTCGCAGCACGGAGCGGATGCGCTGAGACTTTATGAAATGTTTTTGGGGCCCTTGGAACAATCCAAACCCTGGGATACCAACGGCCTGAGTGGGGTCACTGGATTCCTACGCAAAGTCAGCCGTTTAATGGACAAGCGCCACGCAGGTGACGCAAGTAAGGAGGAATCAAAGACCCTCCACAAACTGATAGATAAAATTCAGCGCGATATGGAGAGCCTCTCGTTTAATACAAGTGTGAGCGCCATGATGATTGCCGTAAATGAATGGGGTAATAAGGCGCAATTAGCCGATAAAACCTTAGCCGATTTTGCCGTACTCCTTTCCCCTTTTGCCCCACATTTGGGGGAGGAATTGTGGAGCCAACTGGGGCATTCGCAAAGCATCGCTTACGCGCCCTTCCCAGCCTTAAATCCTGCACTTCTAATTGAGGATAGCCAGCAATATCCCGTCCAATTCAATGGCAAGACTCGTTTTATGGTTGAAGTTCCCAACGGAACGGCTGTAGCTGACGTAGAAGCCCTAGTGCGCGGCCATCAAAAAACTGCGAGCTATGTGGAAGACAAGCAAATTCGTAAAGTGATCGTGATTCTTGGCCGCATCGTCAACGTGGTCGTCGGCTAAACGCCAGAGCGGAACAGGATCAGTACAACGCTGCGACCGAGTCAATCTGAGCCTTAAGCGGGACCATCTGGGCCTCATAAACCGCCCAAAGCTTGGATGGCAAGGGCTCCGTGCGCTGCATGGGTTCGCGCAAGGGATCTACCTGTTTGCCATTCTTCCAGAAGCGATAGCACACGTGCGGTCCCGTGGCTAGCCCTGTGGAACCGACATAACCAATCACCTGCCCCTGCTCAACATGCACATTAGGACGCATCCCTTTGGCGATTCGGCTCATGTGCAGATACTGCGTGGTGTAGGTGGAATTATGACGCAACTTCACGTAATTGCCATTGGCACTCGTATAGGTAGCAGCGATGACCGTCCCTCCTGCGGTAGCCAAAATGGGTGTTCCTGTTGGCGCGGCATAATCCGTTCCCAAATGCGCTTTCCATCGCTTCTGAACTGGATGGAAACGCTTCATGGTGTACCGTGATGTAATGCGCGCAAACTCCAAAGGTGCTTTCAAAAACATTCGCTTAAGTCCCTCACCCGATTCCGAATAAAAATCTCGAATCCCTGAAGCCTCATCTTCAAATCGAAACGCATAGAATTCTTTGCCACTGTGAACAAAGCGGGCGCCTAGGATACGACCTGTCCCAACGAATGAGGTGTCATCGACATAGCGCTCTTCAAATATGACTTCAAATCGATCCCCTTTTTGCAAACGAAAAAAGTCAATCGTCCAGGCATAGACCTCACTCAAACGAACGGCTACGGCTGGGCTTACATTTTCTTTGGACAGGGTTTCGTACAAAGAGCTCTCTATACTCCCAGCGACGGTCCTTTGAATCACCTTAGTTGGGCGTACTACGCGCTCGACGTACAAACTATCCAGTCCAAAAACCAGATATTCTGTCTGTGATGCCTCATAAATGAAGTAATGGGCCGCTTCCGTGCTATCTGTGCTGCGAAAGACCCAATAGGCATCTCCCGCGCGCCAGCGTCGAGGGTTAAAAATTCCCTTGGAAAGGGTGAGCAATTCGGCCACGGCCGGGTAAGAAACACCTATGTCGTCCATGACGGAGCCGAAGGCCTGGCCATCCTTGACGAGGTAGCGCGTTGGGGCGTAGTTAGCGAGTGAAATACCATACATGTTGCCTGGATCGACTGCTTCTCCGCGATCTCCCAAAGGATCTAGGCTCACATCTCCTGCACAAGCCCGCACTAAAAAATAGAGTGCGCAGACCAGCAATAAACCTATTCCTCCCGCTTTAGCGCGGCGGACTAGTCGTTTTTTATGTTTCTTGGAAGAGGTCATACAGCCTGTGGGTAAAACCCAAAACTACGGATGCCCTTTGGGAAAGCCATGGCGTTGAATCAATAATATCCATTAACATGGACGAAACATGAGGGATTAATTAATATCAATCTGATAATTAGTGCATAACACCTGACTGAACTGCAGGAATTTCTTTTGTCCAAACTAAGAACATCCACTCCATGGGAGAGAAAAGGGACATTGATGTGGTGGTGCTATCTGACATTCACCTGGGCACATTCGGCTGTCACGCCACCGAACTACTTCAATATCTTAAAAGTATCCGCCCCAAAAAGATCATCCTCAACGGGGATATCATAGACGTCTGGAATTTTAAAAAGCGCTACTTCCCTTAGTCCCACATGAAGGTCATTAAGTACTTCATACATCTGGCGCAAAAAGGGACAGAGGTCTACTACATCACCGGCAACCATGATGAATTATTTCGACGCTTTGCCGATAGTGACTTGGGTAGTATCCACCTACGTAACCAATTACGCATAGACATTGGAGGCAAGCGAACATGGATTTTCCATGGTGATATTTTTGATGCCTCCATTCAAAGCGCCAAATGGCTCGCCAAATTAGGCGGCTGGAGCTATGACCTTTTGATTTGGATTAACCACCATGTCAACCGCCTCCTGGAAGCCCTTGGTCGGGAAAAATACTCATTGAGCAGAGCGATTAAGGATGGGGTCAAAAAAGCAGTGAAATACATGGGAGATTTTGAGTTGGCTGCGGCGGAAATAGCCGCTAAGCAGGGCTATGAACAAGTTATTTGCGGGCATATTCACAAACCTCAAATTAGAACGATTCAAACTACTCGTGGTCCAATGGTCTACATGAATTCTGGCGATTGGATTGAGAATTTGACTGCATTAGAGTGGGATGGACATACCTGGAGTCAATACTGCTATGAACGCAGTTTGGAGGAGTGGGATGATGAGGACAATAAATTGGATGCCAGCCCAAAAGAAATACTTACCGATCTTCTCTACGAATCCATTTATGGAAGCGAGGCGTAAGATACTGTATGCCTTGCAAGGCACAGGAAATGGGCACGTAGCGCGAGCAAGGGAGTTAGTTCCCCTAATTGCCAGTATTCCGGGAGTGGACTTGCAGCTTTGGATCTCAGGGACAAAATCTGAACTCAGCCTGGGCTGGCCGGTACATCGCCAATTTCCGGGGCTCACGTTTTACTATTCCAAAAGAGGAGGCATCTATTGGGCGGGCACCATCTTGCGAAATAATTGGATACGCTTGCTATGGGATATCCTGCGCGCGCCCGTGGGAGAATTTGATATAATCATTAATGATTTCGAGCCCATTTCTGCCTGGGCCGCTTGGATTAAAGGCGCTCCACTGTGGGCCTGCAGTCATCAATATGCAGTAATGCATGCCAAAAGTCCTAAACCAAAGAAGCGCCAGAAGGCTATCGAAAAGTTCATGTTTTGGCTCGCACCTCACCGACGGGGTATAGGTTTCCATTTTGATGCCTTTGCCCCTAGTATTTTCCCTCCCATCATTCGACGTGAAATTCGCCACCAAATCCAACAGACGTCGCATGCTTTGTTGGTCTACCTCCCCGCATATCATCCGAAGGTATTGATTCCCATACTGCAAGAATTGAATCTGCCCATCTACGCCTTTTTTGCGGGGGATTTTGAACCGTATACACTCGGGCATATTCAGGTTAAGTCTATTTCGAGTGAGGCCTTCTTGCAAGCGTTTAGTCGTGTAGACTCCGTGTTGTGCGGCGCAGGATTTGAGCTGCCTACCGAAGCACTATTCCATGGCAAACGCTTGGCTGTAGTGCCAATCCAGCATCAATATGAGCAAAGCTGCAACGGGTCGGCGGCGCAGAATTTTGGGGCATGGCTTTTCACAAAGTTGAAGAAGAAGCATGTCAAGAAACTGCAAAGGTGGCTCGTCAGTCCCCTTCCTAGGGCTATAAAATGGCCAGATCAAAGTCTTGACTTGATGACCCGAATGATTCAAGGCAAATTAGAATTCCGCAAGACGGAACAAGCGCTCCCTCGCCCCGATGTATTTGACTGGGATCAGTTCCCCGTTACATAGCGATCCACAAAGGACTTACCCCAATCTTCTTGCTCTGCTTCGGACCATAAGAAGGGAAAGAAAATCCGCTTTTGGAATCGCGGTGGGAGATATTTCTGCCAGTTGGTCCCCCCTGTCGCTCGCGCATCGGAAGGCTGTTTAGCGAGATACCGCACGGCCGAGCGATAGTGTTGCAAGGGCCAAAGCACATTGACATACTGATCGTAAACGCGTAGTTCCTTGCGCAAATCCTCCTGAAGTTCTCCCGACTGCAAAAGTTGAAAAGCTTGGTCTGCGATGGATTTTCCTCGGGCTTTATGGGCGCGTTTGAGGAAGACCTCCCCATATTGCTTTTCAAATTGCTGCAGGGTGAGGGTCTTTTGCCCTCCTTTTTCTAGGGTCGCTCCGCGAAGCCAATAAATCTGCCCTAATAAGGTTGCCAAATTTGTTTCGTTCATGTAGGCTTCACGTTGGTCCAAATGGACCAAATCATTGAGTTTTGCGCTAGCGATTTCAATCATGCGGTACTGCCCTGATTGGAATCCGCTCGCCGGAATCAAGGCCATGCGGAAGCGCAAAAACTGCTCGCGGTCCATGCCATCCACCATCACCCCAAAGCTGTGCTCCAACGCGCCAAAGTAACGGTTGGATCGGCGAATAGCCTCAAGCAAAACGTCTGGACTGACGGGGGAATTTTCGAGCACAGAGTCCAGTTCATGGAGTACGAGCTTGAAATAGAGTTCCGTGATTTGATGGTACATGATGAAAATGGGTTCATCATGATGGCCCGTGCGTGGCTGCTGTAAGCTCAGCAGGCTATCCAGTCGGATATAGTCCCAATAGGTGAGGTATTCGGTCTCGAGTAAGCCATCGAGGAAGTCGAGAAGTTCTTGCCCCGAAGCTGCGTATTTTTCTTTGAGGGCCTCAATACGCCCATTGATCGCGTCATCCATAGGAGAAAGGTACGAAGGCAGGGACTTAGACCGCCTGCACCTTGCTGAGCGTAAAAGAGAATGATGTGCCTTGCCCCGGGGCACTAGTCACCTTAATGGAATGTCCATGGGCTTCGATAATATGCTTTACAATGGCCAATCCCAAGCCTGTTCCCCCAACCTTTTTGGTATGCGTTCGGCTTCGATCTGCCCGATAAAAACGTTCAAAAACCCGCCCCTGATCCTCTTTTTGGATCCCAATTCCGTTATCTTCAATAACAATCAAGTATTGTTTGTCTGCATCTCGGATGGACACCTTGACCGAAGCGCCTTCCTCTTCTCTTGAATATTTAATACTGTTGCTGATCAAATTCAACAATACTTGATCCATTCGCTCGGGATCAGCATTCACCTCATAGTTTTCGCTCAAGTCATAGTCGCGGATGACAAGGATCCCCCCTTGATTTAGTCGATCTGACATTTGCTCTAAGGCATCTTCAATTTGCTCCGTAAGACTGTAATTTTCTTGGTTCAGGTTGAGCCGATTGGATTCAAGGTGGGCGAGCACATCCATGTCTTGCACCAGTCGAATCATTCGCTCCACATTTCGGTTCGCCTTTTTTAGGTAATCCTTTCGGACTTTGCCGTCCTTGACTCCGTCAATCAGCGTGAGCACGTATCCTTGGATATTAAAAATTGGGGTGCGCAATTCGTGGGAGAGGTTGGCGATAAACTCCCGACGAACATCATCACGGGCCTGAAGGCTTACCACCTCCGTGGAGGTGCGCTGGGCCCAGCTTCGAACTTCCATCTCTACTTTTCCAATCTCTTCGGCGTCCGCTAGCAAGGCACTTCGGTACTTATCTGGGTTGGAAATGACCTTGTAAATTTTTAGCAAGCGGGTGTATAAAAATTGGCGAACCAAAGCCTCGACCAAAAAGGCCACGGCACTGGCAATAAAGATGCTCAACAAGGAAATTTCTAAGTAGGGAATCTCGGTGACAGGCAGAGGAAGCCCTCCGGAAGGACTTTGGACCAAGACGAAAAGTGCAAACATTACCCCCCAAACAACGGGTCCTAAGCAGGCCGCTACGAAAAAAGCAATTCGCTCCGGACGGTCTAACATGGCAGGTTAATCTTCAAACTTATAACCCACTCCCTTGATGGTCTTAATTCGATCATCCCCAATCTTTTCACGGATTTTACGAATGTGCACATCAATAGTCCGCCCGCCGACAATGACCTCCGTTCCCCAAACGCGATCCATGATAGTGTCGCGGCTGAAGACTTTGCCCGGCTTGCTGGCAAGGAGCTTAAGTAGTTCAAATTCCTTTCTAGGCATGTCAAGAATTCTATCGCCTTTAAATACCTGGTATTTTTCCATATCAATGCGCAGTTCTCCAAGCACTATGATGGACTCTCGCAGCACATCTGACTTTAAATTTCGACGTAGCAAAGCCTTAATCCGGCTCACCAAAACTTTGGGGCGAATGGGCTTGGTAATGTAATCATCGCCTCCGGAATCGAACCCTGCCACTTGCGAATAGTCCTCTCCACGAGCACTCAAAAAAGCAACAAGGGTATTGGAGATCTCAGGAATGGCACGAATCGCCTCACAGGCTTCTATGCCATCCATTCCGGGCATCATGACATCTAATATGACGAGATCTGGCTTGTGTTTCTTGCAGGCCTCCACGCCATCCAATCCATTTTTTGCCGTGTATACTTGAAATCCTTCCTTTTCAAGATTAAACGAAAGGAATTCGCGAATATCCGGATCGTCGTCAACAAGAAGTATACTGTGCTTGCTCATGAATACACTGGATTATTTGGTTTTTCGTTTCAAATTTACCACGAGCTTATCATCCTACGGGGACTTTACAAATCCATAAAACGAATGCCTACTTGGGCTAACATCAACCGCTTCAATGTTAGGTTAATATTACAAAAAGCTTAGGAAGCATATCGAATTTATTTCTTCATATGGATTTAAAACTGCCTTAACATATCCCGGATACGTTTGCAGCGTCAATTAAAAATCATGAATTAATTATGAAAACATTTTTTCAGATCTCAGCATTCGCATCCCTCGCGGCTTTTGCCTTGACTTCATGCGATCCCGCGACACCAGTGGATCCAAATCCAGGGGACAACACCAACAAAATTATCACTGAAAACATTACCGTTAACGAGACTTGGTATTCGGACACGACCTACCAATTGGGCGGACGTATCACTGTAACCGCCGGCGCAACACTCACCATCCAGCCTGGAACGGTGATTAAAGGCGAAGCGGGTACCGGTGCCAACGCTACGGCTTTGTTAATCGCACGTGGTGCTAAATTGATGGCTGTAGGCACCGCCTCTATGCCAATCATCTTCACGACGGTAGCGGATGAAATCTCCCATGAGCAATTGATGACTGGCGATTTCAAAGGACCTAACCTCGATCCGAACGTAAGTGGTTTGTGGGGGGGTGTGATCATCCTTGGTAACGGAATCATTTCCGCTTCCAACTCAGCTGGAGATGTTTCTGAAGTTCAAATCGAAGGCATTCCAACTTCTGATGCCAACGGTTTATATGGTGGTTCAGACAACACCGACAATTCAGGTCACCTTTCCTACGTTTCTATCCGTCATGGTGGTACGAACATCGGCGCGGGTAATGAAATCAATGGTCTTTCTTTGGGTGGGATAGGTTCTGGAACAACCATTGAAAACATCGAAATCGTATCCAATCAGGATGACGGCGTCGAGGTTTGGGGTGGTATGATTAACATTACCAACTTGGTATCTTGGAACGCAGGGGATGATGCTTTTGATACCGACCAAGCATGGGGCGGTACCTTGGACAACTTTGTCATCATTACTCCTTTGGATCATTGCTTTGAGCTAGATGGGCCTGAAGGTTCGTATACTGCTTCACACACCATCAAAAATGGCAATGTTCAAGCATCCAGCGATGACCACACTTCACATGACTTAATCAACACCGACGCAAACACTCCTGTGAGTTTGGAGCATATCTACATCACAGACATCAAGCCAGGTCAGATAATCAACCGTGTGGATGCTCCCGCTGTTTTCTTCACAGACATCGTCTTGAATGTAGATACCGTTCAGAACTTTATCAAAGGTGGAGTGACGGTTCCCGGAATCACCGCGGGAACGACGCCAAAAGCGAACACCTCCGTCTTCTCTTGGACTTGGGCTGCCCAGTCTGGCGCGATCAAGTAAGTTTCTAAACCATTAACAAATGGTTAAACAAGTGCCCGCACGAAAGTGCGGGCATTTTTTATTAGGACTTTTGCGGCAACAAAATGAACACCTATGCGCACTTTTATAGCTATTGCATTGCTTATCAGCTCATTAAGTAGCTTTGGACAAAGTGGGACTATTCGCGGTATCGTCCTTGATAGTGAATCAGGAGAAACGATCATTGGGGCAGCCGTTACCTGTGCTACCTGCGAGAATGGAAACACCGCCACGGACTTAGATGGCAACTTCAGCCTTAAAGCCGCTCCAGGTGCGCACGTGATTGAGATTTCTTACTTCACCTTTCAGACCTTGCGACTGGCTGGTGTTCAAGTGAATTCCAATGAGGTGACCGTTTTGGGAGAACTGGCTCTCAATCCAGAAGACAACCTCAAGTTGGATGAGGTACTCATTGTAGCGGAAGTTCAACGCAACAATGAAATTGCACTCCTTACGCTGAAGAAAAAATCCACCGCCATGGTGGACGGCATCTCGGCCGCGCGCATCAGCCAAATCGGAGATGCTACCGCTGTAGAAGCAGCTAAACGGGTGACCGGCGTGACCGTTGAAGGCGGTAAGTACGTTTACATTCGCGGACTTGGGGATCGCTATTCAAAAACCACATTGAACGGCATGGATATTCCTGGATTGGATCCAGACAAGAACACCATCCAGATGGACATTTTCCCAACGGATTTGGTCAGTAACATTGTGGTCAGCAAATCTTTTACCGCGGATCAACCGGCGGACTTCACCGGCGGACTACTTAATATTGAGACCAAGGCATTCCCGGACAAGAAGATTGCTTCTTTTTCTTTGAGCACGAGCTACAATCCGGCGATGAATCTCAACACAAACTATTTGACTTACCAAGGTGGAAAATTAGATTTCCTGGGTTTTGACGATGGCACCCGACGTTTACCTGCTGGGGCGCGTGGCTCATCCATACCGACGCCAATTTTCTATCCGAACAGTGAAGTAACTTCTTTTGTACAGAGTTTTAATCCGACCCTCGGGGCGATGAAGCAGATGTCCTTAATGGATCTGAGCATGGGCTACTCTACTGGAAATCAATGGGAAGGAAAGAAGACCACCAAATCAGGCGAGACGCCCAAGATGGGCTTTGTCCTCTCCCTCAGCTACAAGAGCAACTACAACTTCTACAATGATGTTTTCTACGGGGAATATCAACGCTACATCGACCCTGCGGCATACGAACTTCGCTATGCTACGAAGCAGCAAGGCCAGATCGGTGAAAAGAGTACACTATTGGGCGGTATCCTCGGATTTGCCTACAAGACGAATTTGAAAAAATTCCGCATGACACTCATGCACCTCCAAAATGGCGAAAGCCGTGCGGGCCAGTTTTGGATTGACAATGATGCCGAAGCAGTAGGTCAATCTGGATACCTCGCTTTTTCTAACAACCTAGAGTATAACCAACGCTCCTTGACCAATATCTTGTTCAATGGAACCACGGTAAAGCCAGAGAAAAACGTGGAAATTGATTGGCGCGTGGCCCCCACTTTATCCCTCTCAACGGATCCAGACATTCGCAAAACAGCCTTTACGTATGGCACGGATACCTTCTTTTCTGCAGGTGCGGGAGGCAATCCCTCAAGAATCTGGCGCTACCTCCAAGAAGTGAATGTTCCCTTTCGGTATGATGTCACCAAGAAATACACCTTCCTGGATGAGCCCGCTAAATTGCTCTATGGCGTAGGCAATGCGTTCAAGTTCCGTCACTATGAGATTCTCTTCTACGACATGCAATTTTTTGGAGGCCAGAGTTGGTCTGACGATGACCCCAACCAAGTTTTGAATCCGGCGAACATCTATCCCAACTACCCAAATCGTATCTATTACCAAACCGGTAACAACGATCCAAATCCCAACGAATATTCCTCTAATTCGAATACGGCTAGCGCCTATGTGAGTACGGAATTTTCACTCAATCTTCGGACGAAAGCAACCCTAGGTCTGCGCGCAGAACACTACATTCAACGCTACACTGGACGAGACCAAGCCTATGCCAGTGGCAATATTACGAACGGGAAAAATTTGACGAATGATGTCGTTTTGAATTCGCTCGATCTTTTCCCATCGCTCAATGTCATTTACTCGCTGAATGAATCTCAAAACCTGCGCTTCTCTGCCACGCGTACCATCGCACGCCCCTCGTTTAAGGAGTTGAGCTTTGCCCAGATTATCGACCCTTTGACCAACCGGATTTTTAATGGCTCCTTCTTCCAATACGCTGCCTGGGATGGCCAATTGGTTGAGACGCGCATTAATAACGCAGACCTTCGTTGGGAGACGTTCTGGGACCGTGGCCAAATGTTCTCAATCAGTGGCTTTTTCAAAGACTTTAGTGATCCCATCGAGATGGTGCGCATCGCAGAGCAGCAAACCTCTACGGAATTTCAACCCAGGAACGTGGGTCGAGGCAGCATGTTTGGCGCTGAAGTAGAGTGGAATGCCAGCTTTGCGGGACTGAGCGAATCCATGGAGAACTTATTCTTCAACGGAAACGTGACTTTCATCGACTCCCGCATTACCATGAGTGATGTCGAGTTCAATTCGCGTAAGAGCTATGAGCGCATTGGTCAAACGATTACCAACACCCGTGCCATGGCCGGCCAGAGCCCGTATGTTTTGAATGGCGGCGTGAGTTATACAACTCCCGAGAGCCAAACTAACTTTGGCGTGTATTACAACGTGAAGGGCCCAACGCTCCAAATTGTGGGATTGGGCTTGTTCCCTGATGTGTATTCGCAGCCCTTCCACAGTTTGAATTTTAGCTTCACTACCAAATTGGGAAAGGAAAAGGGAATCAGCCTCAAGTTGCGTGCAAGCAATTTGCTCAATGATGACGTGTTAAGCGTTTACAAATCCTACCAAGCCACGGATAAAATCTATAGTCGCTACATGCCGGGTTGGGGGCTCAATGGCGGGCTTGCTTTTCAGCTCTAAAACATGGAATGCGGGTGAAGCTGGCATTCTTTTTTTGCGCCACTTTGGTCTACCTTTGAACGCTATGCCCGGATCAAGCTACAAGTTCATTTTTTCCGTATTTATCTGCTGTGCAATGGCTAGCGCTTCGCTGTATGGACAGGCTCCGGAGCGTTTGCGCGTGATGACCTACAATCTGCTCAATTACCGCAACTTCACCAGTTATTGTCCAAGCTCAAGCAATAACGCCGTCAGTAAAGAAGGCTACCTAGCGGATATCATTGCCTACAGCCAGCCTGACCTCTTGGTTTGCAACGAAATCAACGGGGACAATACCACTGCGCACGGTCGAGTATTGAATTACTCACTCAATGTCAACGGCGAAACTCGTTGGGAAAAGACCGACTTCTTTTCCAACGGATCCTCCTTGGTGAATGGCATCTACTACGACCAAAATAAATTGGGTCTGTTGAACCAAGACCTGATAACCAAGGACGTAAGCAATCAGAACTTGGTCCGTGGGATCGATGTGAAAACCTTCTATTATCGGGACTCCTTATTGATGATCAATCCGGATACCGTGATCTTTACCGTGTTTGCTGCCCACCTAAAAGCCGGATCGTCGGCCTCCGACATCGCCGACCGTGCCCGTGAGACGGCCGCCCTGATGGCATACATATCCTCCCACAATCTCGGTTCAAATTATTTTCTGGCAGGGGATTTGAACATGCCCAAAAGCCAAGAAACCGGTTTTCAGAATCTATTGAATTACTCCACCGCGGCACTTCGTTTTTACGATCCCGAAAATCAACCCGGAAACTGGAACAACAACTACACATTTCGAAATCTCCACAGTCAGAGTACTCGAGATGGCGCCACCAACAATGGATGCTTTTCTGGCGGAGGTCTGGATGACCGATTTGACCATGTGCTGTTTAGCGACGATGTCGCCGATGGCACCGCCAAAATGACCTACATTAATGGATCACTCACTCCGGTGGGCAACGATGGACTCCACTTCAATTCCTCCATCAATTCTCCTACAAACAACTCGGTCCCATCGAATATTCTGACAGCCTTATATGAAATGAGTGACCACCTCCCAGTGTATGTGGACATTGATATTGAACGCTTGCAAATCTCTATCAACGAGCAGCAAGCCCTAGCACTTCAAATCCTAGGGAAACGCCAAGATGGCTATTGGGTGGACGTGAGTCAAGCCGCCTTGGGCTCTCCCTGGCATTGCACAGACCTTTTGGGACGCATCGTGGCACAAGGTCACGTTGAATCCTTGCGCTTTCCGCTTCCAGATTTAAGCTCAGCCCAAGGCCTTCTGGTTTTCACTTTGAGGCCTCCAGGGCGCCAACCCTCGAGCCAAAAAATGCCATGAGATTGAAGTTGACAAGTACCCTGGTGCTACTAACTTTCACTTGGAGCGTCTCCGCTCAGAATTTTGTGGAGCGAATGACCAATGCAAGCAACATTCGGATGACTGTCACCAATGTGGGCACCTTTGGCAACGCTTTTCGAGGCTATAAAGACGGAACCGGGAATCCTTCAGGGGAGTATCCAGCGGGATCAGGCACCGAACACGTCTTTGAATCCGGTATTTGGATTGGCGGCGTGGATGGAAGCGGAACGGTTCGCGTGAGTACCTCTGCCTATGACGCGCCGCAAGGCTATGCGCCTGGTCGAGGCGGTTTCGAATTTACCAATAGCCTGGGTGGTATGGACGAAGTATCCTCCTTGCGCGATAATCCAAACTTTCGACCGGACGCCGTTTCGCACCAGGATTTTCGGAGCAGTTTCACCGATGCCAATTTGCTCATTCCTGGCACCTCCATTCCCATTAGTGGTCACACGAACCCAATGGGAATCGATGTGAGCATGGAGACCTACAATTGGAATTATCGCTTTTCGGACTTCTTTGTCATTGCGAACATGACGATTAAAAATGTTAGCCTTGAAACCTATGATGATTTACATGTGGCCTTATGGGCCAATACGGTAGTACGAAATATCAATTCCACCCCGGCTGGAGCTGGGGGTTCGGTGTTTTATTCCCAAGGCGGGAATGGATTCTTGGATAGTCTACATATGGCTTACTGCTATGATGCCACGGGGGATGTGGGGATAACCGACTCCTATGTGGGCCAAAAATTTCTTGGCGCCGAAGACAAACAGGGATTTAAGCATCCCGATATTACTTCGGGCTTTTTGGATCATTACAATACATGGGTTTTTAATAATTCCGGCCAAGCCCTATTCTTTTTTCCCACATCTGACCCCCAGCGTTATGTGAAAATGACCCAGGGTCTGAACCAAAGCCCGTGCTGGAACGAACCGAGTGGATTAGATTGCCAGAATGGCGTGGGAATGGACATCCAAGCGCTGCTAAATGCCTCCGGAAACCGATCCGATCTGCTCAGCGTCGGACCTTTTTCTGCCTTTGCTCCGGGAGATGAAATCACCATGGCCTTTGCCTTTGTCTTCGGAAAGAAGGTTGACGATGGCCAGTCCAATACCGCCAATACCGGGGCTCAAAAAGCGCGGTTTATCAGTAATGCAGAATGGGCACAAGTCGCCTACAATGGGGAAGACATCAACTTCAATGGAATATTGGATGATGGGGAAGACCGCGACGGCAATGGAAAGATTACACGATTCATTCTGCCAAGCCCCCCCGATGCCCCGCGCATGCGCGCCATCCCAGGAGATCACCGCATTGACCTTTTCTGGTCTACGAATGCCGAAGAAAGTGTCGACCCCATAACACAGAAAAAAGACTTTGAGGGCTACCGTGTTTACCTAAGCCGTCTTGGATTTGATGTCAACGGAAGTCAAAATCTTTCCGAAGACTTTGTTCGAGCCGCGGAATATGACATGGCAGGGAATGGGCTTTTTTACGAAACCGGATTGGCGGACATTGCCTTGCCTGAACCCATCTTCTTTGCAGGCGATACCACCAAATATTCCTACCATTACGCACTCGAAAACCTTCCCAATGGCTGGCAACATGCCGTAGCTGTAACGGCATTTGATCAGGGCAATCCCGATACGCAATTGGAATCCTTGGAGTCTAGCTTTTTGGCGAATGATGTTCGAGCCTTTGCGGGAACCACGGCTAACCCAAGCATGAAGTCCTACCCCCCATTTGTATACCCTAACCCCTACTATGCAGGAGCGGCATGGGAAGGCCAATCCAATTTCCAAGAAGAAAGCCGTAAGCTGGTCTTTGCCAATCTGCCTGCTCATGCACGCATTACCATCACCTCTCCAGCGGGAGATGTCATGGATCAATTTGAGCACCATTCCACCTATGTAGGTTCAGACATCCGTTGGTTCCAGACCTTTGCCGGGGAGCGACCCGAGGATCGCGTCTTTTCAGGTGGGGAACATGCCTGGGACCTTTTAACCGATCAGAGCCAAATTCTCGCTCGTGGTATTTATTTCTATTCCGTTCAAGACCTTGATTCCGGAGACTTTTTCACCGGACAATTCACCATTTTAAAATGATACAACCCCCACACATAATGAAACGCATTGCCATTCTTTTGGGACTCGGTTTCGCCTTTACTGCGCAGGCCCAGATTCTCCCCTACACTTCTATCACCGATATCCAATATGTATCCCCGGCAAATTTGGCCGCTTGCAATGACACTTCCAGTTTCTTGGGCGACACCGTGATGACCTATGGTATTGTGGTTACCCCAGGAAATATATCCGAAGTTGCTTCCGGATCAGTTCAAGGGGGCAATAGACCCTTTTTCTTTCTAGTGGATACCGTAGCTCAAGGGGCTGCGGGTGCATTTCGCGGAATGGAGTGCATGGGGGTGTATACTAACGCTCAAGGTCAGCTTTTACCCCTTCCAAACGTGGAATTTCTGCTACCTGGTGACTTAGTGAAGTTCACCGGCCGTGTTGGAGTCTACAACAATGGAACTCAATTAGAGGCGATTGACGGTAACTCGCTTCAAGTCATTGGTTCACGTCCAGCTCCCACGCCAGCGCAAATCACCATTGGGGATCTCAATGACCCTCTTCGGGTGAATATTTTAACCACGGGCGAGCAATGGGAAAACAGCTTTGTCGAATTCAACAACGTGACCGTCACGGAGGTCATTCCTTTTAGCGGAAACCGCGTCAGCTTTAATGCAGTCGATGGTAACGGTAATAAAATCAACGTTTCGGACCGCTTCTTGGCTCAAAAACTTCCTTCTTGGCAGACGGTCAACCCATACTCTCCTCAAGCCACCGGTTCATTCGTTACCCCTGTTCCTGGAACGTTTTATTCTAGCCTCAAAGGCGTTGTTCGTCACGACGGAAATGGCTGCTTAGTCGGATCCGGAAGCCGCGGCTATGAGTTAAATCCTTTCGATTCCACTCACTACATCGTGGCCTATGCGCCTCCATATATCGCCAACTTTGAGCGCGACCCCATGGTCCCTACCCCTAACCAATCGGTGGATCTCGTTTGTAATATCACGGATTTTGATGGCACGGTGGATTCTGTGTTTGTTTACTACTCTGCCGATACGTCGCTTCTACCCAGCCAATTCAGCCAAATGAACATGAACTTGGCGGCAGGTACCACGGATGAGTACGAAGCCACGCTCCCAAGCCAAGCTCTAGGCACCTTGGTGCGCTACTATATCCAAGCGTGGGATAATGAGGGTAACGTGTCCTACTATCCCACCACACCGGTAGGCCAAGTTCAGCCCAACGTCGATTACTACACCGTTCGAAATAACGGAGCCATCATAAAAGACCTTCAGTTCACCCTTTCGAGCAATGGCAATTCACCCTACATGGGCCAAAATGTTACCGTCAAAGGCATCGTGACCGCAAGTACCAAGCAACATGACTTAGGCTTCCTTTACATTCAAGATGAAGGCGGTGGTCCATGGAGTGGTATTTGGTGTGTGGGCTCAGGAATTACCCAGTTCTTCCGCGAGGAGGAAGTCCAAGTAAGCGGCACCATCGAAGAGTACTACGGCATGACCCGTCTAAATGTGGCTTCTATTTCAAAAACAGGCAATCGTCAGATGCCTGTCGCAGCGGTGGTCAATCCTTCAGATAGCCTGGAGAAGTATGGGTATGCCTGGGAAAAATGGGAGGGCTGCTTAGTTCGCCTTGAAGACCCCGCACAACAGCCTTTAGTCATCGCACAAACCAACTTGGGCTTCGGTGATTATGCCGTGTCCTCTCTGCCCACTGCTGGCTATTGGAACCGTGCGCTTGTACTCGCAGGCCGTCAATCAGCGACCTCCTTCAGCTCCCTTTATGTCCAGTTGGTGACTGATGCAATCTATGACACCTTGGATGGAATGATGGAGGTCAATCCCATCGTGGTCAGTGATACGATGTCTATGACCGCCGTTGAAGGCATTTGCTTCTATGGCTTCAATAATTTCCGTGTGATGCCTCGAAACAATGATGACTTCATTGGTATTAATGTGAGCCTGGATAGCACCGATTTACCCCAAAGTTCTGTGGGCATTTCGCATCCCGATGCATTGACTTTAAGGGCGTATCCCAACCCAGCGAATGACTATTTAATAGTCGAAGCCCCGGTAGGATCTATGTATGTGGTCCTTGATGCCTTGGGGCGTCCCATTGCTTCCGGCAAGGTGAGCAGCGAGCAATTCCGCCTTGGCACCAGCGCATGGGCTCGTGGAAGCTACCTCCTCAGCATTCAGCACGAAGGTCAGCACCAAGTGATCCGCATCATCCTCACACACTAGGTCATTACCATGCGGAGCATTCGTTATCCATACTTTACCCTGGCAATTCTAGGGCTCGGCCTCCTAACGGTGGCGAGCCCCAGTTGTGACCGGGGCGAAGCCAATGATAACCGTGCGCCCGAAACCCATCTGGCGGTCAAATCCATTGAGCGCAGTGGCCCGGACCGCCTGAACTCCAAAGTGGAGATGTCATGGTATGGCACGGACATCGATGGCTATGTCACAGGATACGAATTGTCCTTGGATGGCCAGAATTGGAAGTATAGCCAGTCACAGGATAGCACCTTTTTGTTTGCCATCCCTGCTGGAAGTGATACGGCCGACATCACGTTATATGTTCGGGCCATTGACAACTTGGGCGCCAAGGATGAAAGTCCTGCAACGCTAATTTTCCCACTTAAAAATGCGCCACCCGTGGCGGAAATCGATCAAAGCAGTCAGTCCTTAGGCAATGCCTTGGGCGTGCTTACCTATCGTTGGAGCGCCACAGATCCCGATGGAAATGAGACGATTGCTGGGGCCGAAATCCGATTCAATAACGGCGACTGGCATACCATTGACCCTAAACAGTCCATGCTCACCTTTGTCCTTGAACCGGACCAAGGTGGAGGCATGGGCGCTACGGCCTCCATGTTTTATGGAAATGCGCTTCAAGCGACCTTGACGGGCCTTGATGGATTGCAGGAAAATGCCTCCAACATCTTGCAAGTCCGCATTCAGGATATTGCTGGAGCGCAGAGCGCAATAGATTCTGCCTTGGCCGTTCAAGTGAGTCGTCCAAGTTCTGATCTCCTTTTTGTCAGTGGTCAAACGGCCTTCGTAACAGCCCAATATCAAGGCTGGATGGACACACTAAACTTGAGCTACGACCTTCTTGACCTGAACGTTAATAGCGGAGAATCACGTCCCTATTTCTGGAACCCGACGTTTCGCCACATCCTGTCCCAATATGACCGGGTATTGACCGTAACCAATTCCGACAATGCCTTGGATCCCGTCACCGGAGCCACGCAACCTTTGTTAGCCCATATGGCCCAGGCACTTCAAAACTTTACCGGCCAAGGCGGCAAGTTGATGACCAGTACCGCTTTTGGTCCAAACACCGACTTCAGCCCATTTGTAGGGTCCTTTCCGATGGATGGCATCGTTAGCTCCTCCGGACAAGTTCGTTTGCTGCCAGATTCCGCTCTTGTTCCTCAGGTCACAGGGCCCTTTCCAAACCTGCATCCGGCAAGTATTTTAATCGGCATTAGCCCTTTGGTCCCCTCGGCCGATGCGGAGATTTTTTATCGAGCGCAGCTGACTAAATTAAGTGGTTGGCAAGGAGATAATGTCGTTGGGGTACGACGAAAATATTTGGGGAATCCCGCCCACATCAATGAAGTCTTCTTTTCTATGGAACTCCATAGGGTTGCATCCAGTAGCAGCGATATGAATGCCCTCCTAGAGCAAATTCTTGTTTATGACTTCAACTGGTAGGCGCTTCCCTTGGCTTATTTTCATGCTTTTGTGTGCCTTCAGTGGCTATGCTCAGAAGACGGGAATTTTACGTGGGGTGGTCAGCGATAGCGAGACGGGCGAGACGCTCCCCAATGTTGGAATCACGATCGTGGGAACCTACCTCAATGCAGTATCGGACTTTGATGGCCGCTACCAGTTCCCCTTGGTGCCTGCGGGAGATTATAGCATTAAGGTCCAAGTCCTCGGATATGGAACCCAGGTAATCAATGGCCTTCGAATACAAGGAGGTGCCGTGGTTCAACGCAACATCAAAATGAGCTCCTCCGTCGATGTCTTGCAAACTGTCACGGTTTTGGGTCAACGGGCGCAAGTCGACCTCGAGTCGGCCAAAAGCGAACGCTCCATCACCGGAGACGATATCGCCCAAATGAATGTCCGTTCCGTGGAAGAAGTCGTTTCCCTTCAAGCGGGTGTGGCCAAAACCAACGATGGCATTCAAATTCGTGGCGCACGGGTCTATGAAACGGAATATCTAGTCGATGGGATTTCCGCCCAAGATCCTCTGGCTGGCACAGGATTTGGCGTTCGCGTACAATCCTCCGCCATTCAAAGTGTCAAGGTCACGACGGGTGGGGCTTCTGCCGAATTTGGAGGTGGCTCATCTGGGGTGATTAGCACCAAAATACGCGAGGGGGGAGACCGACTCGAAGTTTCGGGGCGTTACATCCGGGACTACCTGGGCTCTGAGCGACCAAACAGTAGTTTCAACACGGATCAGGCAGAACTCAATGTTTCCTTTCCACTTCCGGGCACAAAGAATAATGTGACCGTTTTTAACTCTGCCACCATGGACATCACGGATGACTACTTCCCTTCCGTAGCGGATCAATTGCACTCATCGCTGTTTCCAGAGAATCCAGAACGCTATGCCCCAAGGCAAAGCAATAGCTGGACCCATACGGCCAAGATCGGCTGGCAAGTAAAGCGCGGCACCAAACTCACTGTGACGAATCAACATTCCTTGAACATCAACCAAAATTCTCGGACGCTCCAAATCGTTGGCTTCGATGCCATTTTGGCCCCCGGCTACCAATATGCGCGTTCCCGCAATTTGGATAATGCCACGACCTATACCCATCACAGCAATTTGACAGCGTTGAATCTAAGCCATGTGATTAATCGTCATTGGGGACTCACCTTGAGTGCCGGCAGAATGTTTACCAACCTGCGCGCAGACGCCAATGGCCGACCCTTCCGCACTGCGACGGTTGACGGTATTTTGGATGAAGACAATATCGCATCGTACCCATTGGAGGTCTTCAATCCCTATGATCCCAGTGGCATCTTTTACATCCGCCCTGGAGATGGCCTGATCAACAATGGCGGCATTAGCTCCACTTGGCACGATCACTATGCCCAAGAGTATACCTTGCGTGGAAAGCTCAACTATTACCCCGAGAATCAAGTCCACCAAATTGCCAGCGGCTGGGAGCATCAATGGAACGAATACCAATGGGTTGACGTCACCGCTCCTTGGGTAGGAGCGCCGATTCAAATCAACGACACGCTCAGTACGCCGAGCATCAGCATTGGTTCGAGCAACGACATTTGGAAGGTCAACCCACAGAAAGGAGGCGCCTTTTTTGAAGACCAAATCAGTTACAAAGGGATTCAAGCCAGTCTTGGAATGCGCTTTAATTATTGGGCCCCTGGGGCATTCGCTGACCAGGCCGTAGCAGATTCTACTGCGCCGGTTATTCCCGCCATCCGCAGCGAATACATGGATAAGACAATCGCTCTTGGAGGACTTCGCTGGAAAGCGCGCCTTTTGCCAAGAATCAACGTCTCTTTTCCCGTGACCCCAAACAATGTCTTGTATTTTAACTACGGACACAGCATGCGTCTCCCCCACCCGCGCTTCTTGTATGCGGGCTTGGATCCCATATACCAGGATCGAAGTTTCTTGAGCTTTTTAGGAAATCCTGACCTCGATCCCGAGGTCAACGTATCCTACGAGGTAGGCTATAAGGCCGCATTGACTCGTGATTTGGCCATCACGGTAGGAGCCTATAACAATAATCGCTTTGACTACATCGTCTCCCGCCGCGTAATCGTTAAAGACCAAACGGGCCGTCCAGTCACCAAAACAATGTACATTAATCAGGATTATGCCAAAATCCAAGGACTAGAATTAGGCGTAGATTTCCGATTTGCCCGCTACTTCCGCCTCTTTGGAAATGGAAGTTTCCAAGTTGCCCGCGGCAAGTCGAACTCCGCAAGGGAGTCCGCTCTCCAAATTGAACAAAACGGCGAAGTTTCGCTCACCAAAGAGAATTACCTCGCATGGGACCGCCCGTGGAGCACAAATTGGGGGGTGTTTTTTAGCGCCGACACGACCTTTCGCTTTGGGCGCCTTTCTCTGGCTGGACTAAGCGGTTATGTGCAGTATAACGCCTCTTCAGGTTACCGCTACACCCCTTATGAATATACTGGAGTCAACAACCTAGGACGTCCACAATACCGCCCATTGATTGATCAATACCTTCAGTCCATTGCCCAGCCATGGCACAACTTTGATACTAAGTGGTCCTATACTTTGGCACGGGGAACGTACCAACGGGGAATTACCCTATCGCTGGAAATCAAGAATATATTCGACCGAAGAAATTCACAAATTATCAACCCAATCACAGGGCGCGCCTATGAATACGGGGATGATGTTCCCAATGAATGGCGAGACCCTCGTCCCGAATATAACGGTCCCCAAGAAAGTGGCTTAGATCCACGGGATCCCTCGCGCTACCAAGCGCCCCGTCAAATCCTTTATGGCCTAACGTTCAAGCTATGAGGATCCTATTGACATATTTTAGCATCATTGCCCTCGCTTATGGGGTGAATGCACAGTTACTTCCTTCCTACGGGGGCGAACGCGCGGGTCAATCCGCCTTCCCTTTCCTTAAAAATGATCTCAATGTGCGTTCTGCTGGCCTAGCTGGCGCATCGGTCGCCTTGGACGGAGATGCCTATTCCTTGGGTACCAATCCCGCGGGGATAGCCTCTCTGAAGAGCTCCTCCCTCGCGTTGAGTCAACTAGGTCTTGCTGGTGGAAGCCAGAACATGGGCGTCATGCTCACACTGCCCAGGAAAGGCCGAGATGCCGCCTGGGGAATTGCAATCAATCATTTACAAACTCCTGCCTTTACTGAACGAACAGAATTCCAGCCCGGAGGTACAGGCTATCAATTATACTCCTCCCAAAGCGCGGTTGGATTGAGCTATGCCCAGCGTCTTAGTGAACAGTTTCAACTCGGCATAACCCTCAAAGGCATCGGAGAAGTCTATACCACAGGAAGTCAAACAGGAGCCTATTCTGCCTACACGGCTGCAGCTGATGTCGGCTTTTTATACACGACCGATGTCAAGGATCTTCGCTTTGCCGTGGTACTTCGGAATTTTGGAGGGTCCTCCGCATTGCGAGGGCAATTTTTACCTGTTTCCTACAATCGTACCCCTATGGAAGGCTTAGAATCAAACACTTTACCTACCGAATTTGCCATGGGCCTGAGTCTTGTGCCCTGGGCATCTGGAAAACGTCAATTATTGGTGGCCGCGCAATTGGTTCACCCCAATGACAATGCAGAAAATTATCGTTTGGGGCTCGAATATCAATTCAATAACCGACTGAAGGCTCGCCTTGGCAGTCGATTTAATCAGCGGGGCCAATCGTGGCCAATGGGAGGCTTGTCCTACGATGGAGGAACGATGGGTCCATTTGGCATCCGTGTAGATGTGGCTGCACAACGAACGGATGCCATGGGCTGGAGAAATACCCTTGGCCTTGTATTTACCCCTCAATTTGCGAAGCCATGAATAAGTATTTTGCACTGATTCTCGCTGCGGCGACCTTAGTAGGGTGCGAGGGCTACCTTGGAAACAAAACGGACTTGAGTTTCATTGATGTCCCGACCTATAGCATTCGTGACATTGCCTACGTCCCCATTGAGCCTTCTTTTGGTGGCTTTGTCCATCCCTCCGACCTCTGTATTGGCTATGATGAATTGCTCTACGTCGTAGATGAGGCCACCGAGGAAATTATTTGTCTGAATGAATCTGGCGCGGAGCAGGGAAGAATGACCATCCCCGGGGTACAAAGCGTTCGTCAAGATCGCCAACTCGATCTCCTTGCAATTGGAAGCTTTGACACCTTAGTGAACGGTGTAAATTACTCCTTGGCCTGCCTCTATCGCATCCGCCAAATTGATTCAGACGGCCAATATGGCCTTCCCTATGCTCAAGTGATTCATAAAACCATCCACCCGTTTTATTTCAAAAACACCTTCTCTGCCTCTGATGCCCAAGTGCGTTTTGGTCAAGTGGCTATCCTTGCGAATTCAGACTCCGAGAAGAACAACCGCTACTATCTCACTCGCAAAGGGCCAAGTTCGAATAATGCCAATCAAGGGCCAGATGATGCCGTGATTCTTTTCAGCAATGAAGATGCATACATCTCTCCCTTGAGTATAAGTACCTCCTCCGGCTTATTCACCAACTACTTCCAGGATCCTCAAGGAATCGTTTCCTTTGCTCAACCCCCTCAGTATACCGCGGCTGCAGGGGATGATTTTTGGTTTACATCCCAAGACCCCGACCAAGCCCTGCAGGTGCAGCATATTAGTTTTATCGAAACCGAATTTGGAGCGGACTACCGGCCGGTGATTTATGCGGGGAATAGCAGCTTGGCTGACCGCAGCATCAATATGGCGAATCGATTTACCGATCCCTGTGCCATGACCATGGCAGGGGATAACACCCGATACCTCTTTATTGTCGATCGTGAACGCGATTCAGTATACCAATTCACAGCCAGCGGCTTGGAAGGCATTCCTCCTCCCCCGGCTAGTGGTGAAACAAGGTATACCAATGTGTCTTTTGGCGGAGAGGGCAATGGACCGATGCAATTTATGGAGCCCTGTGCCGTGGCCCATTGGAAAAAAATTCTGTACGTCGTAGATGCAGGGAATGGCAGAATCTCTCGATTTAAATGTACCCTAGACTTTCAATGAACACTGCTAACCTTCACTTAACGCTTGAGCAACTTGTTCGCCGTAATTTTGATGCAATGAATGATATGATGATGAAAAAAATGTACGCTTTAGCCTTCATGGCACTTTCCATGATGGCCTTTGCCACAAGCCATGCGGTTTCTGTGGTCAACATGAGTTTTTCCCCCTCCTCTTTGACGATTAGCCAAGGGGACACGGTAACCTGGACTCAAGTCAACGGCACACACAATGTCAATGGTTCTATGAGCACCTTCTCGAGCAATCCCGCCAGCTTTGGCAACGGGGCAGCTGCAGGAGGTACCTGGTCTTACCAATATGTTTTTGCAACTGCTGGCGTCTACCAGTATCAATGCGATCCTCATGCCTCCAGCATGCAAGGAACAATCACTGTGACATCCGTAGCGACTAATGTGGCCCCATGCACAGAGTTCTTCATTTCGGAATATGTAGAAGGCTCTAGCAACAACAAGGCCTTGGAGATATACAATCCGACGGCTTCGGCTAAGAGTATCGCTGGCTACACCTTAGCCCTCTTCTCTAACGGTGCGACCAGCACGACCAACACCTTCGTTTTCCCTGCAGGTAAAACGATTCCAGCCTATGGCACCTATGTTATTGCACACGCTCAAAGCGTAGCCGCCATTTTGGCTGTGGCAGACAGCAGCTACGGCTATCCTAACGTAGTTAGTTACAATGGGGACGATGCGGTCGTGCTATTAGATCCTAACAACGACACCTTAGATATTATTGGCATCGTGGGCGTAGATCCTGGAAGCAACTGGACCGTTGGAACGGGAGCGACCAATGAATATACCTTGGAGCGCATGGCCTCCATCACAAAGGGCCAATTGGACTGGACCATCGGCGCAACGGAATGGACGGTCTATCCTCAAAATACCTTCACACAACTCGGCGCTCACGTTTCCACCTGTGCAAGCACTCCTCCCGCCTATGACATGATTGGCGACTACACTAGCGTGGATGCCAACGGCGTGGCCGACAGCTTAACTGCCTATGCCCACTTCATCGCTACCATTTTCACGATTGATTACGACGGAAATGCCGGTTACAGCTTCTACATCCATGATGGAACAGGTGGAATTAACGTCTACAAGTCAAGCGACTTGGGTAGCTATACCACCCCAGAGCGCGGTGATTCCATCGAAGTATATGGAACGATTATTCAATTCAACGGTTTGACCGAAATCGCACCAGATAGCATCAACGTTTTGGCCTTAGGTGCCCTCACGCAAAATGCAAGCATCACAACTACGCTAGACGAGCCACAAGAATCGGAGTTGGTTCGCATCAACAACGTCAGCTTGGTGACCCCTTCACAGTGGAGCAATAGCGGATCAGGCTTTAATGTGGACGTGACCAACGGCACCAGCACCTTTGCCCTGCGTATTGACGCCGATTGCGACCTTTTTGGCACAGCCGTTCCTGTAGGAACCTTTGACGTAATTGGCGTCGGTAGTCAATTTGATAACAGTAGCCCCTATACAAGCGGTTACCAATTATTCCCACGCGATACGAACGACATCATATACGGCGGCACCGTTTCCAACCTCGATGCCATTGGTAGCTATAACAATGTAGATGCTTCTGGCGTGGCGGATAGCTTGGGTTCAATGGCTCGCTTCCAAGGAACGGTCTTCACGATTGATTACGACGGGAATGCCGGCTACAGCTTGTATCTCCATGACGGCACCGGCGGCATCAACATTTACAAATCCACCGATATTGGCAGCTATACTGCTCCTATGATGGGCGATGTCATTGAAGTCTATGGAACCATAGCCCAATACAATGGCTTGACCGAATTGTTACCCGATAGCTTGACTTTGATCAGCACCGGAGCTGCGATTCAAACACCTACACTGGCCTCAGGATTGGGTGAACCCGAAGAATCTGAGTTGCTTCGCTATAACAATATGTCTCTGGTGACCCCATCTCAGTGGACGAATAGCGGATCAGGTTTTAACGTGGACATCACCGATGGCTCAAATACCTATGCCTTGCGCATTGACGCTGACTGTAACCTCTATGGCACCTCAGCTCCAAGCGGTTTATTTGATGTCATTGGTGTGGGTAGTCAATTTGACGCGAGTAGCCCCTATACCAGTGGCTATCAGCTTTTCCCACGTGACACTAACGACATCATTCCCGTGATGTCCACTAACCCAAGCATCCGTTTTGCCGCTTCGGCACAATCCGCGCTGGAAGGGAATGTGACGGAAACCATTCATTTAGTTATCAGCCCGACCTACGCTTCAGCCTCAACGGTGACCATCCGTCACAATGCGGGTGCCGGATTCATTCTGGGTACGGATGCAAGCTTCAATCCGAGTATTTCTGCAACGGGCACGAGCATAACTATTCCTGCAAATGCGGATACCCTGAGCTTATCCATCACCTTAATTGATGATGCATTGACCGAAGGAAACGAGTATATAGATCTTCTGATTGACGCAGCAGGAACCGGCCTCCAAATCGGGGCCATTGACTCCATGCGTTTCACGATTATCGATAATGACATCATCATCCCAACCTATACGATTCCTCAAATCAAGGGCCAGGATGCGAATGGCGTCAATGATTCCAATGGAGTGTATTGTAAGGTTCTAGGAACTGTGCTTGGTGTGAATACCCAAAGCGCCAGCACGGGCAATGTGGCCTTCACTTTTCACGATGGTAGTGTAGGCTTTGGTGTCTTCTCTCCTTCAACTGCCAACCATAACTATACCGTCAATGAAGGCGATGTGCTGCGTATTATTGGTACCATCGGACAGTTCAACGGCCTGTCGCAAGTCAATGCTGACTCTATTGTTATTGTTAGTTCGGGCGGTAGCTTGCCCGTGCCTACAACTATTGTAGCCTTGGACGAAAGCACCGAAAGTGATCTGCTCCGCATGAACAACGTCACAATCGTCAATCCGGCACAATGGACCAACGCTGGTTCAGGCTTCAACGTAGATGTCACGGATGGCACCAACACACTTCAATTGCGTATTGATGCCGATGTTGATCTTTACAGCCAACCTTGCCCTGTAGGCACCTTTGACGTAGTGGGTATTGGCGGTCAATTTGACAACAGCAGCCCCTACACAAGTGGCTACCAGATGCTTCCTCGTTACATCGCCGATGTCATCTTCCCAACTCCAATGTCCTACGACTTGGCTGTAACGGAAATCATGGCAGGTTCCAACGACCCTAATAGCAATGTGAGCGACGATTGGTTCGAAATCTTGAACTATGGCAGCAGCACCGTGAATTTGGACGGCTTCTCATGGGACGACAACAGCTTAGCTCCAGGAACCTCTGTCTTCCAAAACGTAAGCATCGCTTCAGGCGAAGCGATCGTAGTTTGGGCGGGCACTCAAGCCAATGAGGCTGACTTCGCTGCGGCATGGAGCCTCACGAATACCAACGTGCAGATCATTTCTTCGGATGAATTGGTCAATGGTGCCTATCCCTCATTGAGCTCCAGTAGCGATGTGGTTGTTCTTTTCGACACCTCTTCCAACCCGATTGAAATCTGTAAGGCCGAATACACCAGTACGCAAGCGGGACACTCTGTCGAGTTCGACACCAACTGCACCTACCTAGGCAATGCCACGGTCGGTATTCGTGGAGCCTACACTTCTACGGGAACGGACGTAGGCTCTCCAGGTAATCAAACCATCAGCGTTGGGGAGAATACCCTCGAGAAAGTGCGCCTCTATCCCAACCCTGCCGGTACGCTAGCCACTTTGAAGCTTCCAATGGACGGCGGCAAGACCGTAACGGTATTAAACACATTGGGTCAACCCGTCTTGAACCAACACACGAATTCAAATGAGATCCATTTGAACGTTGCCTCTATGAAGTCCGGCATCTACATGGTCCGAATTCAAAGCGAAGCGGGTCAGCGCACGCTGCGCCTGGTTGTCCAGCACTAAGGGTATCACGCCCAACATGACTAGAGCCGGTCCGCAAGGGCCGGCTCTTTTTATTTCCATTCTCTCGGACAAGCCTAGGCATTGGATTGGGACTACAGCAGATTCTACCAACGTGAACTCCGCAGTACCGGGCATAAAAAAACCAGCGCTACTCGCGCTGGTTTTTTCTGGAGCGAAAGACGGGATTCGAACCCGCGACCCCGACCTTGGCAAGGTCGTGCTCTACCAACTGAGCTACTTTCGCAGTGGGGCGACAAAAATAGAAAGAAAAGTTCTGTGAACAAGCACTTTTACAAGTAAAATTTAGCCCTTTCCAAAGCGCTCTTTCCAACGCTGAAGAAGCAATAAGGCTTCAATGGGGCTGAGACTATTAGGATCAGCTTCAATCAATTCCGTTTTCCACGCTTCTGCCTCTGGATCCTCCCATTGAATAAAGGACAGCTGCATCGCCGTATCAGCATTTGATGTCGAATTGGATGAGATGGAAAGTTGCTCGCCGTGCATTCGCTCCAAATCATTCAGTACTTCTTGCGCTCGAAGAACCACAGGCTTGGGCATGCCTGCCATTCGGGCCACATGGATACCGAAGGAGTGATTGGATCCACCCGGCGCAAGGGTTCGCAAGAATACGACTTGACCCTCTTCTTCCAAAATGGATACGTGCCGGTTGGCAATGCGCTCCCATCTCGCCTCAAGTGCATTGAGTTCGTGGTAGTGCGTCGCAAAGAGTGTGAGGGGACGAAAAGGATGCTGGTGCAGGTATTCCGCAATGGATTGTGCAATACTCAAGCCATCATAGGTCGCCGTTCCGCGTCCTATCTCATCGAGGAGTACCAAGCTTCGTTCGGTGAGGCCATGGAGAATACTCGCAGTTTCTGCCATTTCTACCATAAATGTCGATTCCCCTTCACTCAAATTATCACTAGCGCCAACACGGACAAAAAGACGATCCAGTAGCGGAAGTTGGGCAGATTTGGCGGGCACATAGGACCCTATTTGGGCTAAAATTGCTTGCAGCGCCGTCTGCCTCAATAGGGCTGATTTACCGCTCATATTCGGTCCCGTTATGATCCACATTTGCTCATGCCCGGCACTTAGGTCCACGTCATTTGGGATATACGGATTTGATTCTGACAAGCGTTGTTCGATCACGGGATGCCTTCCCCCAGTCACTTTCCAGGTTAGATCCTTTGAAAATATTGGCCGGCACCAGCGATGCTTTTGAGCCAAATGGGCAAAGGTGAGCAAGACATCAACCGCTGCCATACTGCGTGCCGTCGCCAATAGGGTTGTGATTTGCCCTTGGGACTCTGTGACTAGATTTAAGTAAAGTTGCTGCTCAAGGTCATGCACCTTTTCATTCGCCTGTAAAATTTCTGTTTCTAGGGATTTTAGCTCTTCTGTGATATAGCGTTCGGCGTTGACCAGGGTCTGCTTTCGAATCCATGTTTCGGGCACCCGGTCCTTTTGACTATTGCGGACCTCCAAATAGTAGCCAAAGACCGAATTAAAGGCCACTTTTAAGCCTTGTATGCCCGTTTCTTCCGTTTCGCGCGCCAAGATGTTATCCAATACTTGCTTGGCGTCACGCTTTAAGTTTTTATATTTATCTAGTTCAGCATGGAATCCAGGCCGAAATAGGCCGCCTTTACTTGCTACGGCAGGGGGCTCATCTGCTAAGGCCCGCAAGATTTTATCCCGCCATGCACCCATCGGATCAAGTTTTTCGAGGTAGGGCATCCAGGCGGACTCGCCATTGAGCTCTGCGCCTAAGGCCTCCACAGAAAACAGAGACTGCGCGAGACGTTGAAGTTCGCGAGGTCCAATTCGACCCGTAGAAAGACGTGTTGCCATGCGCTCCATATCTCCCATTTGGCCCAAAAGTTGGCGCAATGCGATTCGTTGTGCTTCCTCAGCTAAACCGGAGGCCACGGCAGCTTGACGCTCCATGATGGCATCCTCCTCCACGAGGGGTAGCGCAAGCCATCGGCGCAACCAACGCCCTCCCATCGGGCTTGCGGTTTGGTCCAATACATCCAAAAGACTCGTACCCCCTCCATGTGCCGTGTTAAAGAGCTCCAAATTGCGCAGGGTGAATTTATCCATCCACAAATGCGTCGCTGGGCGCAGACGTTGCAAGGTCTGGATGTGCTGGGTAGCAGTATACTTCGATTGTTGGAGGTAGTGTAACAGGGCCCCTGCGGCTATGACCGCCAAGGGGGCATCTTCTAGACCAAAGCCCTTGATGCTCGAACTACCAAATTGCTTTTGGACTGCTTCCTCACTGTATTCTGTTTGAAAGACCCAATCTTCTAAACTGGAAGGGCTACGTTGGCCAAGGAGGGCTTGGGCGTGCTCTCCGCGGTTTCGGCGGTTATAGACCATCTCGGACGGGTTAAATGTCTGCACCCACTTGAGGGCCTCTACCTGCGTGCTCTGGGAAACAAAAAAATCCCCCGTAGACACATCGAGAAAGGCCAGACCAATGGCGCCCTCTCCCTCGTGAAAGCAGGCTAAGTAATTATTTGCTTTTGACGGCAATAGACTCTCTTGATGCGCAATACCCGGAGTGACTACTTCCGTAACACCCCGCTTGACAATGCCCTTGACTGACTTGGGATCTTCGAGCTGTTCGCAAACAGCCACCTTGTACCCCGCCTTTACAAGTCGGGGCATGTATGTATCCATTGAATGGTGAGGGAATCCCGCCAATTCCATATCGGCTGCAGCTCCGTTACTCCTTTTTGTCAGAGTGATTTCAAGGGCTTTTGACGCTTTGATGGCATCCTCCCCGAAGGTTTCATAGAAATCGCCCACCCGAAACAAAAGCAATGCCTCCGGATACTCCGCCTTGAGGGCGTTGTATTGGCGCATGAGTGGTGTTTCTTTAGACGTCGAAGCCATAAATGGGCAGGAAAATGAGGGTTACCTTTGCGAAGATAACTATGCAAAAACGTCTTACATCGGAACTCGGACGGATGTCCACCGAAGAATATACTTCTTCGAACAAAACTCCTATCTGGATTATTCTAGAAAATCTCCGAAGTGCGCACAACGTAGGGAGTTTTTTTCGAACTGCGGATGCCTTTGGCTGTGCAGGGATTTCCATCTGTGGATATAGCGCGCGTCCCCCTCATAATCAACTAGATAAAGTGGCTTTGGGGTCCACCGAAAGTGTGCCTTGGCTTGGCTTTGACCATGCCAACCAAGCGATTGCCCATGCGAAGGACCAAGGCTTTTTAGTACTCGCCATTGAACAGGTTCACGATGCCCTCGGACTCGAAGCACTTCCATCCCCCCCATCAGGTCTCGCTCTCGTTTTTGGGAATGAGGTGAATGGGGTCGAACAAGCCACCGTCGACGCCTGTGACGGAGCAATCGAAATCCCTCAATTCGGCATGAAGCATAGTCTAAATGTCAGCGTTTGCGGCGGAGCCGTCCTGTGGGAGGCTACTCGACGCTACCGCTTCCCGACAGGGAAATAACTCCTTCTTATTTCGTAATCCACTCCCAAAATCGCCTGTGCAAGACTGGAATGGCAATGCCCATCAAGGGAACCAGAATGACCGTAAAGACCAAGGTCTTTACGAGTTGAGGTAGGTCAGACAATAGGGGAAAAATCAATGCAAACATGACATTGACGACGGGATAAACAAATAGCCAGGAAATGAAGATCATTTTCCAGCGTTTGGGAGCTTTTTCCATGAGGAGGAGGAGGGGAGGGTTGGGGAGAAAAAAAGAGGGACCCTAATGGGCCCCTCTATACTACTATCGCCAGGTAAGCAATTATTGAATAAATTGGAATTCTACGCGGCGATTGTGCACATTTTTCTTGCTCAAAAGCTCAGCCTCTCCTTTAGAAAGCACCTCGAAGCGGGCCTCAGAGATACCAAAGGTGGTGGTCAAAACGCGAACAACGGCTTTTGCACGACGCTCACCAACTTTCAAGTTGACTCGCTCAGATCCAGTGGCATCCGCATGGCCGACTACGCGTAAACGCAAGCTTGGATTGGTCTTCATCATTTTGGCTACGACAGCCAATTTTGCCTCGTCCTCGGTGCTGACCGTCGCAGAGTTTGTAGTAAAGTGAACTTCTGGTATAAAGGCCTCAGCCACTTGCGTGGTTACAGTTCCTTCAATTTTCTTTCCCTGGAAGTTTACCAAAGCGCCTGCTGGGGTGTTGGGCTCCATGTCCTTTGAATCAAGAACGCCGTCACCGTCGCTATCCAATTCTCGGCCAGAGGCATCTACGCGCGCTCCACGTTGAGTGAAAGGATCGGTATCCAACTCGTGGCGGATTCCGTCTCCGTCCAAGTCCAAGGCACGGCCTGAGCCGTCCACTAGGGCACCTTTGGGAGTATTTGCTTCCAAGTCAAACACATCCGAGACGCCGTCTCCGTCTGCATCTGCCTGAACTTTTGCCAAGTCACCTTTTAGGGTGCCTACTTGCTCTTCGAGTTCTTTGATTTGTCCGCAGGAAGCTAGCGCCAAGGCAGCAACTCCCAAAACTGCATATTTCATGTGTGTCAATTTTCAATTGTTTGATGCAAATGTATCAAATTTTCATCGCTGCAGCTGCCCAAGAGCTGCGCAACGCTCATATTTAAGACTGGATGTTTCCAATCACCCCAATATTCGGCCAAAGGTTGAAGCACAAAGCGTCGAGCTTCCATCCTTGGATGCGGAACTATCACAGAATCAGATTGGTACTCACCGCCTGACCACAAGATAATATCGACATCCATGCGACGATTTTCATAGCCTTCAGCCAGCGGATTGCGAAGCCTTCCCATCGCTTTTTCCACCTCAAGACAGTGATCCATCAGTTCATCCAATGCTGCCGTCCACGAAACCTCAATCGCTTGATTCAAAAAGTCGGGCCCTTCAAAGCCCCAAGCGGCCGTTTTCCAAATCGACCCCCTTAGAATTAGCCCCATTCGCTTGGCCAACCGCGTCGTAGCCTCTGCAAGAGCCTCAGATGCATCCTCCGAATTACTCCCCAACAAGAGGATGGCCCGGTTTTCGTGGGCTGAAGTTCTTACCTTGGTTTCTTGATTTTTCACTTAAAGGCAAATCTCCGATGAAAATATTCTTCTCTAGCTTTTTTGGAGTTATATCTGGACTATTATTCTTAGTTCTCCTCGTCATTGGCTTAGCCAGTATTCCCTCAGGCAAAATAGAAATTGCCCCTAAAAGTACCTTAGTCCTCGATCTCAACGGGGTTATTCAGGATCGCCCCACCAATTCTTTGGCATTGCTATCTGAACTTTTGGACCAGCCCGAGCCTTTATCGCTGACCCAAACCCTTTTGGCCATGGATGCTGCTCGGAAAGATGATCGCATTGAAGCCCTCCATATTCATATCGGTCTCTTTGAAATGGGCTATGCAAGCATTCAAGAACTTCGCACGGCCATCCAAGCCCTAGAAGCCGCTGGAAAGCCTGTGAGTGTCCAAGCCAAAATTTACAGCCAGAAAGCCATATACCTTGCGCGGGCTGCAAGTCATGTCCAAATCGTCCCCGAAGGCATGGTGGAAATTTCCGGACTTAGTGCTTCCCCCCTTTATCTCAAAGGGGCTTTAGATAAAGCAGGTATTCAAGCTCACTTAATTCGGGGGTCCGACAATATTTATAAAAGTGCTGGCGAACCTTTTATCGCCGAAATCATGTCCGAAGCCAACCGACTGCAAATTCAGGAACGTCTTCAATCCATCTGGTCCCAGATTCACAATGATTGGGTGGCCGATGGTCTCGATGGGGATGCGTTGGAGACTCGCCTCATGGTGAGCCCCCTCTTTGATGCTGAAGAAGCCAAGCACTTTGGCTTGGTGGATCAAATCTCCTACACCTTGAACCTAGATGAAGAGGCCGAATCTATTTCGGTCGCCGACTATTACCGGGCCTTGGAAGAGCCATCTGCCCGACAGAGTATTGCGGTGCTCATTGCTGAAGGCGATGTTCAAGATGGCAATGGCAGCGATGGAGTTATCACGGATGGAAGTCTGCGCAAAGCCATAAAAAAAATTTCCAAGCAAAAAAGAGTGGGAGCCATCCTCCTACGCATCAACTCCCCTGGAGGGTCCGCCCTCGCCTCCGACATGATATGGGGAGCTCTTAGCGACGTGACGGATAAGCCCATCATCGTTTCCATGGGGGATGTTGCCGCCTCCGGTGGCTACTACATCGCCGCTCCAGCCCAAGAAATTTATGCAAGTCCCGCAACCATTACCGGTTCT
The DNA here is from genome assembly GCA_029254375.1 of Schleiferiaceae bacterium. Classification (GTDB taxonomy): domain Bacteria; phylum Bacteroidota; class Bacteroidia; order Flavobacteriales; family Schleiferiaceae; genus TMED14. The sequence continues at coordinate 1,452 of JAQWXR010000002.1, read as the reverse complement.
ATTGGTGTTTTTGGCTTGCTATTTAGCGGCGAACAACTCATGCATGAACATTTGGGCATCCGCTCGCAACCGGTAGGTAGTCATCCGTTTAGCACGGCATTGCAATTAGACCAAGCGCCAAGTGAAGCCTTTATGGCCATCATGCAGAAGAATGTCGATCACACCTACGATCGGTTTAAAAACGTCGTAGCCCAAGGCCGTAAAATGGAAAGGCAAAGGGTTGATTCCCTTGCCCAAGGACATGTGTACAGCGGCCGAGATGCCTTAAGTCTTGGACTCGTCGACCGCGAAGGTGGATTCCTCGCGGCACTTGGACGGGCGCGCGAACTCGCCGGTTACACGAACGATGCCCGAATTGTTTTTTACCCAGAAGACATGGATCCGATTGAAGAATTTATCAATTCATTGTCAAGCAATATCAACCAATCATGGTCCGCCTGGATCGGAGGGCCAGCGCAAGAATGGCTTAATGCTCTTCAGGCGGAATGGGCGCATTTGGAGCAACGCCAAGGGATTCAAATGCGCGCCATCGATTTGAACTTGTAAGTAGTATTCATGGATTCAAGCCTCTCCCTCTCCAAGCAACGCCATGCCTTGGCCCTGTATATGATCCTATCGGCTCTATTCATAGCCGCCTTGGTCGTGTGCAACCTCATCGCCAATAAGTTCATTTCGATTGATTTGGGCTTTCACACTTTTGTCATTTCGGCCGGAGTCTTACCTTATCCACTGACCTTTTTGGTAACGGATTTGCTCAGTGAATTCTACGGGCGGAGGCGAACCAATCAAGTGGTCCTAAGTGGCTTTGTGGTTTTATTGTTTGTCCTCGGAGTGCTTTGGCTTGGAGCCCAGTTTGAAGCCATTGACTCCTCCCCGGTCAGTGAATCAGCCTATGCCATGGTCTTTGGAAACTCTCAGCGCGTGATCCTCGCCTCCATGGCGGCATACATCGTGGCTCAATTGGTCGATGTGCGCCTTTATCACTTTTGGAAAAACTTAACCAAGGGCAAGCACCTATGGATTCGGAATAATTTTAGCACCATGCTTTCTCAATTTGTTGATACGGTCTTAGTTGTGGGTATCATTTTTATTGACCGCGAATCTCTAGGCACTATTGGGTCCATGGTTTTGGATGGTTGGCTATTCAAAGTTCTCTGCGCCGCCCTGGATACCCCCTTCATGTACGCCGGTACTTGGTTGTTCAGGGGCTACTTCGGAAAGCCCGAATTGGCTGAACATTGATCGGATAAACGTAAGTAAATGCCCGCAAAGTCCGGCGCGCGTTAAAGGTCGAAAAGCAAACTAAAGAGGAAAAGATCATAAGCGTTTATTCCCCCTTCAACCCTTTCACCCTTCAACCCTTTCACCCTTCAACCCTCCAACTTCCAACGAACTTGAGCCCCTTCATGGGCCCGAACGTTAAATACACGTCCCCCTTCGAGGAGTAGGTAT
>JAQWXR010000001.1 GCA_029254375.1 Schleiferiaceae bacterium | reverse complement strand
AATCTCTTAAACGCCTATACATGCACGGAATGTGGACGTTGCACAAGTGAATGTCCCGCAAATCAAACAGGAAAAAAACTTTCTCCTCGCAAAATCATGATGGCTACCCGCGACCGCGTAGAGCAAGTCATGAATGAGCCAAAAAATACCCAAACCCTCCTTGACGGCTGGATCAGTCGCGAGGAATTATGGGCTTGCACCACCTGCAATGCATGTGTAGAAGCGTGCCCCCTCAACATCGACCCCTTGGACATCATCCAGCAAATTCGGCAGTATTTGGTGATGGAAGAATCCGCAGCTCCTGCCTCGTTAAATACTATGATGAATAATGTGGAAAACAATGCCGCCCCCTGGGCTTACCCTCAGGCTGACCGCGGGTTATGGACCACAGAAAACTAAATAGATGAGCCACAAACTCCAAGAAACCCTGGTTAACGGGCAAAAAATTAGCCCCGTCCTCCCCGAAGAAATCAAAAACTATCTTATCGATATCGATGGGACGATTTGTGATGACATTCCCAATGAAGAGCCTGAGCGCATGGCCACTGCTGCCGTGTATGAAGATGCCCGTGACACCATTCAGAAATGGTACGCCCAGGGACATATCATTACCTTCTTCACCTCTCGTACTGAAGAACAGCGCGTGGTAACGGAAGATTGGCTTCAAGCTAATGCCTTCCCTTATCACGGCCTATTGATGGGTAAACCACGAGGCGGAAATTATCATTGGATTGACAATCACATTGTACGCGCCACCCGCTACTCGGGAGCCTTTACGGATTTGGTTCGCAAGTCTGCCACAATTGAAGTATTTGAAGCATAAAACATGATGGAAGCCTTACACGTCCCTACCCTAGCTGAAATGACCCAACGTGGTGAAAAACCGGATGTGTTGTTCTGGGTTGGTTGTGCAGGAAGCTTTGATGACCGCGCCAAAAAAATAACCAAAGCGTTCGCTCGATTGCTTCAGCGTTCAGGAGTGTCCTTTGCCGTTTTAGGCGCAGAAGAAAGCTGCACGGGAGACCCTGCCCGCCGGGCGGGAAATGAGTTCCTATTCCAAATGCAAGCCCTGGCCAATATTGAGATCTTGAATGCCTATGACGTGCAGCGCATCGTGACCACGTGCCCGCATTGCTTCAATACCCTAAAAAATGAATACCCAGAGCTTGGTGGAAGTTTTGAAGTCTATCATCACACCCAATACCTCCAGACGCTGCTCAAAGAAGGCAAGCTGAAAGTGGAGGGAGGGGCATTCAAGGGCAAACGCATCGTTTTTCACGATCCCTGCTACTTGGGTCGTGTCAATCAGGAATATGAGGCGCCTCGGGAACTTTTATCTACTCTAGAGGCCGAATTGACGGAGATGCGTCGATGCAAAAAGCAGGGTCTCTGCTGCGGTGCTGGGGGTGCCCAGATGTTCAAAGAACCGGAAGCAGGAGATAGAGACATCAACCACGAACGCGCGGAAGAAGCCTTGGCTACCGAGCCAGCTATTATTGCTACCGGTTGCCCTTTTTGCAATACGATGATGACCGACGGTGTCAAGCACTTTGAAAAAGAAGGTAGTGTTCAAGTATTAGACATTGCCGAAGCCATTGCCCAGGCGGATGAACTCTAAACCTTGGTCTGAATTACCCGAATACAGTCGATTCTGGTGTTTCTGCGCCGCTTCGCCTTGGTCCGAAGGGCAAGATTCCCTTGTTGAGGATCATTTGGATCGAATATGTCGCGAATGGACTGCGCATGGCCAGCCGATTAGCGCTGGCTATACCACGGTAGATCGACGCTTGATTGCTTTGGCCGTGGACGAACAGACCCATACGGCGAGTGGTTGTTCGATTGATACCCGAATGAAAGCGCTCAATGAACTCAGTCGCTTATTAGGCATTGACCTATTTGGCCGCATGATGCTCTATGTTCGGTCCAACGCCACGAGAACATGGGAACCCGTTAACGTACGCCAGGCACGCCAAGCTGAAGGAGAATTCTTGAATACCGTCGCCCAAAGCAAAGGTGATTGGCAGCCTATTCTTCCTATTGAGGGCTCTTGGCTGCGGCCAAAAACGAGCGCATAGCCGCCTGCTCTATCTCAAAAGTGAATGGGATTGCGTCAATTTCATTTCTTGGAACCCACACAAATCGCTCCCCCTCTTCGCTGGGGACTTCGCGTTTTGTCTCTGCCTGAACCCTTTGGGGGCCTCCCGTTTCATGGAGTTTCACGCGATAAAAAAATGACTGTACTTGATAGGCTGGATTGATGGCGGATTGCACCGGGAAATCATTAAAGTACATGCACTCCTTCACCGCGATTGATACCCCTAACTCCTCCATGAATTCACGGCATAGGGCCTCTTGATGGCCTTCGCCCCATTCGATGCCCCCTCCAGGAAATTTAATCAAGGGTTGGCCTGCAAAGCGTTCATAGGCGATCAGAAGATCCCCCTCAGCATTTTCTAAGAACCCATAGACGCGGAGGCTTCGATATTTCATAGGTCTAAATGTCGTTCAGCCACGCCGCACACGCAACATCTATTGTTTGCACGGTGACCCAGGCTGACCTCTAAACTTACCAAGCCTCTATTATAGGCAAGGTGAGATCTAACCTTAGATACGTGACTTTGCGCTAAGGAAGATTAGCCCATTCTGCATCTATAAGTACTTTGAGTCCGGACCCTAGCTTCATTCAAGGAGTGAAAACTTTAATTCCAGCGCTCAGAACGCAACGTGGGACGAGCATCATGGGTGATTACCCGCTCTATTATGGCTGAACCTTAATTTTTTCAATGCGTGAAATAGGACCAGGACAATGTTCTTGGTGGCAGGCCACACAGGTAGTCAAGGCAGCATTAAACGCCTCCAGTCGCTCTTCCCTGCTAGCATTCGCACGCATTTGTTCCTTGAGTTCTTCCAATTGGAGGAGATATGCTTCGGCATAGCCTGTATAACTAGCCTTGATATCTGATGGCTTGGTGGCCTGAGCCGTTTTCATATCGGCATGCGCCAAAATCATGGCATCTACCTCTTCGATTTGCAAGGAGCCATCATCTGCTTTTGCCCGGAGTGACTCCATATCCGTCGCCATGCTACGCATAGCTACCGCTAAAGGACTGGCTTCATACATCCCCGTTCGACGACTAGGTTGATCCGCAGGCTTTTGTTCAGGCGTTGCTTCTGGAGCGTTACAACTGAGCACGGACAGGCTCAGCATGCCAAGAGATGCCGTCAAAAACAAAAGACCCTTTCGGGTCTGATGTTTAATGCTCATGGCCATCGTGATCGTGGCCTTCATGATCGTGTGCCTCCTCTTCTTCCGCCATTTCACGGACTTTTTGAGGGAGTGCTACACCCGTTGCCAAAACGGCATAGGAGATTTTTGGCTCAGTAATCGCCGCAATAGCCGAGTCAGATTTGCCCGCATCTTCGGCTTGGTGACGCAACCATTCGACACTCAAGGTGTCCACTGTCAAGCTTCCTGTGATGATGGCCCTTTCTGAGCTTGCATCCATAGGCACAAAGAAGCCGTAATCTTTGAAACGCACCAGCGCCTCTTCTCCATTGCCCAGGTCCAACTGCATCCAGCAGCCCTTTACCTGACACACCGCTGAAATCGGTGCCGCAAACGTCGCGTAGAGCGAGTCAGTGCCTGAACCCAATTGAGCCAGAAGATCATTCAGATTAGTGGTGTCCGCTACTTGGATGCTGTCTCCGAAATAGTCAAAACTCATCGTCTCCACCGGAGATTCACTTGGACGGGTAAAGGCCGCGAAGAGGGCTAAGGCAGGAATCAAAATACGTTTCATAGTAAGGCTTTTGATAAAGGTACAATCAATCCTTCGTACCTTTGCACCGGCTTAGCCGCGCTGAGCCTCACAACCCTTCCCTGATCGCCCATGAAAGTACATACTACCACTGATTCCAGGCTCTCCACCATTGATTTTAACAATTTAGGATTTGGTGCAGGTCTTTCGGACCACATCTTTATTTGTGAATTTAAGAACGGCGCATGGGGCGAAGGAAGCATCGAGCCCTATGGAGCCCTAAAGCAAGGCCTTGGTTTGCACGCTCTTCACTATGGTCAGGCCGTTTTTGAGGGCCAAAAAGCCTATCGTCAAGCGGATGGTAGCATTGCCATTTTTCGCCCCGAACGAAACTGGGAACGACTCAATAAGTCGGGTGCCCGTATGCTCATCCCTGAGCTGCCAAAAGAGATTTTCATGGAAGGCCTCTTGGAGTTGATTCGAATTGATTCTGAATGGGTTCCTGGTGGAGAGAATACTGCATTGTATTTGCGTCCCTTTCTATTTTCGAGTTCGGAATTCGTCGCTGCGCGGCCCTCTGAAGAATACACATTTGCGATTGTAACGAGCCCAGTGGGTGAACTCTACTCCAAGCCGGTCAAGGTCAAAATCGAGCAACATTTCACACGAGCTGCCCAAGGTGGGGTTGGTTTTGCCAAAGCTGCCGGAAACTATGGTGGCGCATTTTTGGCGACCCGCAAAGCAGTAGAAGAAGGATTCAACCAAGTCCTTTGGACCGATCACGCTGATCATGCCTACCTCGAAGAAGCCGGCACAATGAATGTTGCTTTTGTAATCAACGGTCGCTTACTAACCCCCGCCTTATCAGATCGGATTCTTGAAGGCATCACCCGTGACTCCATCTTGATTTTGGCCAAGGAGTGGGGTATTCCGGTGGAGGAGCGCCGCATTTCTGTAGATGAAATCGTGGCCGCCGCAAAAGATGGCAGCCTTGAAGAAGCATTTGGAATGGGTACCGCTGCTGTGGTCAGTCCGATTGATGGCATAGGCTATCATGAGGCCATCATTTCGGTCCCAGCGCCTGAAAATGGGGTCGCCATGCGGGTCAAGTCCGCCCTGGCCGATATTCGCTACGGACGCACAGAGGACCGCCACCAGTGGATGGTCCAGATTTAAGCCCCAAGTTGTTTTTGAATAAGCAAATCCACGGCCTGACATAAGGCCAACGGATCTTGTGCACGCCAGGCTGCAAAGCGATACCGCTCTCCTGCCCAGATGTAGGCACTTAGGCGTGCAGAATGAAGGTCTTGAATAACATGGTCTCTAGCGTTTAACATGACAATCCAGCCGGCCTCACAATCTTCAGCCCATTCAGCATAATAGTCTTCTTCACCACCGTGAAAATTCAACAAATTGTCCGCGAGCAACAAAAACTTGTCGATTCCATGAAGGTTTAGTGGATCCACGAGCCTTCTTTTTACTTCCATCACATCGTTGTGGACTGCGTCATTCCATTCTCCTAAAAGCTCAATTACAGCAAAGCATTCTTGGTAATCGACAAAGAGAAGCTTGATGTAGAGTGTCTCACAGCCAATGGCGTCCCATTCCGGATGAATCACAAAGTCATACATCTGATGGTAGGCACCATTTTCAGGGGCTCCCGAGTCCAAATACAATGGGCTTTTGGGATCCAAAGAGGCTTGATATCGTGGCTTCCAGCCAGAATGAGGAATTAATTGGTGCATGAGGATGAACTGTGCCACAAAAATGGGGTTCTTTTGCATATGGGACGCATTTTTTTAATCACGGGCGGAACCGGCTTGGTAGGTCAAGAATTGTCACGAGTGCTGATGGCGCAAGGGCACAAGGTGCGGGTACTTTCGACCCGGCAATCGCACAACGAACATGCCCATTGGGACCCGAGCCAAGGAACCATGGATACAGATGCACTCAAGGGAGTCGAAGCGGTATTTCATCTTGCGGGGGCTAACGTGGCCGAACGGTGGACGCGCAAACACAAACAAGCTATTCTTGATAGCCGCATCCAAGGGGCCGAAACCCTTTTCCAGGCGATTCAGGACATGCCCGCAGACCAGCGTCCAAAGGCATTTATCTCTGCCTCTGCGGTAGGTATTTACCCCAACGACCCGGAGCGACTCTACCACGAAAATGACGGGGGTGCGGAGGGATTTCTGGGCGATGTTGTGCGCGCATGGGAGCATCAAGCGGACCGCATGGAGGACCTTGGCCTACGCGTGGTCAAACTCCGCATTGGCATCGTACTTGGGAAAAATAGTGGTGTGTTGGCCACCCTCTTTCCCATATTCAACTGGGGATTGGGGGCGGCACTCGGAAATGGAATGCATTGGATGCCCTGGATTCATGTAAACGATCTGGCCCGGCAGTTCTTATTCCTAGCTGAACAGGAGGATTGCCAGGGCATTTGGAATGGGGTTGGACCCGAATCCACTCGTAATCGTGAGTTTAGCCGAACCCTTGCCCAGATACTCAAACGTCCATTCATCGCCCCTTCGGTTCCTGCATGGGCTCTTTACCTGATGCTTGGAGAGATGGCTCAAGTCGGCTTGATGAGCACGAAGTGTTCCGCAGCGAAATGGGAAAACGTCGGATTTCAATTCCATTACCCCACCCTGGGCACCGCCTTTGAGCAGCTCCTCCCTCCAAGCGCATAAAAAAAGCCCCGGCTTTCGCCGAGGCTTTCACCCAATTAACGGGAAGCTAATTAAAGCTTAGCAGAAACGGTAAACTTGATACCTAAATCGTCGGAAATCAAGTTATCTTTTGCTAAATCCACAATGCTCGTGGAGGAATACATGACGCCCCACTGCTTGCGGTCAATATTGAACTGGGGAGCGGTCAATGTAACAACAGAATCCACCACCGTCACATGGGCAGGGAACTGGATGTTGTTGGTCACACCTCGCATGGTCAAATTGCCAGAAACCAAAGAATTATTTTCACCCTCTTGAGCATCTACGCCCGTGATTTCAAATGTGGCAACGGCAAAGCTGTCCACAGCAAAGAATTCTGCGCTTTTTAAGTGACCGACTAAGTAGTCTTTTTTCTCCTGTGGAAGGGCTTCGTCCGTGCACATGATGGTGTTCATGTCCAGCGTAAAGCTGCCCGACACCAAGGCACCGTTCTCAAGACCCACGGAACCTTCCGTGATGTTCAAGGTACCCGCGTGGCCGTAGCTCTCTGCGAAGGGCTTGTGACCGTACCATTCAACGCTAGAAGCCGCCGCGTCAACGGTCAACGTTTGGCCGCCTTGGGCAGCATCTTTTGCATCTGTAGCATCCAAAGTGCCTTGGCCACAGGCCACAGCCAAAAGCGCTGCAGCAGAAAGAGAAAGAAGTTTTTTCATTTAAGTTTGATGTTTAAACATTATTAAGTAACGTGTGCAAATGTACAGCACTCAAAAGATGTTCAAACATCCTTCTCATACAATTGTTAAGCGTGTACTTTTACACATATGGAATACCGCGACCAATTCCGCATCCCTCCCGTCTTTCTTATCGTCTTGGGCATTAGCCTGACCACGACCTTGACCATCATTATTTCCGTGGGCTGGGCAGATTTAGCTGCCTTCTTTGCAAGCCGACCTTCCGAAGAGGGCCCAACCATGTTCTGGGTCTTGCTTAGTGTTATTGCGCTCGAGGCTGGAGTTACCGCCATGATTATGTCCTGGTGCCGCTTGCGGATCAGTGCACGGGGCATTGGCGTGATTTACCGTCCTTTTGTTTGGCGCTGGAAATGGCGTTCGTGGGAGGCTGTTCAGGCCATTTACCTAGCCAAGGCCAGCCCCATTGGAGATTTTGGCGGCTGGGGACTTAGGATTGGAAGTTTTGGACCGTATAAACGCGTGCACGCCTACGCTTTTGACGAAGGGACCTATGCGTTTTTCGAACTTCAAGAAGGCCGAATAGTAGCCGTTCAAATTACTCGACTGCAGGAATTCCAGGCCCTGGTCGCCACCTATGCCCCTGCGGTCCAAATTCAGGATCCGAATTCTCTCTTACCGGTCTGAATTTCCAATACCTTTGGCTCGCGCTTTGAGTACAGATGCGGGCTACAATTGATCACGTTCTTTTGGACGGAGGTTGCGGCCTTGCGCATATACACTCGTGTGTTCACAGGTCCTTTTTACCAGTTGGATCGGCCTGTATCGTTCCGAAACTCCTAAGTTCACAGCGGCCCTTCGGGGCCGCTTTTTTTTTGTCAGGATTCCTCTCCAAAAAACTGCTTTTCGTAGAGGTTGGCGTATGCGCCACCTTTCGTGAGCAATTCTTCGTGACGGCCTTGCTCGACGACTTGGCCCTTGTCCAAGACGACAATTTGGTCTGCCTTGAGTACCGTGGCAAGTCGGTGCGCAACAACAAGCGAAGTGCGCCCTTCCGTTAGGGTGACCGTTGCCTTTTGGATCCAATCTTCGGCCTGGGAGTCAATGCTCGAGGTCGCCTCATCCAAAATAAGCAAGGAGGGCTCGCGCAAATAGGCACGTAGGAAGGCCAGAAGCTGCCGCTGGCCGGTGCTTAGCATACCGCCACGTTCTTTCACATCATAGTCCAAGCCCCCTGGGAGACTGCGGAGGAACTCATCGATGCCCATAGCTTCAGCAGCCGCCCAAATCGCCTCATCTGAAATGTTTCGGTATACCGTCACATTGTTACGCACCGAATCCGAAAACAAGAAGACATCCTGCTGCACCAGGGCTACATGTTGGCGCAAAGACCTAAGATTCCAATCCCGCAATCGCACGTCATCGAGGCGAATTTCACCTTCTTGCACGAGGTAATAGCCCAAAAGTAAATGCACGAGTGTGCTCTTCCCTGAGCCTGTTGAACCCACCAAGGCCCACGTTTCGCCCACTGGAATATTCAAATCAATCCCACGAAGAATAGGTTCCTCAGGAAGGTAGGAGAAGTGTACGCCTCGAAATTCTACATGCCCATTAACCTTTTCGGCAACATGCTTACCGCTTGGTTCAACATCTGACTCGTTGGCAATCAGTTTGAGCACCCGCTCGCTCGCCACCATACCCATCTGAAGTGTGTTGAACCGATCCGCCAACTGGCGAAGCGGCCGGTATAACAAGTTGATGAAGAGAATCAATGCCGTCAAATCACCAATGCTAATTTCCGCTCCTTCTGCGGCCGCTACACCACCATACCAGATGGCTAACCCAATGCTTACTGCGGAAAGCATCTCGATGATCGGAAAGAAAAGCGAGAAGTACCAAATACTCCGAATATTAGCGTCTTTATGCTTGGTATTGATTGCCTTAAACCCCGTGTATTCGACCTTTTCCCGGGCAAACAACTGCACGATCATCATACCGGTGATGCGCTCTTGAACAAATGCATTCAAGGCGGCCACTTGATTTCGGACATCCGTAAATGCGGATTTGATACTCCGTTGAAACCAACGGGTCGCTATATAGAGCAGAGGGATGACACTAAGGCTGATTGCCACCAATGCGGGATCGAACAAGAAGAACATTACGGAGACCATCACAACAATCTTGAAGAGATCGCCAAAAATGACCAACAAACCATCTGAAAATATATCCGCCATGGTCTCCACATCACTCACGGACCGGGTGACCAAGGTTCCCACGGGAGTCTTGTCAAAAAACGGCATATTGAATTGAAGCAGCCGCCCAAAAAGCCGAATTCGAATATCGCGAATGACTCTCTGTCCAAGGTCATTTGTCGCATAGATGAAGGCAAACTGACCCAAAGATTCCAATATCAGCGCAGCAGCCAACAGCATCATAGCGTGATATAAAGCTTGTGGGTCTGCAGAAACAACCGCATCATCAACCCCATCGCGCACAAAAATGGGGCGCGCTGTGCTGAGCATCCCTAAAATGACCGACAAACCGGCGGCCGCAATCGTTTGCCACCGGTAAGGACGTGCATAACCAAGTACCTGACGAAGGACTTTCCAGTCGAAAGCTTTACCCGATACGGTGGGCTTAGAAGGGGGCGTTTTCGCGCTCATCAAAAGGGGAATTTGAATAGGTGACCCCAGCGAAGCATAGGCCATGGGCTGGTGCTGAGGTGCCGGCATCTGCACGGCTACCTCCAAGTAAAAGGGACTCCCAGGAATCCCATGTGCGTTTGTCTAAGGCGTGCTCGACCATGGTCCCCACTAAGGATCGAACCATATTCCGCAAGAATCTATTTGCACGAACCTCAAAAATCCATTGATTCCCTTCGTTAAGCCAGCGAGCGTGCTGAATTTGGCATACACTGCTCCCACTGTGACTTCCCAATCTGGCGAACGCCGAAAAATCCTGGCCTGTATACAGCGAGGTAGCGGCTCGATTGAGGCGCTCAAAATCCATAGGCCGCTGGTAATACCATGCTACATCGGTGGTAAAAACATCCTTTTCGCGCTGCAAAACATAGCGATACGAGCGAGACGTCGCAGAAAAGCGCGCATGAAATTCCTTATCGGTTCGTACAATTTCAAATACGCCGAGGCGACTGGGCAAGAATCTATTCAGCTTGTACGCTAATTCCTCAACATCAAGGCCTTCGGGCCCTTCAAAATGCGCCACATAGTTAGCGGCATGCACCCCTGTATCGGTTCGCCCTGCACCTTGTATCCCTATGTTCTCGCGAAGCAAGGACGAAAGTGCGGTTTCAATTTCTCCTTGAACCGTTTTTTGGGACGGCTGTACTTGCCAGCCACTAAAAGGAGCGCCATGGAAAGCCAAGCGCATCGCGTACGTAGATAATCCCGAAGTTTGCATCAATGAATTCCAAAGGTACAGCGCAGCGCATCCTTTTATTGTCCGATAGTCATGGGCATTTGGACGAAGCTATCCTTCGCCATGCCCGGGCCGCCGACGAAATTTGGCATGCCGGAGACATTGGTTCGCTGGACGTTCTCGATCAACTCAAAACCTGCGGGAAAGTATTTGCTGTTCATGGAAACATTGATGATGGCGTCATGCGCCGTGAAGCCCCAAAAGATGTCATCGAGGAACGCTTTGGTCAGCGGATCTGGATGACACATATCGGCGGCGTGGCTGGGCGTCTACCCTCCTCCATTCGGGAGGGCTTCCGCCTCCATCAGCCCAAAATTTTTATTTGTGGCCACTCGCACATTCTTCGAGTAGGCCACGACTCATCTGGGGTGCTGTGTATGAACCCAGGAGCTATGGGGCATCATGGATTTCACCATCAACGCACCATGCTTCGCTTTGACCTCAGCGACCAGGGCGTGCAGAATTTGGCTGTCATTGAATTGGGGAAACGGGGTGCACTCAAAAATGAGGATTCTCTCACTTCCTAAAGCGATCAGCAGAACTCACCTTCTTTTCGTCAGCTTGAATGGCGCGATTGGCCAATGCGGCACAAATAACAGCGAACAAGGGTGAGGTCAATCTCATCATTCCCGCTTGAGAAATTCCCTCTACATCCACTCCATATACCCCAGAGAGAAGCCAGCCTTCAAGAATAAATGCTACAAGAACTACCACCCTATTCACCATAAATTGACGCTTGCGGTGCTTGAAGTAGGTAGTATTGGCCAAAAGCAAAGCCATACCCAATCCGGCAAGGAGCGCTTGCGCATTGCTGATGGTGTCATAACCGACTAAAAAGAACATCACAGCCCCTAGGACCATGTAAAGAGTTTGGATTCGTTGCCACATAATGAGTGCAATTTCCGAATTTTTTGTACTATTGTAGTCGTTCACAGGTGTAAAATCGCACCTCCCCCTCCAAGACATTCTCTCAAGAACACTCTTTTCCACGATTACTTTTTGCTCTTTTTATGGCTAATTCCCCGAATATCACGGAATTAAAACTCCCCGAACTCAAAGCTATGGGCGAAGCCCTTGGCGTACCTAAAGCGCGTTATTTGCGCAAACCAGAACTTATAGAGGCGATTTCAGCCATCGGATCTAAGGTTGGCGTAGACCTTGAAGCACCTTCAAACGCATCGAACGATTCGGAATCTTCTCCGATCGAACGACGTCGGGGCCGCCCTGCTCGCAAAAATCAGCCCTCTGAAATGAGTGATGTGGAGGTCAACTCCAATGAGCTCAATTCTGAGAAAAACAAAGGAATTCAAGTCCGTTCCGAACGCCCAGAGCGTTTGCCTAGAAATGATCGCGGTGAGCACCCAGAACGCGGCGAGAGTCAGGAACGCGGATCAAGGCCAGAGCGCGGGGAGCGCAATGACCGCCCGGATCGCGGGGAACGTCAAGATCGCGGGCCTCGACCTGAACGCGCGGAGCGTCAAGATCGTGGGGAGCGCCAAGATCGTGGGGATCGCCCTGAACGCGCAGAACGCGGGCCTCGCCCTGAACGTGGGGAGCGCCAAGATCGTGGGGAGCGTCAAGATCGCCCTGAACGCGGGCCTCAACCAGAGCGTCAAGAACGCGGGGAGCGTCAAGAACGCGGGGAGCGCCAAGATCGCAATGATCGTCCGGATCGCCGTAATTACGAATTTGAAGGGATCATTCCCACGGAAGGCGTGGTTGAAATGATGCCTGATAATTTCGCTTTTTTACGTTCTTCAGATTACAACTATCTCAACTCTCCAGATGATGTCTATATCTCGGTCCAACAAGTCAAGCAATTTGGCCTAAAGACTGGCGATACTGTTCGTGGCGAAGTTCGCCCTCCACGAGAAGGTGAGAAGTTCTTCCCATTAACCAAAGTCATTAGCATCAACGGTCGCGAGCCAGATTTTATCCGTGATCGTGTCAGCTTTGAACACCTAACTCCCCTTTTTCCAGAAGAGAAATTCAATTTAACTGGGCGCCGTAGCACGCTATCCACTCGGGTGATTGATTTATTTTCCCCCATTGGAAAAGGTCAAAGAGGTTTGATTGTGGCCCAGCCCAAAACGGGTAAGACCACCTTACTCAAGGAAGTGGCCAACGCCATCGCCGCCAATCACCCCGAAGCATACATGATTATTCTCTTGGTCGATGAGCGTCCTGAGGAAGTCACTGACATGGCTCGGAGCGTGAATGCCGAAGTAGTCGCCTCCACCTTCGATGAGCCAGCAGAACGACATGTTCGCGTCGCCAACATCGTATTAGAAAAGGCCAAGCGCCTCGTCGAATGCGGCCACGACGTGATCATCCTTTTGGATTCCATCACGCGTTTGGCAAGAGCCTACAACACCGTTAGCCCTGCGTCTGGCAAGGTTTTATCCGGTGGTGTCGATGCCAACGCCTTGCACCGCCCAAAGCGTTTCTTTGGAGCCGCGCGTAATATTGAAAACGGAGGGTCACTAACCATCTTGGCTACCGCATTAATTGATACGGGATCCAAAATGGACGAGGTTATTTTTGAGGAATTCAAAGGGACTGGAAACATGGAGATGCAATTGGATCGAAAGATCGCAAACCGCAGGGTATGGCCAGCTTTGGATCTAATGTCTTCAGGCACGCGCAAGGAAGATCTACTCCTCCCGAAGGAAATATTAAGCCGGATGTATATCCTACGCCGCCACTTGGCCGACATGACGCCCGTGGAAGCAATGGAATTCATGCATGACCGGATGAGCAAGACCCTTAACAATGAGGAATTCTTAATCTCCATGAATAGCTAGGAACTTCTCTTCGTTTTGGGATTCTCGAGAGGGATATCTATCCTCCGTTGAGGGTGTTCGCTATTCACGGCTAAAAAAGTACCTTTGTTGCTAACATGGCCACCAAAACCCTTCTGGATGCTCGGGACTGCGAAATAACGCTGAACCGACTTTGTTGCCAACTGAACGAAGTTCACTTCCCTTGGAATAATTCCGTGATAATTGGTTTGCAGCCGCGTGGAACGCGACTTGCTATGGCTATAGCTTCCCGACTGCAGAAAGAACATGGAGTAAGCAAGGTTCCATTCGGCGCACTGGATATCACTTTTCATCGCGATGATTTCCGCAGACGCGAGGAACCTCTCGCCGCTAGCCCCAATCAAATGGATGTACTCATCGAGGGAAAGCGAGTCATTATCGTCGATGATGTGCTATATACCGGACGAAGCGTCCGCGCCGCTATGGATGCTTTACAAGACTATGGCCGTCCTCAAAGGGTTGAACTCTGCGTCTTGATTGATCGACGTTTTTCCCGAGAGCTACCCATACAGCCTGATTATTCCGGCCGACGCGTCGATGCCATTGCTGAAGAACGTGTTCGCCTTGAATGGACCAACGACCTACCCTCTGTATTGATTGAATCCACCCCACATGCCGCACAGCGCTAAACTGAGCACTCATCACCTATTGGGCATCAAGGGACTTAGTCCTGAAGACATTCATTTGGTTCTGCATTGGGCAGCCCAATTTAAAGAGGTGATCAATCGCCCCATTAAAAAGGTCCCGTCCCTACGTGATATCACCATCGCCAATCTGTTTTTTGAGAATTCTACTCGCACGCGATTGAGCTTTGAGCTCGCAGAAAAACGCTTAAGTGCCGATGTTATCAATTTTGCGGCATCCAATTCTTCCGTGAAGAAAGGGGAAACCTTAGTGGATACCGTGAATAACATTTTGGCCATGAAGGTGGATATGATTGTGATGCGTCATTCCGAGCCCGGTGCCGCCGAATTCTTAAGCAAGCACGTCGATGCTCACATCGTGAATGCAGGCGATGGCACCCATGAGCACCCCACGCAAGCGTTGCTTGATGCTTTTTCTATGACCGAAAAACTGGGTAGCCTGCAGGGAAAGCGCGTCGTCATCATTGGTGACATTACCCATTCCCGCGTAGCATTGAGTAATATTTATTGCTTACAAAAACTAGGTGCCGAAGTGGCCGTTTGTGGACCCGCCACCTTGATTCCCCGACATATTTACTCCCTAGGGGTCCTAGTGATTCCGCGCCTCGAAGACGCTCTGGAATGGGCCGATGTGGCCAATATGCTCCGTGTTCAGCATGAGCGTATGGACCGAGCCTACTTCCCCAGCATTCGGGAATATCATATGCGCTATGGCGTGACCATGGAAAAACTTCAAGCATTGGACTCCATCCCATTGATTTTGCACCCCGGTCCTATAAATCGCGGGGTAGAAATTACCTCCGAGGTGGCAGATTCGGAACATGCTATTATCTTAGACCAAGTGCAAAACGGTGTGGCAGTTCGAATGGCTGTTCTTTACCTACTTGCCGCCCAAGGAAAGAATATCGTATAAACGACCATGTCATTTAAAGTAGAAACGAAAACCGCCTTCCTGCACATCAAGTTTAATGTGGATGTGTTCAGTACTTCCGACATGGAAGAACTTTTGACACTGATGACCAAACATTCCAACGACCATGTCATCCTCAACCTCTCTCGTGTGGAGGAATTCGAAGACCTCGAGGAATTGCAGGACTTTCAAGTGGAGCGCCTCGATGAGAACTATAGTTTCATCATCCTAGTGCGAGAAAGCCTCATGAATCTCTTCGACGAGGATTTGCCTGTTGTTCCCTCCTACCAAGAAGCCGAAGATTTCTTTGAGATGGATGAGATACAGCGCAAATTGATGGAGGAATGAGGGTGTTCCTTGCAGCCCTCGGCCTTCTCCCAACTCTGGCTTTTGGGCAAACAGATAGCGCGCAAAGCAGAAAGCCTGATGTGGTGGTGGCGGAATTGAGAACAATCATGCCCTTTGCCGCGCATTTTGAAAGCGGCCCTTACCAACTTTTCTCCCCCAATACCTCCGCAATCAATAGCATCACAGGTAATTTAAGTGGCCTGCAGTTGAGTGCCCGGGTGCATCCGCATTTTTCGGTAGCGCTTAGTCTGCAAGACGCGCAAAGTCAAGCCCTCACCGAAACTGGCGAGCTGGTCTACCTGGATCAAATGCGTTGGGCCGGAGTGCTCACCACCGGCTATCTCATTGGCAACTCCAATAGCTGGGACCTTAGTGCCGGTATCGGCTTGGGCTATGCACGCAGTTCCTTCACGGAAACGCCAGGCGTTCCGCTGGTCTACCACCAGACCGGTTATCCCTGGGTCCTTCGTGTGCAGGGCCATTACCAAAACCGCATTAGCCCATTCGTGATGAAGCATTGCATTATACTTCCGGTGGAAATCGCTTTTGGCCCTCAAACCACCTTGGATATGCACAGCGATAAATTGCGCACCACCTGGTTGTGGAGTTTGACGTGGCCGCTAAACGGGGGTTTTATGCCTAGAGGTTGCTACTGAGGCAGCGATTCGACCCAAGAAGGAGCCCAGGTTCGAACGTCCATGCCGCCCATATTTCCGGAAGACATGATGAGCAAATGGCAGGTATCTGCTAAGGCATTTAAAGCCGCCTGAACGTCTTCTTGACGCGTGAACACGCGAACTTCAGGACCAAAAATGTTTTGCACCCACGCAGGATCTAAGGCAGGAAGCTTCTTGTGAGCGACCGCGGCTGGGTCAAAGTAGACCATGGCTTGACCCAAACCCTCCATTGTACCCGCATAGCCCGGGATAAAGGCGGGGTTCAAAGAACTGAAGGTGTGCAATTCTAAGAGGCCAGCGGTTTGCTCATAGGTCTCCACATAGGCGGCCACTGTCGCTTTCACTTTGCTCGGCGCATGGGCAAAGTCCAAATGCACACAGCGCGCATCCGACTCGGCCAGTACTTCCAAACGGCGTTGGGCTCCTTCAAACGTGGCCATGGCATCGTAAAAATCTTCCGCTTGAATGCCCATCTCCTGTGCAAGCCAACGAGCCCCTTCGGCATTACTCAGGTTGTGCTTACCCAAAATATTCAGGGCCAAATCCCCTGAGGGCGTCTCCCAAATCCATTGATTCTCTTCAATGCGATAGGCTGGGGTGCGATAGGGGATTTTGCGTATTGGGCTTTGATCGGCGAGTACGACGGCAGTCAAGGCCTCATCCTCCTCGTTGTAGATCAACGTACCACCTGGTTCCATGCTTTCTAAAAATGCGCTGAAAGCCCGCTCATAAACCGCCATGGTGGGGAAGACATTGACATGATCCCAGGCCATACCCGTTAAAATGGCCACATTGGCGCGGTATAAATGGAATTTTGGCCGCAAATCAATCGGCGAGGACAAGTATTCATCCCCTTCAAAAACGGCCCATTCCGCGCTCGTGCTCAGTCGAACCATGGTTTGGTAGCCTGCCAACTGCGCACCCACCATATAATCGACATCCATACCATCGATACGCAGGGCGTGCAGCAGCATCGACGTCGTACTGGTCTTCCCGTGGCTTCCTCCGATAACTACCCGCGTCTTATGCTTGGTAGCTTCGTAGAGGTATTCTGGGTAGGAATAAATGGCTAGACCCATTTCTTGGGCCTGTAAAAGTTCTGGATTGTCCGCTCGCGCATGCATGCCAAGGATCACGGCGTCGAGGTCCGATGTAATTTTTTCAGGAAACCAACCTTCCTGTTCTGGAAGTATGCCAGCAACCGTTAAGCGGCTACGTGAGGGTTCAAATATGGCATCATCGCTACCTGTAATCACGGTATCACCGCGCTCTGCCATGGCTAAGGCCAAATTATGCATGGCCGAACCCCCAATGGCGATGAAGTGAACCTTCATCCTAAATATTTAAAGCTGAATGCTGTAGGACGCCTCCATGTTCCCCTTGATCGTGGGATATAGGCCGGCTGCAATGGGATCGCTTGGATCCACATCTAAGTCGTCTACCAACAATGGATCCACCCCGAGGAGTAGTTTATCAATGTCCCAAACGATGTTGATATTGACATCGCGATTGGGCACCACATTAAAGGACATGGACTTGAACCAATCCAAATCCATGAGCTCATTGGAAACTCGATATACAAAAGGCTTATCCGGAGTTAAGATGGTGGTATCCATGGCATCTCGATACAATCCTTTGATATACAGAATATTATAGCCATTTCCCTCCCCTCGATAGACGCCAGGGTGGCGCAGGCTATGATTCTCACCTAAGGTAGTTGGCGGAGTTGCATTGGCCGTAGAATCAAGTCCCATTCGGAAGTGATGCAAGCCCGAATACACCCCTTTAGAAAGTCGATAAAGACGCGCATTCGTGTTGTAGGCTAAGGATGCTGCGACAGGATCAAAGACATAGGGGTCGATCGTATCCTTAAAGTTTGGCGTAAGAGTGTCGTCTAAATGGTCGGTGAAGTAATATTGACCAAATACAATTTCAATGTCCTGAAAGCGCACTTCGGCATTCCCAAGCATGAAGCGCTTATTCGTATCCATCGTGACCCCATCAAAGTACATGAAGTGCTTGAGTACCACATTACGCTGGTCATAGCTGGCATCCTCGGGAAGGATATTCTTCGTGCATGCTACCACGCCAAGCAAAGCCGCCACAAGGATTAAAGAGATGCGTTTCATAAGGTTCATCCGATGTTTTCGCTGATTTTTACCGCTTCTAAGGTACGAATTCCTTGATGCTTTTCAGATTGTTCGATCGCATCCATGATCTGATCTAGAATGTCTTGGGGACTCAAACCCTGGTCAAATCTCATCGGAGGCTTGAATCGCATGGTCATGTTCGATCCTCGCTTTTTTGTTCGAAGCCCCTTCTTGTCAAAAGCACGTCGATAACCGTCAATAACGACCGGAACTACCAACGGATTTAATTGTTTAATAATGTGTGCCGTTCCACGCCTCCCTGGAACGTATGGTTTGGTGGTTCCCTGCGGGAAGGTGATCACCCATCCGCTTTGAATCGCTTTCTTGATGTTGTCCAAATCGCGACTATCCACATTTCTAGAAACATCCTTGCCTGCCTCACGCCAAGTGCGCTTAATACTCACTGAACCAGCAAGTGCCATTGCCCTTGGCAATAAACCAGATTTCATGGTTTCCTTCGCCGCAATGAAAAAGAGATTGATTTTAGGATTTATAAAGGGCCAGAATCTATCCGCACGATTATAAATCTTGTGCTTTGCATGACTGAAAACCAGATACATACTGGCTACATCCATGAAATATGTTTGGTGATTACTCACAAAAAGAACATTTTGATCCGGCAGACCCTTGAGATTCTCGCCACCTAGTATACGCAGCGTATTGATCCGATTGCATCGATACCAGGTCACTATGCCAAACCAAAAAATCACGGTACGCTTTGCCCAAATAGGATATCCAAATGGATCGCGGTACGGCAGAACTTTTTTCTTCATTAGATTCCCACAAAAGTACATAACCTTGCACCATGCGACCGCGTCCTTGGCTTCATTCTAGTATGCACGATTTGGATCCTTTTGGGAAAACCCTCTGGGATGCCTTCCGGCGAAAGCATGTGAAGGCCACACCGGAGGAATGGGTGAGGCAAGATGCCCTTAGACGCTTAGTTATCGACGCAGGCTACCCGAAAGAATCCATTTCCGTAGAACGCGGTATCCAAGTGAATGGAATGCTCCGTCGATTCGACATTGCGGTATTTCACAAAGGGCAATTGTGGATGCTCGTCGAGTGCAAAGCGGAAGAGATTCCTCTGAATGAGCTCGTGGCAGATCAATGGATGCGCTACAATTTATCCACCCAAGCTCCATGGGGCGCCCTTACGAATGGTAGGGATTGGCAGATATTTAAAGCGGACGGCCCGAAATCTGTGCCCATGCTACCGGCTTTTGGTACCTTTGAGCTTTAGTATTAAGAATGGAATTCGCCTTACACGCTTTATCGCCCTTGGATGGCCGCTACGCTCGGACCACTAGGGCTCTCTCGCCATATTTTTCTGAGTATGGACTGATCACATACCGAGTGCGCGTCGAGGTAGAATACCTCATCGCCCTGGCTGAATTGCCTCTGCCCGCCCTTTCGGACATTCAGGCCAGTGAAAAAGCGGCGTTACGACAGATTTACACGCACTTTACCGAAGCCGACGCTTTGGAGATCAAGCAGATTGAGAAGACTACCAACCACGATGTGAAGGCGGTCGAGTACTTCTTGAAAGCCAAAATGGCCGATCTAGGACTCGCATCCCAATCTGAATACATCCATTTTGGTTTGACTTCACAGGATGTCAACAATACGGCTATTCCATTATCAATCAAGGAGTACCATGAAGAGATCTTTATTCCTGCATTACAGGACCTCTTGGATCAACTCCATGGTCAATCAGAGGCATGGAAAAATTTACCTATGCTGGCCCGAACCCATGGCCAACCGGCCTCCCCAACACTGCTGGGAAAGGAATGGCAGGTCTTCATTGTTCGCATTGAGCATCAGCGTGAACTCCTGGCTAGCATCCCTTTTGCCGCCAAATTTGGCGGCGCCACCGGTGGATTCAATGCGCACTACGCCGCTTTTCCTGAGACGGATTGGCATCAGTTTGCTGCGGGATTTTGCCAGAATACCTTGGGCTTGAAGCGCTCCTTCCCAACCACGCAAATCGAACATTACGATTACCTGGCCGCCTACCTCGATGGAATGAAGCGGATTCATACCATCTTAATTGATTTCGCTAAAGACGTATGGCAATACATCAGCATGGAGTACTTCAAGCAACGCATTGTTGCCGGCGAAGTCGGATCCTCTGCGATGCCGCACAAGGTGAATCCTATAGATTTTGAAAACGCAGAAGGGAATTTAGGGATGGCCAATGCACTCCTAGAACATTTGTCCGCCAAATTACCCATTTCACGTCTTCAGCGAGATCTCACAGACAGTACCGTTTTGCGCAATGTGGGTGTGCCTTTTGGACACAGCCTCCTCGCCATGCAGAACCTTCAAAAAGGCCTTTCTAAGCTAATCGTGAATGAATACGCGATCGATGCAGACTTGGAAGCCAATTGGGCCGTGGTAGCGGAGGGAATTCAAACCATTTTGCGTCGCGAAGCCTATCCCCAGCCCTATGAAGCACTCAAGGCCTTGACCCGCACCAACGAGGGGATTAGCCAAGGAACCATTTCCGCATTCATCGAGAGCTTGGAAGTATCAGAAGAGTGTAAAGAAGAGCTCCGCAACCTCCGACCACAAACCTATACCGGACGCTAGATGACTAGTGACGACGCCTTGGTTATCGATGACATAGTCATTCCACCAGGAAGCAATAAAACCGTTGAAATACAAGTCGCTCGCCTGCTCTCGGGGACGTTAATTCATATGCCTGTTCACGTTTTCCGAAGCGTAAACCCCGGGCCAACCATTCTGTTGAGCGGTGGATTGCACGGGGATGAAGTCAATGGGATTGAGGTAGTCCGACGAATGATCTCTCAAGGGGTTCTGGAAGAAATCCGCTGCGGAACCGTCGTGGCACTCCCGATTATTAACGTCTATGGCTTTTTGTTTTTTAGCAGGGAAGTCCCTGACGGAAAAGATGTTAACCGAAGCTTCCCAGGATCTGCCCAAGGGTCTTTGGCATCCCAAGTAGCCCACACCCTATCTACCAAGATTTTACCTGTGGTGGATATGGGCATTGATTTTCATACGGGCGGAGCGAGCCGAACGAATTACCCACAAATTCGCTACGCCCCGGAAGATGCTCAAGCCATTCAGATGGCGCAGGCCTTTCAAGCGCCTATCAGCATGAGCTCTAGCCTCATCAGCGGTTCTCTGCGCGCTTGTGGTCATGAAATGGGGGTGCCCATCATTGTCTATGAAGGCGGTGAGTCTTTGCGACTCGAAGAAAAAGCCGTGAAGGAAGCTATCCGAGGCACGAAGCGCTTATTACACAGTATAGGTATGTTGCCCAAGGCTCCAAAAACACATGGAATTAAAGAACGCGAACGAGGAAGCCAGAAAGCCCCAAGACATATCGCGGGAAATGCCTGGGTCCGTGCTGAAGCCTCTGGACTATTTTCGTTTGAGCGACAGAGTGGCCATGCCGTTCGTGAAGGTGAGCTGATCGGTCGAATTCGAAACCCCTACGATTCATACACCGTCAAAGTATTCAGCCCAATGGATGGCTTCATAATCGGGCATAATAACATCCCGCTCGTGCACCGCGGTGACGCTTTGTTTCATATCGGAAATGAAACAGATTGGCCAGGATCGCCTATGAATTAGGCGCCTAGCCGATGCAGAATCTCTTCTCCAATCGCTAGGGACGCCGTCGCCGCTGGCGAGGGCGCATTCAATACATGCACGGCGGCCGCTCCATTTTCAATGACAAAATCATCGACGAGTTTCCCTTGAGGAGTTAAGGCTTGTGCGCGAATTCCAGCCCTTCCGGGTACGATATCTGCCATAGTCAAACCGGGCATCATTTTTTGAAGGGCCTGAAGGAATTTGGCTTTAGAGAAGGCACGTTCATATTCTCCCAAGCCATAACGCCAGTGCTGTGAAAACAACCTCCACGTCCCACCAAAACTGAGTGCTGAGGCCGAATCTCTGAGGTCAAATGCCGTTTTGTGGTATCCCTCTCTGGCAAATGAAAACACGGCATTTGGTCCGCACTCCACGCCTCCATCGACCATTCGGGTAAAATGCACCCCCAAGAATGGGAAATTTGGATCCGCCACGGGATAGACGAGATTCCGAACTTTATGGGCCGCGGCCGGGGTTAAATCATAATAATCCCCGCGGAAAGGAACAATGCGAACCGTACTTTTTAATCCGTCCATTTGTGCCATTCGATCACTCTGAAGGCCCGCACAAACCACGACCAAAGGCGCCTCGAAAAGGTCACCGTTATGGCTTTTGAGCGTGGTCAAATCTCCTTTGCGCTCCAAGGAGCTCACCTGCGTCTCAAGATGCAAGGAACCTTTAGATTCTAGTGCACGTCGGATGAGCGCCTCCGCCATCCCCGGGTAGTCCACAATGCCCGTCTGAGGCACCCACAATGCCCGTAAAGCCTGAATGTGAGGCTCGACCTCTCGGGTTTGTCTCGAGTCTAGAAATTCTAGCCCAGCTAAGCCGTTTTTCCGCCCTCTTTCTTGGAGGATTTCGAGGCGATTTGATTCTTCATTATTCGTAGCGACTACTATTTTCCCACAGACCTCGTAGTGAACATGATGGGCTTCACAAAAATCGAGTAACTGGGTGTAGCCTTTCAAGCACGTTTGCGCTTTGAGCGAACCGGGAGAATAGTACAGACCTGAATGGATGACACCCGAGTTTCTTCCAGTTTGATGGGCCGCGGGCCGTTTTTCTTTTTCCAGGATAGCGATGCGGGCGCCTGGATAGCGCTGGGCATATTGGTAGGCGGTAGCCGCGCCAACAATACCTCCACCAACGGCGATAAAATCAAAGTTATGCGTCATCCTTGTTGTTGGATTCTGCGCCTACTGTGGCTAACAATTTGCACCTCAGTAGTTTGGAGAAGCGTGAGTAAACACTCGGCTTATGTTAAAACCTAAAAATATATCGCCCTTGTTCCACTGCCCTGGCGTCTGCATCATCCATTGCGGATCGGCCATAGAGCGAGAATTCGTCAAGTGGAATTGAAATACATGTCCTCCCGTTTCAATATCAATACCCACACTGCCAGAGTTATGATAGCCGTCCAAGGAATTCACTCTTAGCATGTACTCGGCCGTAAGCGCCATCCGCTGAGTCAATTTGTAGCGGCCAGCCATGGATATGCCCCATTGATCATTGGCGTCCTGAGTGCTTGGAACCAAGTTAAAATGCACTAACGTGGGTGCGAGCTGCAAAGAGAGCGCATCATTGAATTTCCGCGCAATTAAAATTTGATGCGTATAGGCCAAGCGGTCTGTAAAATAGTGGTCAAATCCATCAGAAAATGGCGTTGTTATGACCGTCGCACTGCTGTAATAGGCCATACTTACCGGAGAATTCCAACCCGAACCAGACGATTGACGCACAAAACGCATCTTGGTAAAGGCGTCGTAGGTCTTGGAACCCGAAGAACGGCCGGCGCCCACGTTCAACCATGCATGGGGAGAATAGCTATATTCAAAACGAATTTGGGCTACATCCAAGCCAAATAGATTGTAGAGTGGACGATCATTCAAGGCCCCAAATCGGTGGCCAACGACAAACTGACCCACCCCCTTCCCCGGGAGCTCAATGGACTGCTGATTGATTACTCGAGTGCCTTTGAACGTAGCGTAACTAAATGACTTACTCGGCGCAGGAGCCAGCACTTCAAGTTCGGCCAACAAGTCATCTTGTGCCTTGATCGACCCACTCAGTAGAATCAGTATGAAAAAAAGCGCATAACGCATTAACGAAGGGCGCGAAGGGTTGACTTCACTTTCACTTCCAACTCCTTGGCGATTTTGGTGATTACCATAGAAGGAATCTCGACATCATAGTCGGTTGGCTTGACAATAAACATGGATTCCAAAACAACAAGACCATCCTTGCTGACCTGAATTGTTGCGGGTATATTCACTTTGTTTTGTTTTCCATGAATGGTCATTTCACCATTTAGAGAAACCACATAGTTGCCGGCCTTCGCATAGGTGACATCGCCAACGACATTGCCCTTAAAAACCGCTTTGGGATACTTGCTCGACTCCATGTAATTCTCATTAAAATGCTCCTGCATCAGAGACTTCTTAAAGGTGAAAGACTGAATATTAACCTGAAATACAAATTCACTGGTCTCCGTATTCAACAGGCCTACCGCATCATTCAATTGGGCCTCAATGTTTTCAATTGGGGTTTCAGAGAAGAAGTGGACATAGGTCTCACGGCTGACTAACTTTTGTGCCGAAGCAGCAAGAACAGCCAACATAGCTAGTGTCAAGAAAAAGGTCTTATTCATATTTTTAGGTTTTAGTTTTCAGGAGCACCTTGGGCCACCCAGGTATCCATTTGTATTAAATTACAATTGGCAAGAGGCCCACTTTGGGGCATTAACATCGGATCGCCGGCTGGCTTATTCATTCGACCCACCATGGTGCTAAGATTGAGCTTCACATTCGCATAGGTAGATAGATCCAGCCCTCCAGAGGCTGATACGCCCTGATGGCAAGAGAGGCATTGGCTTTGAATCAGGGGCTCGATGTCATTGGTCCATGTTACGGAGCTGACGTCACACGGGGTATTCCCATAGACTTCATCCGCATGGTCATAATAGCACGCGCTCAATCCAACGAAAGCCATCAACGCAGAATATACAATCGCTTTCATGCTGAAGAGTTCACAACTTCTGTGCCGTTTTAACCCCCATCCATGAAATCACGGCGAGAAGGAAGAAGAACGACAATAGCAAGGCGGAAAGACGCAAATCCCCTGTCACCGTCTCCATCCATCCAACAGCCACCATACCCAGCACTGTGGCCAGTTTTTCGGCAATATCAAAGAAGCTGAAAAACGTCACATGCTCCCCTTCTGATGGCAAAAGCTTAGAGAAGGTAGAGCGTGCAAGGGATTGAATTCCGCCCAAGACCAGGCCTACGGCCGACCCAAGGAGATAAAATTGCGTTTCCGTATCTACCACATAGGCCAGAGCACAAATACACACCCATAGGAAACCAGCCAAAATCAACGCCCGTAAATTTCCCCACCACGAACTCAACTTACTAAAGAGCCATGAACCCAGGATACCTACGAACTGGATCAACAAGATTGTGGTGATCAGTGCAGAGGTTTCTAGACCAAGAACCTTAGTGCCAAACAAAGAGGCAATGAGGATTATTGTTTGTACTCCTGCCGAGGCAAAAAAGAACCCTAGAAGAAAGCGCTCAACCCCTTGCATGGCTCGAAATTCTTGGAGGACGGCAAAAACCCTCTGGTAGGCTCTACGAATCCAGCCTTTTTCGCGAACCTGATCGGCCATTTTATGTCCCTTGGGCAATCGGCTCAAGGAGTATTCCCCCCAGCCAAGCCACCATAGTCCGACTGTTACAAAGCTCATTCGGGTAATCCACCCCACCCCCTCCTGATTAAACCAATCAGGGTTCTGAATGCATGCGAGCGCCGCAATGAGCACCATACTTGAACCCAGGTATCCGAGGGCAAATCCGCGAGCGGATAGCGCATCCTGGGCCTCCGCCGGGGCTATTTCCGGGAGGTATGAGTTGTAAAAGACTAAACTTCCACTGAAACACAAAGAAGCGAGGTACGGGGAGAGTAAGCCCCACCAAAGGGCTTCTTCCGTAAAGAAATACATCCCCATACATGCCGCCGAACCCGCGTAGATAAACCCACGCATGAACTGCTTTTTGGACCCTCCTATTTCGGCTAATGCACTGAGATAGGGGGTGATCAAACTCACCGTTAGGAAGGAAGCCGCGACCGCAAACGTGTAGGCCGCCGTAGTACTAATATTCCCTCCAAAAAAAGAGAATCCCTCTTTGCTGGCGCCTTCCATGACCGCAGTGTAGTAGATTGGAAAAATAGCTGTGCCTATGACCAAGCTGTAGGACGAGTTTGCCCAATCGTACATAGCCCAGCCCCACTGAGTGCGTTTCGAGTACACCATAGTCGGAAGGTATAAAAAAGCCGCAGCTGGAAAAGCTGCGGCTCAAAATACTTATAAACGCCCGATCAACTTAGGCTTTGCCTTGCTTGATTAAGTTGAGCGCGCTGCCCGCCTTGAACCACTCAATTTGCTGTTCATTGTAGGTGTGATTCGCTATGACTTGGTTTTGACTGCCATCAGGGTGATGGAAGACGAGGGTCAAAGGCTTACCTGGTGCAAACGACGTCAAGTCCACGAAGTCAATGGCATCTTGCTCTTGAATGCAATCGTAGTCCGCATCATTGACAAAGGTCAAGGCCAACATCCCTTGCTTCTTAAGGTTGGTTTCATGAATCCGCGCAAAGCTCTTCACCAAGACCGCGCGAACACCCAAGTGCCGAGGCTGCATGGCCGCATGCTCACGCGAAGAACCTTCTCCATAATTCTGGTCACCGACAACTAACGTGGGGATCCCTGCAGCTCTGTAGGCGCGTTGCACCGCCGGAACTTCACCGTACTCTCCATTGAGTTGGTTGAGTACCGAGTTCGTTGCGCCATTGAACGAATTCACCGCACCGGTTAGCGTGTTATTTGCTATGTTGTCCAAGTGGCCACGGTAGCGCAACCACGGACCAGCCATAGAAATGTGGTCCGTTGTGCACTTACCTTGGGCCTTGATGAGCAATTTGGCGCCAGAGATATTCTGGCCATCCCAGGCTGCAAATGAATCCAGCAACTGGAGACGTTGGCTTTCCGGATTCACCGCGACAAGCACCCCAGAGCCATCAGCTGCTGGGGCTTGGTAGCCCGCATCTTCTACCGCATATCCGCGTGATGGAAGCTCTTCACCCACCGGTGGATCCAGGCGGACCGCTTCGCCTGACTTATTGATCAAGCGATCCGTCAGCGGGTTAAAATCCAACCGTCCGGCAATCGCCAAGGCGGTCACAATTTCAGGGGAAGCCACGAATGCGTGCGTGTTGGGATTGCCATCGGCACGCTTCGCGAAGTTTCGGTTGAAGGAATGGACAATGGTATTCTTCTCGCCTTGGTCAGCCCCTTCACGGGCCCATTGACCGATGCAGGGACCACAGGCATTCGCGAAGACCTTTCCTCCAATAGCTTCAAATTCCCCGAGTAATCCATCGCGCTCCGCGGTAAAACGGACTTGCTCGGAGCCTGGTGTTACACTATAATCAGACTGCACTGCTAAGTTTTTGGCCGCGGCCTGCTTGGCCACGGATGCGGCTCGTGTTAGATCTTCATAGGAAGAGTTTGTACACGAACCAATTAGACCCACTTGAATATCTAGAGGCCATTGATTCGCTCTAGCGACTTCGGCCAACTTTGAGATGGGCGTTGCCAAATCAGGCGTGAACGGTCCATTGACATGGGGTTCTAGCGTAGACAAGTCAATCTCGATAACTTGATCAAAGTACTTCTCAGGATGGGCATAAACTTCCGCGTCTGCGGTGAGTTCGCCCGCTACGGTATTGGCCAAATCCGCTACATCGCTGCGGTCTGTGGCGCGCAAGTAGCGCTCCATGGAAGCATCATACGCAAACGTGGACGTCGTAGCGCCAATTTCGGCACCCATATTACAAATCGTGCCTTTTCCGGTACAAGAAAGTGACTTTGCGCCTTCTCCAAAATATTCGACAATACAGCCAGTGCCCCCCTTGACGGTAAGAATTCCAGCCACTTTAAGAATCACGTCTTTGGCAGAAGCCCATCCGTTGAGTTCTCCAGTCAATTTGATTCCTATGAGTTTGGGGAATTTCAACTCCCACGCCATACCGGCCATGACATCCACTGCGTCTGCACCGCCAACTCCAATGGCCACCATGCCAAGGCCGCCAGCGTTCACGGTATGCGAGTCCGTTCCGATCATCATGCCTCCTGGGAAAGCGTAGTTCTCCAACACCACCTGATGAATGATTCCCGCTCCTGGCTTCCAAAAACCAATGCCGTATTTGTTAGAAACAGAGGCTAAAAAGTTAAATACCTCATTGCTCTTGTTGACTGCCTCCTGGAGGTCCGCTGATGAGCCCACGCGCGCCTGGATCAAGTGATCACAATGTACCGTAGAGGGGACAGCCGCTTGCTTGCGGCCTGCCTGCATGAACTGAAGAAGCGCCATTTGTGCCGTGGCATCTTGCATCGCAACACGGTCTGGTGCGAAGTCCACATAAGAGGCTCCACGTTGATGTGCCTCGGTTGCATCCCCCTGCCATAGGTGGGCGTAAAGGATTTTTTCAGAGAGGGTCAACGGGTGACCAACGACGGTTCGTGCAGCTGCTACGCGTCCTGGGAAGCGCTCATAAAAGCCACGAATCATTTCAATATCAAATGCCATACATCGAGTGTTTGACGCAAAAATACTTCGGATTATTCCGAAATCATTGCAGATTTTCTTCCTAAAAGCAGGAAAAGATGAATTATTTCAATCCAACTAACGGAGCGGAATGCGCTGGATCCAGTGCTTATCCCCTTCTTGGACGTGAAGAATCACCACGCGGTCGCGGCTCAAAGAACTTGGGAATGCCCAGTCTCCATCCACCCATTGGCCTTCCAATAAAAGTTGTCCGAGACTCGAGAAAACCTGAACCGAGGCATGGTCCGAATGCGCAGGTCGCTGAAGCTGAATATGCTCGCCGACGGACAACCATGCATACCCCTGAAGGCCTAAATCATCTAGACCAATCCACAGGTGACCGGCTTCCATACTGCTGTCCGCTTTCTCTTGATAGGCGCAATCTTTCAGTGTAAAGGACTTTCCATCTGCGGCCATTTCCAAACGGATCCAGCCATAGATGTAGGCCCCATCTTTTTGAATTCGCGCGCCCAAAAAGCCATCGGTATACGGAGCTTGCCATTGAGAGTAGGGGTCATGTACACTGTCAAAACGGTAATCGATTGTACCATATTCGTCGCTAGGGGACATTCCCTGCCATGCCGAAGCACTAGATGCAATCAGATCGCCCACCTCTAGGCGGTCGGCATAATGGAATAAGCCACGTTGCTGACCAAAAATCCCTGAAGTCACTGAATCAAATGGAGAAATAATGGCCGCATCGATCATGGTCGAGGTGGTCCCGGTGTCACGTAGCAACGTGAAACGGAAATCATAGGCCGTATCATTATTCAGATCAATGTCAACAAATTGTCCGTTAACATCTAGGGTCGTATCCTGAAAATCAAGGTATACGTATTGGGCTTGAACCGCAAAAGAGGCCAGTGAGAAGGCCAGCGCGGCATGTAATTTGTTCAGCATCATGATACTGCAAAGTTAGATAGCCAAGCCATCCACCCACTACCTTTACCATAATATGAGCAAAATCCGTCTACCAATCCTCTTAGAAGCCGTCACAATGGCTATACAAGCCCTTAGGGCTCAGCTACTTCGCGCTATATTGACTGCGCTTATTATCGCGATTGGAATCACTGCTTTAGTCGGTATGCTGACGGCTACGAGTGTCATGGAAAGTAGTATTTCGGGTCAATTCACTTCCATGGGAGCCAATACCTTCACCATTCAACAAGGAGGAATGGACATTCAAATTGGGCGTCGAGGGATCAAACAAAAGCAGCAACCCCAGATTCCACTGCGATCAGCCCTCAAACTCAAATCTAGTCTACAAGAGCGTGGTATTATGGCTAGTGTAAGCGACTACATGAGCGGAACCTCCATTGTTCAGTACAAGGAAAAAAAGACCAATCCCAATGTTGGAATCGTTGCTTCGGATGACAACAACGCCACGGTCGACGCGATTACGATTTCAGAAGGGCGCTACTTCAGCCCGATTGAACAGGCAGAATCTCGCCCGGTAGCAGTCATAACTCCTGATGTGGCCCGTGCACTATTCGAAACTATTTCCCCTCTTGGCGAGCGCATTCGAATCAATGGAAAACCCTTCACAATTATTGGCTTGACTGCAGCCAAAGGGAATAGTGGATTTATGGCGAGTGATAACATGGTTTATGTTCCGCTTATGACGGGACACCAAGCTTTTGGTTCTCCTCAGTCCTCGTATGTCACCAGCGCAATGGCCCCAAATGCCTTGGCGCTCGATGCGACCATTGAAGAAGCCGTGGCTCGGATGCGGGCAATCCGAAAATTGCGCCCAGGGGAAGAAAACGATTTCAACATCCGACGAAGTGACAGTTTATCTGCGATGCTCATTGAATCACTGAGCTCCGTTAGCATGGGAGCCTTATTAATTGGTTTTATCACTTTGCTTGGGGCTTCTGTCGCCCTTATGAATATCATGCTCGTGTCCGTGACCGAGCGCACTAGAGAGATTGGCACACGCAAGGCGCTTGGGGCTAATCAGCGCGTTATTGTTCTGCAGTTTCTCGCTGAAGCGATCTTAGTAAGCGTCATTGGTGGGATTCTTGGAACCGCACTCGGCCTAGCAGTTGGAAACGGAATGGCTTTTCTGATGGATTCTCCGGCGGTTTTTCCGATTCAATGGATGATCTTAGCTTTGGTCGTATCGGTGTTGGTTGGCATTATTTCTGGCTGGTATCCAGCCCGTCAAGCCTCCAAATTAGATCCGATTGAAGCCCTACGCTATGAGTAAAGATCACACCTCCGTTCACGCCAGTGATCCTCTTTGGCGCCGAAGTGCCGCAGAGATTCGGCGTGCTCGGAGTGTCGCTTGGGCCTTTGCTCGAAGGGATTTACAATTGCGCTATGCCCAAACGCGAATGGGCTGGTTTTGGTCAGTTGGGCAACCTTTAATGGCCGCAGCCATTGTGCTCATCGTCTTTTCCTGGATAGTGCAGGTGGAAGCCCCTCAGGGCCTTGCCTATCCCCTTTTTGCCTTTGCCGCCTTGCCCGCATGGCTCATGGCGCAGCATATAGTGCTCCAAGGCGCTCCCAGCTTGGTGCACAACCAACACATCGTCAGTAAGATTTTCTTTCCACGTACTGCCCTTCCTTTGAGCAAAGCAGGGGTCGCCCTGGTAGATTTTAGCGTGGCCACCCTGCTGTTTTGGGGATACCG
Organism: Schleiferiaceae bacterium; assembly: GCA_029254375.1. Lineage (GTDB taxonomy): Bacteria > Bacteroidota > Bacteroidia > Flavobacteriales > Schleiferiaceae > TMED14. The sequence goes on along the minus strand of JAQWXR010000001.1, from coordinate 33,545 downwards.
CGGCTATACTACCGGGATGTGGATCGAGGGCCTGCATTGGGTGCTTCTCTTTGCTTTTTTAGGGCTTTATGCAGCACTTGGCTTGGCCTATTGGATCGCGGCCCTCTCTGTGCGGTATCGGGACGGATTGGCCCTGCTACCCTTCTTGGTGCAAGGCCTCTTTTTGCTCACCCCTATTGCCTACCCGACCGAACGATTCGCGCATGCCCTCGGCGACCACGCATGGATCCTATACCTCAATCCCTTTGTCAGTGTCGCCGACGGAATGCGCTACGCCTGGTTGGGAATTGGAAATTGGAATGACCACCACATGATTTCCTTTGCTGTGGCCTTTGGGCTTTTTGTGACGGGTACTTGGGCTCTCAAAGCCGTTGAACGCACTTTGATAGACGACCTATGAGCCTGCCTTCGCACCTCGCCCTTCAGACGCAGGGCCTTGCCAAGCGCTACCGTGGCCGGGGGGAATTCAAAGGGACCTTCTACTGGGCCTTACAGCCGCTTGATTTGGAGGTGACCGCAGGGTCGGCGCTGGGCCTCATGGGACCAAATGGCGCGGGCAAGTCCACGCTGCTGAAACTGCTTTCGGGCCTGACACATCCAAGTGCGGGAGGCTACCAGTACCGCGGCCAAATGACTAGTCTGCTCGAAGTTGGAACAGGTTTCCACCCCGATTTGTCCGGGCGCGAAAACGTCTACCTCAGCGGTGCATTGCACGGCATGAGCCGTCCCGAAATGACGCAGCGCATGGAGGAAATTCAGGAATTTGCAGGGCTTCACGACCAATACATGGACCATCCCATCAAGCATTACTCGAGCGGGATGAAAGTCCGTTTGGGTTTTTCTGTGGCGGCACATTTGCATGCGGACATTTTGGTTGTCGATGAAGTTTTAGCGGTGGGTGATGCTAGTTTTCAAGCCAAATGCCTCCAAAGTATGGAGGCTCAAATGAGCGATTTGGGCCGCACCGTCCTCTTTGTCTCCCACAATCTCTACGCACTACAATCCCTCTGTCCGCAGACGCTTTGGCTCGAGCGCGGCAAGAATGTGCGCTATGGGGATTCGGCCGAACTCATTTCAGACTACCTCCAACAAGCTCATGGCCCCAAAGCGGCCTTTGAATCTGGGCAAGGCGTGGCAACCGGCAGCGGAAAATTGCGATTGACCGATATGGAATGGATGGATGGCCCTCCGCAGACGGGCGTGGCGAATACCCTGCGCATCGCCTACGAAGGCGAAGGGGATCAGCAGGATGTGGACATTCGTCTGAATGTCCATGGCACGGACGGACGGTTCATTGCACCCCTTGCGATGCGGGCGCATGGCTTTACTCCTGCCGTCTTGCCGGCTTTAGGCGAGCTCTTTGTGCATTTTGACGCACTACCCTTCATGGAAGGCTGGTACAGTATCCAGGCTCGTGTGACGGAGCGTGGCGTCGTGGCCTATGAGCACAAAAATGTGTGGGGTTTTCAGGTCGCTTCTGGGGGCTATCTCGCTCAAGCACCCGCCTACACGTCGGGCAAGAATGGAGTGCACATCCGTCAGGATTGGCGCTTGGAGCCTTAAGCTCGTCCAAGTAGACCTCTTACGATTTTTTTAAGTCGCGCCTTCCAGGGTAAGGGGAGCGCATAGGGTCCATTCGGATGGTGAAAAAGGCGATGCATATAGGCCGAACCTTCCTCTTTTGGGAGTTGGCTCATACTGTCGAGCATCCAGTCGTCGGCATCGTAGCCCTGGGCCTGTAGGAAAGGGCCAAAAACTGGCTTGAAAAAGGCCTCATCCTCCGGGGTGAACCAGCGGCGCCAGTTGCTGTGGCTGTTGGTTCGGCTCACATGTTTGAAACTCGGGCGAATGCCATGATCCGCCGCCAATTTGAAGCCCAAATAGATCTCCAAAGCCGCCCAGTTTTTGTCGACCAAGTCCTCATAGTGGAGGATGAACCAGCCTTCTTGGGCGAGACCGGTCAAAAAATCCGAAAGTGCGTCCAAGCCCTGCTTGTACCCATTCGCCCACATTTGGAGGACTTCGGGGTCGCTACTATGCAGTTGATGAAAGGGGACCTCACTCGGATGTTTTTCTTTGTGCTCTGTGAGGCGCGATGCGCGATAAAAAGCCTCGGGATCTGGATTGTGCAGGTGAAACCAACGGTAGAAAAAACCCGAAATCCAGCGGTCGCGCGGGTCTCGGACTAAAAAAATCTTTTTATCGAAATCTGTAAATGCGGCCTGCGCCTCAGGGCCATTCCAGCCGGACTTTTGATTGGAGTCGGCGTAGAGAATTTTGGCAAGTTGGTGTGCCGCCTGCGGCCAAGCCATGCCGTCACCGCGGCGTAAAGTCCCATCGCTATCCATGGCTTTGGGTTCAAAACATTCAAGCAGCGAACCCTCTTTGCCCATAGCTTCAGCCAGGAGCGAAAAGAGGTAGGTCGTGCCACTTTTGGGCAATCCATAGATAACTGCACGCATGGGGCCGGAAGGTAGTGTAAATTCGGGGTATGAAGGAGCCCCGGCCGCGCGTGAGCGTCATCGTCCCTAACTACATGCATGCGCCTTATTTGGAAGAGCGTTTGCAAAGCATTGCCGGGCAGAGCTTTAGAGATTTTGAAGTGCTCCTCTTGGATGATGCCTCCACAGACCAATCGATTGATATTTTACAAGCCTGGGAAGCCAAGGACGCCCGCTTCCGCTTTACCCCGAACGTGCAAAATAGCGGAAGCACATTCGCCCAATGGAACAAGGGAGCGGCTTTAGCACAAGGTGACTACCTATGGATTGCTGAGAGTGACGACGTGGCCGACCTTAATTTGCTGGAGAAGTTGGTGGGACTTTTGGACGCCCATCCCCGCGCCGTCATTGCCTATGGCCAGTCTATGCTCATTAATGAGCAAAGTGAGCATTTGCATAGCTTTGACGTGCATTACCAGTATATTTTTGGGGGCGATCGCTGGTCAAAGTCCTACGTCAACCAGGGGCTACATGAAATTGAAAATTTTATGATCCTGCACAATGTCGTACCCAATGCCTCCGGGGCTTTGCTGCGGGCCGATCGATTTCATGCGATTGGAGGCGCGGATCCCACCGCCAAATTGAACGGTGACTGGATGTTCTATATCCGAATGCTCGAAGATGGGGATATTGTCTACACGCCGGAAATCCTCAACTACTTTCGATTGCATGCCGTCACACAGCGTCAACGCGCCAATGCCAATGGCAAGGTGTACCGCGAGCTCCTGGCCATCGTAGACTACATCCGTTCCGCGCATTCCCCCGAGACCTGGATCATCCGTAAGGCCTACCGCAATGTAGCCGCATGGTGGACCCACTCGTTGTATCGCCAAACGTGGCGGGGCGCTGGACTTAAGGAAAACATTGCCGTGAATGGCGCACTTTTCAAGCGATTTTTAGTCCTACACCCATTGGTCTTACTACACATACCCTTCGAAGGCTTGGTGCGTTTGGCCGTTCTCATCCTAGAAGCCTTGAGGGTCAAAGAACCCCTGCGCCGTGTGTTGCATCGCTTTTTTCCCCGTCACTTTATGCCTCGCGCGACATGAGTTCTGCGGCAGATTTCACGGTAATCGTTCCCTGTTACGAGGCAGCGGCTTATTTACCCGAAACATTGGCCTGCCTGCCTGCGGGGGTACAGGCTATTGCCGTAGACGACGCCTCGACCGATGGCACCGCGGCCTTGTTGCAAGCTTGGCAAGCGGAGGACGCTTCCAACCGAACCGTGCTGATGCATGCGGTCAACCAGGGGCTTGGGGCCACCCGCAACACGGGTTGGCGTGCAGCCACGTCAGAGTGGATCCTCTTCTTGGATGCCGATGATGTCCTGGAAGATGGTTGGCACAGCGCCCTAACCCCAGCCTTAAAGCAGCTAGCCCCCCAACCTACTTGGCTTTGGCATCCGTATACAGAATGGGATGGAAAGCATAAACGGCTGCGCCAAACCGACCGGATTCTTCAGGCGGCTGACCTCGTGACCAAACGCTTGCCGTTGGCGCCATCGGGTAGCTTGCTACGTCGACAGACTTTGGATGAGATGGGAGGTTGGAGCGAATCCCGCGACCTGGTCGAAGACATCGAACTATGGATGCGGCTTTGGCAAGCTGGCCACCGTCCCGAGCAATGGTCCACCACGCCCTGGACACGCTACCGAACCAATGTGGGCATGACCAAGGACGTTGAGGCCCACGCTGAAAAGGTGCTCGCTCGCTTGGATGAATTTGTGACACGCGGCTGGATCCAAGTCTCGGACCGCAAAGAGGCCGAAGCCGAAATCTGGCGCCAAGTGGGACGTACGCACCATAAAGTGGGTCGTTGGACTGCTGCCCGCGACGCCTACGCTCGAGCCAAGCCATCATTAAAAACCCAAACCCTTCGGGTACTAACTTATTTTAAAATCCCTGTATGAAGCCATTTTCTCCTTTTTCCCATGGCTATTGGCGCTTGATGGAGTGGGATCTTCAGCCTACAGAAATTGCCGCGCTCGTGGAGGCCTCCCTCGACATGGGTATATACACCATTGACCACGCAGACATTTATGGAGATTACCGTTGCGAAGCTGCTTTTGGGCAGGGATTTGCGCAACTATCATCGGCGACGCGTCAAAAAGTCCAGCTAGTCAGCAAATGCGGCATTAAACTCCTTTCTGCCTCTGCGCCCGATCGCACCATCAAGCACTATGACTACAGCTATGCCCATATTGTGCAAAGCGCAGAGAACAGCTTAAAGCGTCTTCACGCCGAAAAACTGGATGTACTCCTACTCCATCGCCCCTCTCCTTTACTTCAGCCCGACGAAGTGGCCCGCGCTTTTTCCGATCTCAAATTGGCCGGCAAGGTGGTCAACTTTGGCGTGTCCAATTACACTACTGGGCAGTTTGATGCGCTTCAGGGTGTTTGCGAGCAGCCCTTGGTGACCAACCAAGTGCAGATCTCACCCCTTCACGTAGACTATCTTTTTGACGGCGGACAAGACCACGCCCTTTTGCACGATTACTCCCCCATGGCTTGGTCTCCTTTAGGCGGCGGTCGTCTGTTTGCACCGAAGACCGAGCGCGACCGAGCAGTGGCGGATTTATTTCAACGCCTCTCAGGCACCTACGACCTGCCCATAGATGCCCTGGCCTATGCCTGGATTAGGTGCCTTCCATCAAAACCATGTATCATCCTTGGAAGCGGAAAAGTAGAAAGGCTAAAAAGAGCGGTCGCTTCCCTGGATTTTGAGTTCCCCATGGAAGATTGGTTCGCCGTACTTCAAGCGAGTCGCGGGCATGGAATTGCTTGAGGATTGAAGGGTTAAAAGGTTTCGTGGCAAAGCAGCAAATAAAAAAGCCCGCTTCATAGCGGGCTTTTTGCTTCTTTGGGTTTTGAGTCAGGCTCAGTTCAAGCGTGCATGAAGCTCTTGGTCAATCGCATCCAAGAACTCTTGGGTATAGAGATAGTGGCTACCATGTTGTACGGCATTGCCGTGAATGCAAATGGCCAAATCTTTGGTCATCTTACCTGATTCTACCACGTCCACGCACACCGTCTCGAGGGTGTTGGCAAAATGCACCAAGGCGTCGTTTCCATCCAACTTTCCCCGGTGAGCCAAGCCACGAGTCCAAGCAAAAATGGAGGCAATTGGGTTTGTACTGGTTTGATTCCCTTGCTGATGCTGACGGTAATGGCGTGTCACCGTACCGTGCGCTGCTTCGGCTTCCAGGGTTTTCCCATCGGGTGTAACCAAGACCGACGTCATCAAACCCAAGGATCCAAATCCTTGCGCCACCGTATCAGATTGCACATCCCCGTCGTAGTTCTTACAAGCCCAAATGAAACCACCTTCCCACTTCAATGCGGAAGCGACCATATCATCGATCAAACGATGCTCATAGGTTATGCCCGCGGTTTGGAAGGATTCAGCAAATTCAGCCTCATAGACTTCTTGGAAAATATCCTTGAATCGACCATCATACTTTTTAAGAATCGTATTCTTAGTAGATAAGTACAGGGGCCATTTCTTTTGCATGGCCAGGTTCATGCATGAACGCGCAAAACCATAAATCGACTCATCGGTGTTGTACATGCTCATCGCCACGCCGCCGCCTTGGAAGTCGTAGACATCAAAGGACTGAGGCTCCGAACCATCTTCCGGGGTGAAGGTCATTGTCAACTTGCCCTTGCCTGTAATAACGGTGTCTGTCGCACGGTATTGATCACCGAATGCATGACGACCTATGACAATGGGCTTGTTCCATGTAGTCACCAATCGAGGAACGTTAGTGCAAATAATCGGCTCGCGGAAAACTGTTCCGCCTAGAATATTCCTGATCGTACCGTTTGGGCTCCGCCACATTTTCTTGAGGTTGAATTCCTCTACCCGCCCTTCATCTGGGGTGATCGTGGCGCACTTGATGCCGACATTGTATTTTTTGATGGCTTCGGCTGCATCAATCGTCACTTGATCATCCGTGGCATCGCGGTGTTCCATTCCCAAATCGTAGTATTTGATATCCAAATCCACATAGGGGAGAATGAGTTTATCTTTGATAAATGACCAAATGATTCGGGTCATTTCGTCGCCATCCAGCTCGACGACAGGGTTTGCTACTTTAATCTTATCCATAAATCGTATTTCTCAGCTTTTTCCGCCGAATTTTGAAAGAATATCAAATTTACTCTAAATCCAGCTTAAATTCTCTTCTGAATTCGGCTAAATATGGGTTTTTATCTAATAAAAACTGAAATCGCTCCTCCGGGGTATACACGATTTTTGCATTGCTAGCCCCCTCTTCTACCACCGTGATGAGTCGAAGGGCATCATTCTCGAGCATCGCACGCAGGTCTCCCAGCAGTTCATCCCGAACCCCTTCGAGATAATCAGATTGTACACGATTTTCCACCGAAACACGGACTCTAAAATCATCTTCCAATACTGGAGTCGTCTTTGCTATTACCGAATGAATGACCGGGCGGTCTTCCATTTTTTTGACGGCATCTAACCACGCAGCCTCCAAGGCGATCTGGCTAAACGGAGCAAGTCGTTTAACCTCAGGCTTAAGCAACTGAGCCATCTCTTGGCCTTCGTCGCCGAAATGCTGTCCTCCTGGACGCAAATTAGCTTTGAGCGAAAACGTACTTCGCCGCTTTCGACCGACTTCCTCGGCGGCGGGCATCCCCTCCGCATGGGCTCGGGGGGAAATGACTGGAATTTCGCTCAACGCTTCGGGCGAATCCGACTTCGAAGTGTTCAAATCTGCTGCCACGACAAGAGTATCGGGCACGTCGAAGGCCTCAGACAATTTGCCCGGCTGTATGCCGGAGAAACTATCCGTCGATTGAGCAGGCTCTTCAAGTATTAAAGCCGTAGACTCTTGAGTGGTATCATGTTCCGTTGCAGAAGAAGTGGATGCCTTCGGTCTAGCCTGGAGGGAGTATCGCGATTCGCTCTGTCTAGGCTCATCGATCAATTTGGGAATTGTCCCGGCGGTAACTTGCACAGCGCTTTTTACGGGCTGCTCCTTAGCTGCCTTCTTTGAGGATGACGCTACGTCGAGGGGTTCAGGCTTTTTTTTTTCAAGTACGTCTCCTTGGCCTTGGCCAAATCCTGCAAGCTCCATCAGGGCGATTTCCACCAAAAGGCGAGGATTAGAACTCGCTCGGTAGGATAAATCACAGAGCGATAGTTGCTTTAAGGCTTGCGCTAAAAAGGCTGGAGAGGCTAATTGGGCTTGCTCGCGGTACTTTTCTTTGACAGCATCTGGAACATCCATTAACACAACGGTCTCCTCGTGCTTGGCCAGCAGGACATCTCGCACATGACTTGCTAAACCGCCAACATAACGGTGTAAGTCAAAGCCGCGATCCAAGACTTCATTCACTTGGAGCAATAAGGCGGTATGTCCTCCCGATAGCATGTGCTCCAAACTTTGGAAAAAAACAGAACGATCAAGCAGTTGCAAATTTTCTCGAACGAGGTCATACGTCACCTTCCCACCACGTGCGAAAGCCGCTACCCGGTCAAATATGGACAGTGAATCGCGCAAAGCCCCATCCGCTTTCTCGGCAATGGCATGCAAAGCCTCCTCTTCCGCTTGGATCCCTTCCTTTTCGGCTACAAACTGCAAATGACTCGCGATATCTTGCAATGCAATCCGCTTAAAATCAAATATTTGGCAACGGGATAGGATGGTCGGAAGAACTTTGTGCTTTTCCGTTGTCGCAAGGATGAAAATTGCATGCGCCGGAGGCTCTTCGAGGGTCTTCAAAAAGGCATTAAATGCGGCTTGTGAAAGCATGTGCACCTCATCGATGATGTAGACCTTAAAACGACCCACTTGAGGAGCGAAACGCACTTGATCGATCAATTGTCGGATGTCATCTACCGAGTTGTTGGATGCCGCGTCTAATTCAAAAATATTTAGGCTATAATCTGCATCCGGACCCGTGTGGACCTCATTGATTCGCCGGGCTAAAATCCGAGCACAGGTCGTTTTTCCCACCCCCCTTGGACCACAAAAAAGTAAGGCTTGAGCCAAGTGCCCACTGGCCACTTCATGCTCCAATGTTTCGGTGACATGCGACTGACCAACGACAGCCTCAAAATCTTTTGGGCGGTATTTCCGGGCCGAAACAATATAGGGGGTCGCATCCATGGCTCAAATCTACGGAACAGGGAATTAGGCGGCAGGCCAAAGATGAAATCCGGCAAAGAAAATCACTTGACAGAGGATCATAGGCAACGCCAAGGGATTGTGCTGATCTTTTGACCTCCCAAGGATACACTGCATCACCCACGATAGAACAAACCACGAAACATAGTTCATCCAACCCGCGGTGCCGGCAAAAAGCCACAAGCGCAAACTCGGGGCCACCGGCTCAATGATGAAATCCACTAGCACCATCAGCAGGGCCGTCACCGTATTCCGCTGCCATGGCAGTAATTCAGGTAAGTAATGGAATACCCACTGACCAATCGCAAGACTGAGCATCGCCCAATTGACCCCAATCATCCATGGCGTCTCCAAAATACTCGGCCCGAGTCCCTCGAGGTAAACGTATCTCCCGAAAGGGTAGCCCGTTGAAACCCCAAGAATTTCAACGCCCAAACCCAACAGATACACCATGAGCAAACGCATCTTGAGCTCCTGTCCGCCACTAGCAAAGGCCAGCAACAGCCAAAATGAGATTAGTAAATGAATCGGTGTAAGTAACGAAATCATAGGCGCATAGGTGGTATGCCATCCTACAAAGCCCACGAGATGTAGGAGAATGAGTAGCCCAATAGCCCCCCTTGTTTTTTGTTTTTCAGTCCACATAAAAACTTATCGTAACCATTGTTCTAGGAGATCCCCTGCCGCATAGGCTAGTAAAGCTGCTATGGCTCCCAGCAAGACTGTTTCGGAGACGCTCCGCCAGATGGGGCGTGAATTGACTCGGGCCTTGAGAACCCCTATTCCCACGAAGGCAAGCCCTGTGGAAATGGCTGAAGCCGTAAAAAGCTCATTGTCTGTATACTTAGAAACCCACGAAAATGGATGCAATAAATAGACATACAAAGGCACAAACCCTACGAGATTAAAGCTCAAGAAGGTCATCCACGCGGTCGTGATTGGCTTCTTTTCCTCTGGAAAGAGTTCGAGTTCCGATTTCATCATCTCGTCCACCCAGCGGTCCTTGTCGGCGCAGATGACATCGACAACTTGCTCCAATAATTCTCCTTCAAAGCCCTTGGATGCATATATTTCTCTGATTTCTTCACGCTCGACTTCGGGCAAGTGATCCACCTCCCAATATTCTTGTGCCAGGGCCCGATCATATGTTTCCTTATCTGTCTTGGCCGATAAATAGGCCCCTACAGCCATGGAAAACCCATCGGCAATCAAATTAGCAAAGCCGAGAATGATCGTTGTTGTTGTACCAAGTCCCGCACCAGCTGCACCGGCAACCACCGCAAAGGTGGTTACCGCCCCATCAATGCCTCCGTAAACAAACTCCGTGATATAGGCCCGGAATCTCCCAAGCCATCCGCTTGGGCTTGCATGCAATTGGGATTCATCATGGGGGTGATACTTCAATGGAGGATCGATATGCGCCATGACTCAAAGGTAGTTAGTGCGTCGCCTTCTCTTGCTGCATACGCTGCAGTTTAAACGATTGAAATGCTTGAAAAAGACCTGCGTCATCCAATTGGCTTCGCAACGCAACAAAGGTCTTGAGGCCTTCATGACGAACGGATTCAGGCATAGCTCTCAAAGACAGGATAACCGTGCGCTGATAGTCAGGGTTGGCATAGTAATCATTCGTTAAAAAAGCGGCTATTAAGACCCGTGAAGCACTTTCTGGCTGATTTAAGGCAAGAAGCGTTTGAGCATAATTCACTTGACCGCCAGGGTGTCTAGGTGAAACTGATAGCAACTGTTCATAGGTCTCCTTCGCCTCCTTCAATTGTTGACGATATCGGAACATATTAGCCTTTTGGTAGAGCGTAACGACGTGGAAGGGGTGCAACGCCAAAGCCTCGTTAAAGTAGCCTTCTGCTAGTTTAAAATTTTGTGGACCATAGGTAGCATTAGGTCCAAGGCTTTGGGCCTCACCGAATAGGCTACCCATCCCGGCAAAGTAGATGATGGGGTTGCTGAATCGATCCAATTCATTCCATGAGGAAACCGCATCCGTCGCCGATTGTACGATCCCGCGTGCATCTTTTCGACTGTTCTGCTCAAGCACAATTTGATTGTCCCTATCCGCTTGAATCGCTTGCCATGCAAAACCGCTAGATATGCCCAGTGACAGCGCAGCAATGCCAAGGAAAATAGTTCGCGGAACGCGAATGCCCCCATGGCTTCGGATTCCGACCAAAACACTGAAAGGGACCCAGAAAGCGGCGCGTTCGAGGGGGAATTCAAACGTAGCATAGACAAGGACCAGAATCAGAATAGCTATCCAGGTGGACTCCTCCACGCTTGATCTCGCCGAATGGTAGGATTGAATCGCTTGCCTTAAAGCCAAAATAAAGAAGGCCAGAAATAAAAAGAAACCCACGTATCCCAATTCGGAAAGAACCCAAATGAAGTCATTATGCGGACGGACCTCAGAGGTGATGCCTTCGGCGACACTAGGGTTCATTCCGCTTAGACCATACTTGGGGAAGTGAATTCGCCATTGGCCAGGGCCGACTCCGGCGATGGGGTTTTCGGAATGCATTTGAAATGAGTGGTCCCAAAAAATTTGTCGAATTTCTAAGTTGGCGGGATTCATGAGTCGCTTTTGGACCGGGCCAGAAAAGGCGAGCAATCCCGCAATAGCGCCCCCTGCAAGCAAGGCGTACCGCACACTTTTAGCGGGGCGCCAACCGAGTGCAAGACCGACTACGAGAGCTAAGGCTCCACCCAGCCAAATGCTTCGCGTTTGAGCGAGAAGAATGGACAAGACCCCAAGCCACAAAGCTGCGTCTGCCAAGTAGTTAGGCCATTGACCGCGGGAGCGACCAAGGATCACCACAGGTAAAGTTAGCGCGATGGCGCTAGCTGTGAAATTCTTATGACCCATCAATCCCGGATTCAAATAGGGGTCCTCCAAGGCTTCTGCGCCTTGCAGCAAAAAATTGAACATGAAGTGCACACTCAACATGGCGCCAAAGCCGAGTACAAAGGTCCTAAAGTGCTCATACATGTTCGATTCCCGCGAAGCCCACAAAGCGCCTAAAAGAAGGAAGCCTGCATAGCCAGTGAACCGTCCTGAACTGTACTTCCATTCAGCCACTGAATACATTTCCGTTACCCAAGGTGCCGCCCAGGACCAAAGGACTAAGGTGATCCAAAGCAATACCGGCCCCGAGATACGATAGGAATCAGAACTAGCCGAGGCCCAGGCCTTCAAAACCATGGCCACACCGATAATGGAAAACCCAAACTGTAAGGGCCAATGCCCGGGATCGCCAAGTTCCGCAAAGGTTCCAAACATAGGCAATGCCGCGACCAAGGCGCCAAGGCCCAGGGCCCAATAATTTACGGGGGATGCGGAACTGCTTTCCTTCATTCCTTAAAAGTAAAAAACCCCGTCGGAAGGACGGGGTTTTCTTTAACTCTGCGAAGAGAATTTATTTCTCGTCGCCGATTACTTCAAAGTTGAAGTCAATGACTACATCGCGGTGAAGGCGAATCTTAGCGCCGTATTTGCCAGCCGCCTTGATTGTTCCTCCAGCAATTTGAATGAACTTCTTATCGATCACGTGACCCATACCATTCAATTCCTCTGCCACACTGGCATTGGTAATAGCACCGAACAATTTTCCACCCTTACCAGACTTGGCTGTGAGTTTCAAATCAACGCGATTCAAGGCCTCAGCTGTTTTGTTCGCAGCTTCGACAACCTTCGCTTCTTTGTGTGCACGCTGTCGGAGGTCTTCCGCCAACATTTTCTTTGCTGAAGGCGTAGCCAAGGCAGCAAAGCCCTTTGGGATCAAGTAGTTGAGGCCATAACCGTTCTTAACGGTGACCATATCATCCTTGTAACCAAGGTTTTCAACGTCAGATTTTAAAATAACTTCCATGGCGCTGCTTATTTGAGGTTGTCGGCTACGTAAGGCATAAGTCCCAAGTGGCGAGCGCGCTTGATGGCCTGGGCCAACTTACGCTGATACTTCAAGGAAGTACCTGTGAGTCGACGAGGTAAAATCTTACCCTGCTCGTTCACAAAACGCAACAAGAAATCCGGATCCTTGTGGTCGATGTGCTTAATGCCGTATTTTTTGAAGCGGCAATACTTCTTGGTGTTGGTAGCGTCAATAGCGATCGGCTGGAGGTAGCGGATCTCTGATTGATTGCCAGCGGTGGTTTCCAAAGTGCTCATTTCTGTAAGGATTAAGCGTTTTTAACTTTGGCGCGACGCTTGGCAGCATACTCAACGCCGTGCTTGTCCAACGTCACAGTGAGGAAGCGCAAGATGCGCTCGTCACGCTTCATTTCTACTTCAAGAGTAGCAATGACGGGAGCTGGAGCTTTGAATTCGAGGAGGTTATAGAACCCACTCTTCTTTTTGTCGATGGGGTAAGCCAACTTGCGGAGGCCCCACTTTTCGACGTTGATAAGCTCGGCACCATTCGATTGTAGGTAGCCGGTGTACTTATCAACCGCTTCCCTTGTCTGCTCTTCAGACAAGACGGGATTTAGGATGAAAACGGTTTCGTACTGATTCATAGTTTATGAAATTAGGGGTGCAAAGTTAGTGAAAAGGACCTTTAGTTAAACAGACCGAAGTAAAAGGATTTAGTGGTTCAAGGGGCAAAGAGAACTTGCCCGCCACGTTAACCCTTCAACCCTTCAACTCTTCAACCCTTCAACCCTTCAACTCTTCAACCCTTCAACCCAAAACCTCCTAATTTCCGATCTCAATCAATACCGGACAATGGTCGCTTCCGTATTCATCCGTGAGGATGTCGGTATGGGTCACCTTGGCCATGAGTCGCAGGGAGACCACGTGGTAGTCCAAACGCCATCCGATATTTTTTGCGCGCGCACCAGTACGCACACTCCACCAGGAGAATTTTACCATGTCGGGGTGCTGTGCCCGCCAAGAGTCCACAAAACCTTTGCTAAGTAAGTAGTCCATGCCATCAATTTCGGCTTGCGTATAGCCAGGCGTTTTATTGTAATTGGACTTGGGATTAGAAAGATCAATATCATGATGTGCCACGTTAAGGTCACCGCAGTAGACGATAGGTTTCTTTTGGTCGTAGTCGGCCAGTAAGTCCGCGATGTCCCGGTCCCAGGCTTGACGGTTGGGGATTCTACTCAAATCGCCTTTTGAATTGGGCACATAGGCCGTGGCCACGTAGAAGTCGGTGTATTCTGCCACGATCAGGCGACCCTCACCGTCGTGTTCAGGGATGCCCACACCCACCTTTACGCTCAAGGGAGCCTCTTTTGAAATCAAAGCGGTGCCACTGTAGCCTTTCTTTTCTGCGGAATGGGCGTACACATGATAGCCTGTACCAAAAAGCACTTCCGCCACCTGCTCTTCGGTTGCTTTAGTTTCTTGAAAACATACAACATCCGCATCCCATGCGGCCAATTGATCCAGGAGCCCTTTGCCGGCCGTTGCCCGAATTCCATTCACATTCCAGGAAATAATTTTCATGCCTTAAAGGTACCAAGCCCGCAGAGAATTGCCGAACTTGGGACCATGGGAGTTATCCACAAATGCATCGTAGGAGTAGGTCTATTGACGTTGGTCAGTTGCCAACCGCGCTGGCTGTATTCGGCCAGTTATCAGTTTGCCAATAACCCCCAGTTGGTGCAGCATGAAGCCTTTTCCATTCTCACGCTCAAAGGGGCCACTTCAACGGGCCAATTTGGTCAAATTCTTGAAGTGCCTGGCCGAGGAGACGGCATCCGACAGCTCACCTTTTTCTCACTCAAGGATGGGCATATTGAATTCTATCAACTTTTTAATCCGTCTAGTCCCTCCTATTCCGTGAACTTTAAAGATGGCCTAATGGAAGTTTTTCAAGGTTTTGCGCTCGGCGAAGCGTCCGAGACGATCTCCCTCCCTGCTGGCCTCCTCTACCACCCCGTCATGGCCACCCAGTATCCTATTGTGGTGGACGACATTTGGAGCCTCAAAGTGGGCCAAGAGCATCTTCTCACCATGGTGCAACCACCCAAAGGAAGTATCAGTGTGGCGAGTTATTATTTGGCCCAAAAGACGGCCAAAGAGCGCATCTACCTGTACCGCAATGACAACAATGTTGGGACGCTTGCCTACAAAAAACTCAAAGGTCAATGGGTCCTCCAAAAGGTGGACCTCATGAACCAGGAGGTGCCTTATGTCTGGGAGCGTATCGAGGCGACGTCGAACTAGACCTTACATATTTCGGCGGTACTGACCGCCCACAGCAAACATTGCTTCTGTCATTTGACCAAGAGAGCATACTTTGGATGCATCCATCAAGGCCTCGAAGACATTTCCGCCGGTCAAAGCGGCCGATCGAATAGCATCGAGCGCAGAGGCTGCCTTAGTTCCGGACGCTAACCGAAGTGCGTTCACTGAGGCAATTTGCTCCTCCTTCTCTTCTCCGGTGGCACGGATAACCTCACCAGGAATCAACGTAGGCGAGCCCTTAGAATTCAAGAATGTATTCACACCAATGATGGGATATTCGCCAGTGTGTTTAAGCATTTCATAGTGCATGGACTCCTCTTGGATCTTGCCGCGTTGGTACATGGTTTCCATAGCTCCAAGGACGCCGCCGCGCTCGGTAATTCGATCAAATTCGATCAAAACTGCTGCTTCGACCAACTCCGTGAGCTCCTCTATAATAAATGCCCCTTGGATCGGGTTTTCATTTTTGGCTAAGCCCAACTCCTTATTGATGATTAACTGGATGGCCATCGCCCGGCGGACAGACTCTTCCGTTGGGGTGGTAATGGCTTCGTCGTAGGCATTCGTGTGAAGCGAGTTGCAGTTGTCGTAGATGGCATATAGGGCCTGCAGCGTGGTTCGTATGTCGTTGAAGTCAATCTCTTGAGCATGCAATGAGCGGCCAGAGGTTTGAATATGGTACTTCAGCATTTGGGCGCGTGTGTCCGCTCCGTATTTCGTTTTCATGGCCTTGGCCCAAATTCGGCGCGCAACGCGCCCTATGACGGCATATTCTGGGTCGATACCATTAGAGAAGAAGAAACTCAAGTTGGGGCCAAAAGCATTGATATCCATACCGCGGCTCAAGTAATACTCCACGTATGTGAAGCCGTTGGCGAGGGTAAAGGCTAACTGTGTGATTGGATTTGCACCCGCTTCGGCAATGTGGTATCCCGAAATAGACACGGAATAGAAGTTGCGCACCTTTTGGTCGATAAAATAGGACTGCACATCCCCCATTAAACGGAGTGCGTATTCTGTCGAAAAAATGCAGGTATTCTGCGCCTGGTCTTCCTTGAGAATATCCGCCTGAACCGTGCCACGGGTCGTACTGAGCGCATCCGCCTTGATTTTGTCGTACACATCTGCTGGAAGGACTTCGTCGCCTGTGACGCCTAATAGCATAAGGCCAAGGCCGTTGTTTCCTTCGGGCAGTGCCCCATGATAGGCCGGGCGAGGCAAATCTTGCTTGTCGTATTTCGCTTTTTTTACCGCTTCTACTTTGGCTTCAAGCTGGTTGGCAACAATATACTTTTCGCATTGCTGGTCCACTGCGGCGTTCAAAAAGAAGCCAAGCAACATAGGTGCCGGACCATTGATGGTCATCGATACGGATGTGGTCGGATCGCATAGATCAAATCCACTATAAAGTTTTTTGGCGTCATCCAAGCAGCAAATACTCACCCCCGCATTGCCAATTTTACCGTAGATATCTGGGCGTCGGCCCGGATCATGGCCATAGAGAGTCACGGAGTCAAAGGCCGTGCTCAATCGCTTCGCAGGCATGCCAAGCGAAACGTAGTGAAATCGCTTATTCGTGCGTTCAGGACCTCCCTCGCCAGCAAACATGCGGGTAGGATCCTCGGCCGTACGCTTGAATGGATAAATTCCAGCCGTATAAGGGAATGCTCCAGGGACGTTTTCTTCCAAAAGCCAACGCAGGATGTCTCCCCATGATCGGTACTGAGGGGTGACCACCTTCGGGATGGATGAACCCGACAAGGAGGTAGAGTGCGTTGGTACTTTGATGTCTTTGCCACGCACTTGATAGACATAGTTCGGCGCCTTCAAGCGTTCCCGGAGGGCAGGCCAGCCTTCAATCATGTCCCAATTATAGGGGTCCAAATCTCTTTTCTTGCCAGCAAATGCTTCTTGAATCCCCTTAATGAGGCGATCCTTGTCCTCCAAGGAGGAATCCTTAAGGGTATCTATGCTGCGCTGCAGACTGTACAGTTGATCCGCCACCTCCGCTTGCTGAAACACCCACGCTTTGTAGCCCCGAAGACTCTCTGAAATTTCACTGAGGTAACGTGTTCGAGCCGGCGGAATGATGTACATTTTTTCACTCTGCCCTTCGGAACGTTCAGTCTTGACTTTCAGATGACTGGCACCTGCTTTATTCACCATCGCCTCCATGACAGCGCGGAATAGACGGTTTGTCCCGGGGTCATTAAATTGTGAGGCCATGGTGCCAAAAACTGGCATATCCTCGACATTCTCTTCCCAGCGATTGTGGTTCCGCTGGACCTGCTTTTTCACATCCCGCAAGGCGTCTAATGCGCCACGCTTATCAAATTTATTCAGGGAAATCAGGTCGGCAAAGTCCAACATATCAATCTTCTCCAGCTGAGTCGCCGCGCCGTACTCCGGCGTCATGACATACAAGGAGACGTCACTATGATCTAAAATTTCGGTATCCGATTGACCGATACCTGAAGTTTCGAGAATGATGAGGTCAAACGCCGCCGCCTGCAGAATCCGCAAGGCCTCAGCCACATGCTTACTCAATGCCAAGTTACTTTGACGTGTAGCTAAGGATCGCATATAGACATTGGGGTGCTGAATGGCATTCATCCGAATGCGATCGCCTAGTAATGCTCCTCCAGTTTTGCGCTTGGAAGGATCCACGGAGATGATGCCCAAGCGTTTATCTGGACAATCCAATAAGAAGCGGCGCACCAATTCATCCACTAAGGAGCTTTTGCCTGACCCACCGGTGCCGGTGATGCCCAGAACGGGAGTTTTATCCTTCCCGGCCAAGGCTTTTTCTATCGCCGGAAGTTCTTGGGCATAGCGCTCGGGGAAGTTCTCCGCGCAGCTGATTAAACGGGCCATATGCCGAGCCTCCCCCTGCAAGGCCCCTTGAACCGCTCCTTCTACCTGCTCTCCAATGGGAAAATCACATTGCTCCAACAAGTCATTGATCATGCCTTGAAGCCCTAGGGCACGGCCATCGTCTGGATGGTAGATACGCGCAATACCATAGCCTTGAAGTTCAGCGATTTCAGCAGGAAGGATGGTGCCTCCACCCCCTCCAAAGATTCGAATATGACCCGCTCCTCTTTCTTGGAGCAAGTCGCACATGTATTTAAAATATTCCATGTGACCTCCCTGGTAGGATGTCATGGCTATCGCATTCGCATCTTCTTGAATGGCGGTATTTACCACTTCCTCCACGCTTCGGTCATGACCGAGGTGAATCACCTCTGCTCCGCTTGATTGCAAAATGCGGCGCATAATGTTGATACTGGCATCGTGCCCGTCAAAAAGCGAAGCCGCTGTGACGATACGAATGCTGTTTTTTGGAACGTATGGGGTCGCGTTCACCATAGATTTGAGCCTTAAGTCACAAAGATACGGGCCGAAGGCTGCCGTCGGCGTGGCCTAAAGCGAATGCAAATCGCTCAGGACGTCGAAGAGAAAGGAGGACAGTTAATGAGGCAGAGCGCCTCCGGCAAGTGCTTGTAATTAGAGAAAATGCCATCTGCTTTTCCCTCAGCGTCGGGCTTCAATGCATCGGGCGCACAAAACCAAAGTGTTTTCATTCCTGCTTTTTGACCCCCTACAATATCTCGAAGTACAGAATCCCCTATCATGACGGATTGCTCTGGGCGACAGCCGGCCACACGCATGGCATAGGTAAAAATCGCTCGATCTGGTTTATACGCCTTGGCGAGATCCGATGTGCTGTGTGTCACAAAAACATCACTTAGACCCATGGCCGCAATTTTGCGCGATTGCGAGCCCAAGACGCCATTGGTCAAGATATGCAGCACATACCCCTGCTGAACGAGATTAAGTAAAACAGGGATCATGCCCTCATAATGATGCGCACGATCTGGGGTTCGGTCCGCAAATGCAGCTTCCAAGGTCAGGCCAAGTTCCCGCCGGACTTTTGCGGAAAGGCTAGGCACCATGGCCTCCAATAGCTGCGGAAACCGACGCTTCCGAACATAGTCCACGGAATATCCCGCCGATTGGATGATCTCCCACAATCCATCGTTTACTCTCTGGTATGCTGCTGTAAATTCTCTCGGGTCCACCGCATGTAAGTCTGGGAATTCTCGGCAAAATTCATGGAGTACCTCCTCTGTATTTCGTTCGTGGTGCCAAAGGGTCCTATCCAGATCAAAAAATAAATGCCAGCTCATTCTCCAGCAAAGGTAGATTCCGGAAATCCAATCAAATAGAGTCGATCCTGGGCGCGCGTAAAGGCCGTATACATCCATCGAATGAACTCTGCATCGTTGATCTCTGGGGCGTATGGCCATTCAATGAAAACCTCTTTCCATTGACCTCCTTGCGCTTTATGCCCTGTGAGGGCATAGCCAAATTTGAGCTGTAAGGCCTGAACATAGGGGTGTTCTCGGAGAAATTCGGCTCGTTGGGATTTAGGTAGGTGGGCGGCCTCTTCCCGAGCACCTTGCACTAGTGTTTTCATTTTGGTCTCTGGGAGCCGAGCCGATTCAGCATCCAGCGCATCCAGCATGATTTTCGCTTCCACCTGTGGGGCGTCCTCTCTGTCGAGCCAACGTAAACTAGCATCGGCGAACCGCAGACCAAAACGCTCCTCCTCATTGCGCCAGGAAAGCACCTCAAATAAATCCCCATTGGCAATAAACCCGGCCGAATCCTCTGGATCAATCCATCGTTCATTGTTTTGAACCACCATGACGACATCACCGGCATTTAATACATCCTCACGCCAGAGCAGTCGAGCCCTAATCTGACGGTTGTAGGCAACGGCGCGCTTGTTGGAGCGCGTCAACACTACAGCATCAGGATCTGCGCCAGCAAAGACTGTCTCCAGCGCTTCAAATACTTCTTGGGCATCCCCCAATCGACGGACTTCGATTCCTACCCTAAGTTTTGGAAACTGGGGGCTTGCATCAAGAAGGCTAGTGCGCAGCGCCGTTGCATTGTTCAAGATTTGAGAATGGGCCATTTGACGCATGACCTCAAAAAGTGCCGCTCCACGGATTCTCCAGAAATAATGATCACGAATATGCCGTGGAATCAACGCGGGTGAAAAAGACTGCCCCACGGGAGGCAACTGGGCCTCATCGCCCACGAGAATTAATCGGCAATCTTCCCCTTGCTGCACGAAATGAAGCAAATCCATGAAGAGCTCCCGAGCCTCTCCCAGGTCTCCGAGCATGGACGCTTCGTCGACAATAAAGACTTGCAAGCTCCCTTTATTTGGGCGCTTAATCCGCTTGAACCCTCCCGCAGGATCCCTGACTGTGAGATATAGCAAGCGATGCAGAGTGAAGGCTCGTCGCTTCATTTGACCCTGAAGCACCTTAGCCGCTCGCCCCGTGGGGGCGGCCAGCACTGGGCGCATGTTGAGCCCCTGGAGAGAAGAAGCTAAGGTTCGCATGAGGGTGGTCTTGCCTGTTCCTGCATACCCTTTGAGGATGAAAAGGCGCTCCTCAGCGGGTTCCAAGAGATATTGGACAAGGCCGTGCATAGCCGCTTCTTGGTCCGCCGTGGGCGTTCCAGGAAATCGCTGAAGAAGTGTTTCAAAAAGTGGCTGAGAATTCACAGGGACGGGTACAAGGGCACAAGGTAAAATTTCATAGTTTTGGCACGCAAACTTTTTATCATGACTGCACGTACTATTCTTTATTTGCGCATAGCCCTTGGTGTGATCTCTGTGATCCTCGCCTTCCGTATCTATCGCATTATCATGGAACCTATCGAATTCAGCGCCATTAAGGAAAAGCGCTACACCGAAGTAACCCATCGCTTGGAGCAACTTCGCGAGGCACAGCTAACCTTTAAGGCGGAATATGGGAAGTATGCGGCCAGCTTTGATGAATTGATTCCATTCTTGGAATACGCCCAAGTCAACATCATTGAGCGTAAAGATTCCTCTTTTATGGCCTATAACAAGGTCTACCAGACGGATATGTTAAAGGATACCATCATTTATCGAATCATTGGCCAAACGACCGCCAAAGAAAAATTAATCCTCAAGAATCCAGAGTTGTTCGAAGAAGGATTTGATCCCGCCCCATTGCGTTACATTCCTTTCACGAGTGACACAGCTGAGTTTGATATGGGTACTGGCTTTATCGACCGAAACGGTGTGCGCGTTCAGGTATTCGAAATCATCGCTCCAAACAGCAAGTTTTTTGGAGATATCTATAACCAGTACAAGGGATTCATCAAGAATTTACGCATCGATGCGCTAATTGTTGGTTCCTTGACTGAACCCACGTTGAGTGGTAACTGGAAATAATATGTGGCCCGCGTCTTGGGCATTTTTCCCAAAAACAGAATCCTCTCCGGAGGATTCTGTCGTTTTATTGAGCTATGGAGCCGATGCTGTGCTCTTGGCTATTGTCCGAGCAGCAGATGGTCGGCCTCTCGGCCCCTCCATCATCCTATCCCACAGAGAAACTGCTGAATGGATTCAAAAGGCTGGATCTTCATTTTCTGCGTGGCATGCCTTCGGTCAAGAAGCCTTTGCCGCATGGTTTCCGAAAGATTGGGTCGATGAACCTAATGCATGGCTTCGTCCCTTAGACCCTGAGGGACAACACTGGAGCTGCTATACCTTAGAACGTGGTATGGATCTTTATTACCGTTTCCCTGAAGGAGTGGTGGATCAATGCATTCCAACCATGGCACTCAATGCGCAACGATGGCTGAGCCCCTTGGCCAAGCGCGATGCGGTACGCGTCCACCGGCAAGGTGATCGACTCGAAGTAGCCGCCATTCAAAATGGACGCTTGCTCAGCCACAGCTTATACCCGATTTCCAGTTCAAATGACGCTGCGTATGCCTGCATGCTCATGTATGACCAGTGTGCTCTCCCTGCCCAGCATGTTCCACTCATTTGGGAGGGGGATTCCGATGAGGCCTGCTGGGACGCCTTGAGGCCCTTTATTGCAAAAATCGACAGCACGGCCTCACATCCCTGGTCCGCCTTGACCGTCTTATTTCCAAAAAGCTGATGCGCATTATTCGTGGTAAAAATCGCGGCAAAATCCTTGCTGCCCCAAAGAATCTACCCGTCCGACCAACCACCGATATGGCGAAAGAAGGTCTTTTCAACATCGTGGAGAACTACTTGGATTGGGCCGATGTTCGGGCTTTGGACCTCTATTCCGGTACAGGGAACATCAGCTTTGAAATGGCTAGCCGGGGATGCGAAGACATAACCTCAGTCGATAGTTTCAGAGACTGCCTTCGCTTTATAGACAAAACCGCGACACAGCTAAATTACAGTGCGATCAAAACGAGCCTAGGCGATGCCGAACGCTTTTTGAAAAAAACCATGTATCGATGGGATTTCATCTTTGCTGACCCTCCTTATGACTATCCGGACTACGGCAACCTCATTGCCTTGGCACTAGAGCGCATGACCGATGATGGTTTGTTCGTATTGGAACACAGCGTCGACCATGATTTTCTACAGCATTCGGCCTGCTTTGACCAACGGCGATATGGCTCTGTACGCATGAGCTTCTTCAGTTTGGAGACGCAGGATACAGCTGAAATACACGCCGATTAAAGAAGGGTCATTCAAAGGGCATTTAGCCAGGCACGAATCGCTCGACTACGATGACTCATTGATTTCTTTTCATCCAAAGACATTTCAGCAAAACTTCGTCCATCCCCATCATCGGGAACGAAGAGAGAATCATACCCAAAGCCTCCATCGCCGCATTCTTCGTGCAGGATCTGACCCCATACTTCCCCTTCAAAGGTGGCCTTACCATGCGGGCCGACCCATGCTAGCACCGTTCGAAAGCGGGCCCGACGATCTTCAACTCCTTCCATGGCTCGAAGCAAGGCTGCCCGGTTCACGTCATCCTTTTTCTCAGGTCCCCCAAATCGCGCTGAATACACACCCGGGGCACCGTTCAGAGCACTGACTTCCAACCCGGAATCATCCGACAAAGCAGATTCGGCTAATTTTTCGAACAAATAGTCCGCCTTTTGCAAGGCATTAAATTCTAAGCTATCTCCCGTTTCTGGAAGTTCTTCATGAATTCCTGCTTCCACCGCCGTAGTGACCGTCCAGTCCGAAGGCAACGCTGCCTTAATTTCCTTTACTTTGTTGGGATTCTGTGTAGCTAAGATCAATTTCATGAGTTCAAATATCGTGACAACCCACTCTCTGATCATTTAAGCGATACTCCGGTTTTATCCTTTTTCAGCGCTTTTTTAATGGACAAGGAATCGAACATATACATTTTAGCGGTATAACTGAATGATTCAAACTAGACCAAAACGTTGAACTCCTTTAGAATCTAATTTGCATGACCGCTTGCAAAACCGTTTGACTAGTTCGAAGGACATCTAAAGTTTTACCTACCTCCAGGTGAATCTTTGCATCATTTCCCATTAAATAATAGGTGATTCCTCCAGTCCAGGTTGCATTGGTGTGAATTAGACTCTGTGCATTTTCCTCAAATTCAGCATATATGATTGAATACCTCCCTTGGACGCCCCAGTGATCGCCCTTACGATATTCAGCTAGGGCATGATAGCCTGTGCCCAAGACTAGGTAATTACTTATCATTGTGGGCATTAAAGCAGATGTTGGCAAGGGGGTTGTTCTTAGTTCAAGCAAATTAGTGGCAGTCGTTTGAACCACCTCCGTCAATAGTGAGAAACCCCGATACTTCATAAGTACATCTGCACTCCATTTACGAAAATCTGGATAGGCTGGTTTCCCTGAGGCGTCGTAGAAAAAAATTTCGCCATGCCCTTCACCTACTCTATCTGAAGCCCCTTGATTATAACTGCCAGAAAGGCCTAAAACAAACTTTAGGGATTCCTCCCCTACAAGATCTGTGGTTCCCACATCATTTCCTTTGGAGAATTCTCCAAGCGGATACAAATCTATTCGGCCTGCATATTTCAACCCACCCAGATCCACATCTCGCGAATCTATACCGAAGGAGTTGCGACCATCTCCTGACGTCACCGACCACATCGGCTCTACAATTACATTTCCCAGGGTAAAATGGTGAATAGCCTGAAGTCCAAATTCTCTACCCGATTTGGAGAACGTTGTACTGATACTGCTGCGATTCACAAACGCCAATTGATCTTCATAGAATTGCATCTCGCGATTATTCCCAACATTAGGGCGCTGACCCACCGAAAATCGAGTGCGTTTTGAGGCTCGAAAAGACAGAAAACCATCTAATAACGGCGAACCATCTGAGAAATTCATTTGAGTGAATAACGTCACCTTTTCTGACAAGGCAGTAGCCTGAATTCTCATAATGGTCAGCCCTGGATAGAGGGCGATATCTCTATTAGATGAAGTGCTCGCTATGGACATAAATGGTTGAACTGTTCCAGAAATTGAAAACGAATACTCGTCATCGTCTGACGTTAGTGTTAACCCCGAACCTAAGGCCACTTGGCTGCTACTTTGGGCTTCGGATTTTTGGGGAATTGTCAATGCGTAAAGTCCAAATAGGCAAGGCATGAAGAATTTCTTACTAACCTTTTTCATAACGTAAAATATTAATGGTTTTGGAGGCAGTTAATTGAATAATGCTGAACGAAAACAAACTATTTGGTGCATCTGGCTCTAATAATTCTACCAAATGCCCCATTCTTGGTTGATCTACAGGAATAAATAAAACCTCTTGTTTCACGGAATATTCTTTGGCATCTAGTGGCTCTAGATGGCAGGTTAAATTCTGCATTTTTGAACCTTCATAAAGGGTACCATCCATTCTGTAATTATCCACGGCATAAGCTCTAAGTCGCTCGATAGGCAGCTCGGAGAGCTGCTTGCGAGAACATTGGATATTCAATAGATTCAAGCGGCTTTCGACTTCCTTTATATCTTTCCCAAGAATCAAATAGGCTTGAGGGAGCACGCGTGATATGTCAACTGATTGTCGGCTAAGATCCTGAATAGGTAAATAGAAATCTTGAACTTCTACCTTATCCAGATCAATAAATCGCAAGGTGTCCATTCGTCGATTATAGCTCACTAACACAGTAGCCTTTTCTATAGCAGCCCTTTCATGCAAAAATTCTTTGAGACCCTTACCAAGTCGAATTCCCTCATGGATGTATGACATGCCAATTAAAAAAGCAGAATGCACTCGTCGCTTTAATGAGGTGGTGCTTATACCCACCCCTCTAATCTCAATAAGTGACGATATTGTATTACTTAGCGCATAAGAGGTAGACGTTGATCTTGCGCTGGCGCTTCCCAATCGGAAATGCGTTTTCCCTTGGATATCTACGGTGCTGAAATAACCGCTTGTTCTATAGCCCGCCTCTTCCATCTTATCCATTGCGGGTAGCACAAATTGCCGATGAATCATCTTTCGAAGATCTTCTGGGACATTTTCATTAGATGTGTGCAGAAACATTGCATCATATGGGGACGTGATTCCAGCTCTTCCATAATTCACATAATCTTTACGATAAGGTCTATACTCATGAAAGTCAACAGCTATTTCAGGGGCAAAAGAATGGAATGCATCCTTTAAAAATTCAGTCTCGGGCGCGAGCATTTTTGTTTGATCTCTATTGAGATCTAGTCCATTTGCTGAAAATCTATCTTCCTTTGAAAATCCGTCCGGATTAGCTACTGGCACAATGGCGAATTCCGCCTGCTCAAGCAAATGAACAGAGTCAGTGAGTAATTCATGAAGGAGGAAGAGCATAGACTCAACACTCCCTATCTCATCCCCATGTAATCCCCCTTGAAACCAAATTCTCAGTGGGTTTTTAGCGGTGGGACTTCGAAGAAAAATAATAGGAATATTCAGCCCCTTCTGACTAGTTCCCAAGGAAGCTAACTCCGCGTATTCGCGGTGTGATTCGACCGTGTTCTGAATAAATTCTATGACTTCACCATAGGTGCTCGCTCCCTTCTTTTTCTGAAATGCGGGTGTGGGGATATCAATTAGTGGATCAGAAAAAAAGCGAGTTGTAATTTCTTTTGTCTGCGGATTAAAACCCTTTTCAAGGTCAAATCCTGAAGAAATTGCGACGAGAATAAAACCGATTAATAACGAGTTCTTCAAAATAGAAAGCTTGTAATTAAACGATACGTCCACTCAGGCTTGGTCAATAGATCATTGCCTGGAGAATTTGCGCCAGGTGCGACCGTATTCATTGTGACAGATCCTTGGATTTTCATTCCATACCATCTCGTCATGTATTTTGACATACCTAAGGTGTAAAATGAAGGTCTATTGTAGAATGTCCCATTCGTCAAAAATGAAAACGGGTCAGCCACTAAATGCGAATATCTCCCATCAAATGAGATTCCTTTTTTCGTCAGGAATCCAGCTTGCAGATTGTACCCATTGCCTAGCATCATCCTCGATTTGACGTAATCCGGCATATTTTGAAGATCATTTACAAGAAAATCTGTACTTATCGAACCATCGGTTCTCACTCGATAGAGAATACCATCAGGTACGCTTGCCCCTCCACGCACCCACTCACCTATCATTGAAAAGCCTCTGTATTTGAACATGAAATCAATGCCCATTTGAGAATAATTGGGCAAAAGAGTATTAAATGCGGAATCTAAATACAATATCGATCCTTGGGTCCTTCCTCTTCGACTACTAACTCCTTGATTTTGACTCAAGAAGGCTCCAATTATTAGCTTAGGAGTTAGTTCTCGAACCATATCCACTTGCCTAAACTGACCGTACCTCGTGAACAGACCAAATGGCAAATAATCTAATCGAGCACTGTATTTAAATCCACCAAAGTCAGGCTTGATAGGAAAAGCTCCATCTCCAGTGGTTATGCTCGTATAGCCCCGGATGTAGTTGGTACTGGACAACCTCCATGTATTTTCAAAAAAAACACCAAATTCAGCCAAGCTGGCAAATGCACTAGTAACTCTACTGCGCTCAACAAGCTGAAGGGTTCCCGAGTTCATAAAAAGTTCACGATTATTTGCAGGGGAAGCCCTCTGCCCAATAATGATTCGCGCCCTTCGTCCTATTCTAGTCCCTATGTAAGCTTGGGAAATTCTAATCAACTCACCGTTATCAATTTCAGGAACTCCTCCAAAATCATATTGAACGCGATAAAAAAGACGTGCAGGCTCATATTGTCCATTAAACCGAAGACGAAAACGTCGAATTCTTGAGCGAAAAACATCTTGAAATTCGATTTTATCGCCATAATGCTTCCACTCAAATTGAGGTTGAAACATTCCCGTTATTTCCGTAGCGACGTTGTTTCCTTTGATTATCCAACCCTCTCCAAAATCATAGGAATTGGTCAAACCCCATTCATCTTCATCCAATTGCGCTTGAAGGGATGTCCCAGTGCATGCAATTAGTAGCGCTAGAAAAACAACTTTTACATCCATCTTGAAATACCCTTAGTGTATACATCTTTAAGGTTCCATTGGTCATCAAAAACACAGAAATCTGCATCATAGCCATTAGATACTCTACCTTTCCCTTTCAAGTTTAAATGATTCGCCACATTAACGGTTACAAGAGAAAGAGCTTGTTCAGTCTCAATAATTCGATCTGTTAACAAGGCCCGAATAGAACTCAGGTTTGCTTCAATGGGAGCAGATTTGGTTCCGATCACATTACCATGAACATCTTTTGCATCCAATCCAGCATTTCCATCGGTTGAAAATGTAATTTGAGTAATGGGAACACCTTCTTCGACTGCGCAGTAAACAGCTAGATGTGGTTCTGTGAATTTCGATGCCCCTGTGGTAATGTCAATGGAGCCGCCGAGCTTGGCAAATAAAATCGCCTCTTCGAATAATTCCTTTGAACGCGCCACATGCGTTGGTGACAAGGATGAAATTGGCACATCAAAGTCTTTAACCATTCGAAATAAAGGATCTAAATGCTCTTTTGCTGGGCCCAAGTGGACATGCAACACTCCTTTTTTACCACTAACCATACCTCCGACGTAAACTTCTCGCCAACGCTTCAACAATTCGTTATCTGTTGGAAACGAAGATCTTATATCGGAAATAGCCACTTTCGAACCAATAACCTTGTCGATGAATATGAGGTCATTTTGAGCACTGTCGGTTATAAAACATGGATCCAAACCGTAATACCCTGTATGCATAAATGCAGATAGGCCCTGCTCATCGAATGCCTTTACTTTGGAGTATAGACTTTTAGGATTCCGCGTAGCACCATCAGTCCCCAATAAACCCACCGCTGTTGTTGTTCCAACGCGCCATAAATCCGTTATCTCTAGCTCCCTTGTCAAACTTGAAAAGCCTCTTTTCCCTCCTGCGCCTATAAGATGAATATGTTGGTCAATAAACCCAGGGGTGATAATCGCCCCCTCTCCATCAACAACCTCCAGGTTAGGAATGCCGGTAATGTTTAAATTTTCTTCCACACACAACACCTTGCCATGAGCAACAAGAATATCCACAAATCCAAGATCTTTTGGCGCGAATACATGGAAATTTTTCAGTAGCCTCATACGAATGCAATTATGCCGAATAGATTAGAATAAATATCAACGCGCCTATCATCGGCAGTAGATTGCGCTTTAAAATTTCAAACACGGGTACCTGGGCAATGGTTGAAACCGCAATGAGCACCCCAGAAATTGGAGAGATCGTTCTTCCCATCGATGCTCCTAAATTCATAGGCAGGATCAATTTCGTTCCTTCTAATCCAAATTCTGATGCAATTTTTGGGACCGTGGGTGCAAAAGAAAAAAATGCAGCATTACCGCTACCCATTAAAATGGATGCCAAGAAGATTAGAATTGTAAACACAATAAGAACAGCCACTGACCCTAGACCAAGCGCATTCATACTATCCACTAGCATTTGTATAAACCCAAGGGAAATCAATCCCTTGGCAAAAATTTCCGCTGCCATCACCAAGGTGACCACATTTTTAAAAATATCTCCCATTCCCACCCAAAAGTTGGACAGTTCAGCAAAGCTTTTGGATAAAGATAAAGAGCCTATTGAACGTGCGAAGAAGGCCAAAATCATGCTTGCTATCATTGCCTCAGAGGTTGACAATTCCATGGGTATGTTAAGCAATGATGAACTCAAGTAAACGGATGTGAGTAATAAAATTGGAAGGATAGGGAGAACCGCTAAATAAGATGGCACTTGCTCCATATCCTGCTCCATCTTTGAAGCGACTCCTGGATAGTCTATGGGCATGCGGTCAAAAATCCTATTAGAGACCGCATAGAGAACCATAGTCACCGCCATCATTGCCCACATAACAGAGAGCTGAACATTTATAAAGTAGTCAACTACTGGAATGCCAATGATAGTCGCTGCGCTATTTGTAATGGCCGAGGCGGGACCAATTCCAAATGCGGTCGTTCCAGTAATTATGGCTGCCGCGGCGGCTCTGTTCACGCCCATGCCAACAAGAACGGGAAACACGGAAGCCATCAATAGACATGCAAATCCAGCAGCTGATGGTATACAGACAAACAAGATCTGACCTAGAGGTAAAACTAGAATGGCAAAAAATGAGGAAGGCAGTTTTAACTTATTCAGCAAGTTCAAGGATATCTGAACTAGTTTTTGGGAGGCGCCGATGTTGTCACAATACGTCACGAAACCTCCTATGCTCATAATCATCAATCCCACACTTCCTAGTGTTGATTCAAATTGACCGACTGTTCTATGAAGAGCATTGAGGAGTGGCGCCCCATTGGCTGAAGTCTCTTCCTTTAAAAAGCCTAGTCCAAAGAACTCGGCGAGGCAAATCATACCAAAACCAACCAAAAACAGCACCCATTGGGTTTGCCATTTCTTGTATAACGAAATCCCTGTGACCAATAGGGCGAGAAAAATCCAAACTATGTGCATACCTCAGAACTTTAGGTGCTTAAAATGGCGAACCATCTACCTTAGTTCCCGGGGTGAAAAGCAATCCATTCACTGCACTATGTTGTTCAAATGATCCTGTAAGATCCGGATTCCGGGTATACGATTCATTTGGATTATCCGAAAGTGGAGTGATGTCAAATTCTAAAAATGTAGAATCAAGATCATCTCTAAGCGTAATGAAATCTCCGGCATTGTTCATGTTAATCGCCCCGCTCGAAGCTACTTGCACAAGAGCATTCCCAAAAGACCCAGATGGAGTACCCCCCCCAAATAAAATCAACGCTTTTCCAGGACTCAGAATAGAACCAGTAGGGAATACATGACGAGGGGTATTCGATCCCAATGCTGTCGCGTCGAAAACCTTATATCCGGAAAGGTCCATGGTAGTAGCACTAAGATTAACAAATTCTATGAACTCATCCTCATCTTGAACATACACTCCATCACCGTTTGCATCGCCATTTAGGCCATTATTGGACGGGTCGTAAAGCACTTCATTCAAAATAAGCAGCGACCCAGACGAAGGGGAATCATCATCTTCAATCAGGATACTCAATACCCCAGGCGTTAAATTAATGAAGGACGTGCTCTCGACTAATTCTAGCGTAATTTCTTCATTTTCCTCCTGTTCCAGATCTTGAAGTGCCGCAATGGTCACAGTACCTTTGAGCTCGCCAGGCTGAATAACTAACACCTCACTAGAAAGTGCATAATCTTCATCTTTCACTGCCGAACCTCCAATATTAAGTTGTGCTATCAAGGTTTCAGTTAATGCTTCACTGAGGATTAATTCCAAAGTTGCTACACCATTATCCTCTGAAATCACAATAGGAGAGGCTGAAAAAGTTACCGACGGCCTAAGCGGCACATCTTCGGTATGACATCCAGAAATTAACAGCGAAATCGCGGCTAAACTGCAAAGATGTGAAGTCTTAATGATACGCATTGATCCTACTATTGACGGATAACTTTCAAAATCTCAGAATACTCATTCGACTTAACTTCAATAAAGTATAAGCCC
This sequence comes from Schleiferiaceae bacterium, assembly GCA_029254375.1. Classification (GTDB taxonomy): domain Bacteria; phylum Bacteroidota; class Bacteroidia; order Flavobacteriales; family Schleiferiaceae; genus TMED14. Next base: position 2,798 of record JAQWXR010000001.1, on the reverse strand, counting down.
GGAGTCAACCTCGTAAAATCTACGAAATTCTCTCCGTAATGAATCGTACCACCATGAATGGTTTGCCCCATGGCGTTTAGAAGAGAATACGATGCACTTTGAAGGGTAGTGAAAAGTATTGTATACGAATTTGCTGGATTCGGATAAACCTTTAAACCTAATTCACTGTCTAACAAGCCAATTCCTGAGCACTCATCGCAAGAACCCCAACATACGGGTGCCAAAACCGTATCTGAAGCTGGTGTCAGAACTCTATTTGTAAACGTGCTGTTACCATTAGTACAAGGTGAAGCAGGGTCATTTGCCTCTTGACCAGTCCAATTATCATAGGAGAATTTATATTCAACCCCAACGCCATCTTCAAGGGCTAAAGTGATTTCCCACACATTATCCCCATCAGAATCGGTCATTGCGGCACAATTTCCACACCATCCATTAAACGTACCATTTACCTCTGGGGTCGTAAAAGACCCTGCATACTCATTCATATCTACTCTAAACGTAACATCATGAAGCAGTAAAACATTGAGGCACTCAGGATACGGGCAAAGTGATGCTGACACTAAGGAATCACCGACGGTGCATCCCACCCCCCCATAGATCCATCCATTTGGCCATGTGAGGCCCAAGGTGTCTTTGAATGCCCAAGAATCTGAATACTCCCAAAACGTTCCTGATCCATCCACATTGACATCCCCAAAAACTTCTACTACGCTCGAGTCCTTATAAAGCTCGATCGCATCGTCCCCATTCTGGGAGATGGAATTATTTGCCGTCAGGACAAATTCAAACTGGCTAAAACAACCTGCAAAATAGCTGGACATGGCGCTAGAATCCCTAGCTATTAGAACATCATCACCTGCCTGAAGTGAAATCGCCGGAAAAACATATTCCAAGCCATCTGATCCACCACCATTATTTGCTACGCCGATTCCATACCTGCTTAAATCCGAAATAGCCGAGTCTGCATGAACATGAATAGCCTTACCAGCTGCTCCCGCCGAAGGTAAATCCAAATCCAGGATTCCCCGAAGGCTCAGCTGCGCGGTCAACGGAGTAGAAACAAAGCAAAAGGATAAAAGGAAGGGTAGATACTTTTTCATTACTTACTTTTTTTCATATATAGTTACATGTAAAGATTTGAAAATTTCCATGTACATTTCATACCAATTTTTTTTCTTTATACCTACCAATTATTTTTCAGATGAAAACTGATATCCTAGATTTGATCCAGCAGCAATGGAATATAAAACCTGATACAATTGGTGTAAAAAGAAATCCCAGTTATATTCGACTGTTTGAGATATTCAAGCACCTGATCCAATCAGGAGTCTTAACAGGTCAAACCACACTTCCCCCAAGCAGGAAGTTATCGGAATCACTAGGTCTATCAAGAAGTACCGTGATCAGAGCCTATGAATTACTCTCAAACCAAGGCTTTACCAATTCAAGAAAGGGATCTGGTTATTTTGTTTCAAATAGAATCTACCCGCTTGCCAAGACGCCCCAGCTCCATTCAATTGAACTTTCCACCTCGGGTATTTCTTTTCTGAAAAGTTTTAAAAAAACTAATCCCATGAAGTCTGGGGCATATGCTTTTCAGCCTGGGATTCCACCACTTGACCTGTTCCCTGTCAACAAGTGGAAAAGCCTGTTGAATAAGTACTGGCGAAATGTGCAAAACTCTGGTCTCACCTATAGTAGCTCCTTCGGGTTAGAGCAATTTCGGGAAGCACTTTCAATGCATCTTTCCATCAATCGAGGCATACAATGCTCACCAGAGCAAATAATTGTCGTTTCCGGGTCTGTCCAATCCCTCTTTATTACAGGAAGCATACTCATCAATCCTGGGGATCCAGTTGCTATACAAATCCCATCTTTTCCAAATGTTTTGGCCATATTCAGTGGTCTACAAGCCGAAATTTCCTCTTTAGACACTGTTATAAGCCAAAAGAAACCAGTTAAGCTAATCCATGTCACGGCAACCACTCGTTATCCGGATGAAACCATTTTAACTAGAGATAGAAAGGAATTGTTACTCAATTCTCCGAATTTAAAAAAGTCCATCATCATAGAAAATGATTTTGAACATGACTTGACGAAAGAATACGATGATTCGCAAAGTTTATTCAGCCTTGACAAGGAAGGACGGGTAATTTACTTGAGCACATTTAATCGGATACTTCATCCATCTATACGCTTAGCTTTTATGATCGTGCCCAAATCTCTTATAGAACCTGTTCGTGCCTTCACATCACAATCCCATCGATCTGTTCCCTCTTCCATTCAAGTTGTCATGGACGAATTTATCCGGAATGGACTTCTGAGAAACCACATTCACGAAGTTCGGAAGCATCACGGAAAACGTTGGGATGTCTTTTCAAAAAGCTGGACCTCCTTACTGCCAGAACTTCCACTCCCACCTTTTCCGAAGACCATGAATACAATTGCTTATTATCATGGCTCAATAAAAGATTGGGATTTAACCGCTTCAAGATTGCTCGCAGAGAATGGTATTAATACCCATGCCCTAAGTAAATGTTACATGTATGAGGATTCTGCAAAGCAGGGCCTAATTATGTCATTCACCTGCCTACATCATTCCCAGATTCCATTAAAGATTTCACAAATAGCCAAACTCTTGCGTAATTCGGAACTCATATAAAAAAGCCGCCTCAATTCTGAGGCGGCTGGTTGACACTGTAAAAACTCATAATCACATAAATGCCAACACTTTAGAAAAGAAAGCAAGAGCCCTAAGGCCCTTGCTGAGATTTTCTACTATCGCTGAACGGCGA
>JAQWXR010000022.1 GCA_029254375.1 Schleiferiaceae bacterium | reverse complement strand
ACGGGAAATAACTCCGGGGCATCAAGATTCCAATCGTTGATGTGGCTCCCGATTTGAACTCCTTTCAGACCAATCGACTTACATCGTTCAAGTTCCATAATGGAAAGCTCAGGAGACTGCAATGGCAAGGTCCCTAATCCTTCAAAGCGCCCGGGATATCGTTCCACCACTTCCGCAATATGGTCATTTAGGAACCGGGCCACCTCCAGTCCATCTTTGGCGGGGGCCCAATAGCTGAACATGACAGGGACGGTCGAGAGCACTTGCATGTGCACCCCATGAACGGCACATTCCTCCATGCGTACGTCTGGATCCCAACAATTTGATTGAATCTCACGAAAAAACTGATCATCTTTCATCATGCGGGCACACCCAGGGCAGTGATGGTCCAAATGGATAAACCCCCCATAGCCAAAGCGTTGAGCAAAGGGAGGAATATGCTCCGGAAGGATGTGCGTATGAATGTCGACGACGAGGGGCTGTGGATGCATGAGGCGGTGATTCTTGGGTCTTGAGCGAAGATAGGGAAGCGCTACCTTTGAGCTTTCTAACACAACTGATGAGCGACGCCATCCACCACGAGTGCGGAATTGCCTTACTAAGGCTCCGCAAACCCCTAGGACACTACCTGGAAAAGCACGGGACGGCCTTGTATGGCCTGAACAAAATGGTTCTCATGATGGAAAAACAGCACAACCGCGGCCAAGATGGCGCAGGTTTGGCTGGCGTCAAATTAGACATGGCCCCCGGACAGCGTTACATCAGCCGATACCGCTCTGTGGAGGCCAAGCCCATGCAGGACATTTACCAGCGTATTCAGACACGAATCAAAACGCTGGTAGATGGAAAGCCCGATCGCCTCAAAGATGTCCAATGGGTAAAAGAAAATCTGGCCTTCGCCTGTGAGGTTTACCTAGGTCACCTGCGCTACGGCACCTATGGAGGTAACTCTATTGAAGCCTGCCACCCCTTCCTGCGTCAGAGCAATTGGATGAGTCGGAATTTAATCGTTGCGGGCAACTTTAACATGACCAATGTGAAAGAGCTTGTAGATGAACTCGTTACGCTCGGTCAGCATCCCAAAGAGCGTGCAGATACCGTTACGGTGATGGAGAAAATCGGGCATTTTTTGGATAAAGAAAATGAGCGTCTTCACAAAGAAGCCAAGGAAGTCTATGGTCTTTCCAAGTTGGAGCGCAGCGTCTACCAAATGAACAACCTACAGCTGCCTCGTGTGCTTCGCAAGGCGGCGGCCCCATGGGATGGCGGATATGCCATGGGCGGTATGGTGGGACAAGGAGATGCCTTCTTGCTTCGCGATCCCAACGGCATTCGCCCAGCCTACTACTATGTGGATGACGAAGTGGCGGTCGTAGCTTCCGAACGTCCGGTCATCCAGACGGCTTTCGGGGTGGCCTTTGAAGATGTGCATGAAGTCCCGCCGGGACATATGATTTGGATTCGCCGCAATGGGGATGTCTCCATTGAAAAAGTTCTTGAGCCCAAAGAGCGCTTGGCCTGTTCCTTTGAGCGCATCTATTTCTCGCGCGGAAATGACGGAGCCATTTACCAAGAGCGCTTGGAGCTAGGACGCCGGTTGGCCAATCGCGTGCTTGATGCCGCAGATAGAAATTTTGACGATACCGTTTTCAGCTTCATCCCAAATACCGCAGAAATTTCTTTTTACGGTTTACTTAAAGGGGTTGAAGATTCCCTGAACGAGAAAAAAATTCAGCAAGTGGCTGCGCTAGGAAGCGACTACAAAGCAGAGGACTTGAAACACATCCTCACACGCAGACCTCGCCTAGAAAAAATTGCATGGAAAGATGTCAAGCTGCGCACGTTCATCACGGAGGATGCCGGTCGAGAAGACATGGTGTCCCACGTCTATGACAGCACCTACCATGTGGTTGAACCCAAAGACACGGTCGTTGCTGTAGACGATAGCATCGTCCGCGGAACCACACTCAAGCAAAGTATTCTAAAGATGCTAGACCGCTTGGGACCCAAGCGCATCATCATCGTCTCCTCGGCTCCACAGATCCGTTACCCTGATTGCTATGGAATTGACATGGCTAAAATGGGCGACTTTGCCGCTTTCCGAGCGGCTGTTTCGCTCATCGAAGAGCGGGGCATGTGGCATGTTTTAACGGATGCTTTGGCTGCTGCAAAGGCCGAGCTAGAAAAGCCCATGGAAGCGCAGAAAAACGCGGCCAAAGCGGTATATGAGCCCTTTTCGGCGGAGGAGATTTCGGATCGAATTGCCCAAATGCTGACCCCTGCTGGCGTCAAAGCCGAAGTAAAAGTCATCTACCAGACGATCGAAGATTTACACGCTTCCTGCCCCGAGAACCTTGGTGACTGGTATTTTACTGGGAACTACCCCACTCCGGGCGGAACACGCGTTGCCAATCGCGCCTTCGTGAACTACATGGAGGGAAGTGGTGAGCGGGCGTACTGAGGGTATTCTCCTGTACATAGGCGGGCAGCAGCAGCTTATAAAAATGGAAAGACTAGCGGCTGACCTCCTCTTTTAAACGCTTTACTCAATTAATTTTGGACCACATACATTGGTATAGAGAGCGATTGACCCTCGAAATGTACGTTTAGCCGGTAATATCCGCTTGGCATCAATCCGACTTCCCCTTTTAGGTTCCCATCTTGGGCTTGGTGAAAGCCCCGGTTCCAAACGCGGCCCATTAGATCCACAATTTCCCACGTGCCCTGCCACTCTTGGCCTTGTAGTGTAAATGAACTCAGGGTGGGAATGGGGTACAGCGTTAAGTTCAAAGGGGCTCCCTCGATAAGGCTTAAGGGGGTAAAGGTGCTTACTCCCCCCGGAAGGACGACAGATGTAGCTCCCGCATTGGGTCCCATCCCTCCAAAGTTGTCCGTAGCGACTGCGCCGTAATACGTGTCCCCAATTACATATGGATAGGCCGAATTTCGCTGCGCATTCACCGTAGTATAATACGCATAGGTTCCGTTAGGAAACTCTGGGGTGACGGCAAAACGTCCATTGTGCTCATCCAAATCGCCTAGACCAGATATATATTCGAAATCTTCTTTATAGGAACCTAGAGCTACGGAAGAAACACTGGGTCCAAATTGGCTGGCCGCCAATATCGTTCCATCGGGCAAGGTGGTTCGGGTGGTCATTGTGCGCATCCGATAGCTGCTTTGAATTCTGCGGATGGAACCAAGGCCTACCGTATCTGAGTAGGCGTATGCACCATAAATCGGAAAACCATCAAAGGCAAACCCTAGTAAAGGGGAATGCACCGTTGAGTCCATCGTGTAGAGTCCCAATGATGGGTAGGTCGCACAGGTGTTGATCAAAGGTTGGCTAGCTGTTGTAAAAATGGCGGGCGATTGGTGGTGGTGGTATGAGGCCCCAATCAATTGCGATCCGGGGCCAGGAGGGCCATTAAATACGGGGGCTGGGTGGCCCTTGCCACAATCCATGCCCGCATGTTCAAACGTGACTGCATTTTGATGCCACACACCCTGGTTATTGTAGGACATGGCATCTGCAAAATTGTACACAGGAACACCATTGATAAGAACCCCTATGTGGCCAAGACCTGGTGTTACGGGATTTTGGGTTTCCTTCACGGGGTTTCTCGGAATTCGGAATAGATAGTGCCTGTTTGTTGGGGCTAAAACCGGATTCCCGTCTAGAAAAGGCCCTACGGCGTAGGCCGGAACACCAGAACAACGGATGTAAACATCTGAACTCGTAAAGCCAATCCAACGCACGTCAGCCAGGGCGGTATCCACGATGACACTATTTTGGCCCTGTTCCCAGTGTTGGCCGGTCATCCCGGTGGAATTATACAACCAGCTCGATAAATACGGACCAGGCTGAGCCAAAAGCGCAACAGGCATCAAACCAAATAGCACCTTGAATAAACGCGATTTTATTTTCATTTAACTAAGACGTTCATACTCGTTAAAGGTTTAATCTCCGAACAGAAAGCTTGACAATCCGTTACCTTTAAGGTGGTGAAACTCTATACTAAAACTGGTGATGCCGGTTCGACTGGCTTATTTAGCGGACAGCGCGTATCCAAAGCGGATTTGCGCCTTCATGCCTATGGCTCATTGGATGAGCTTAATGCGCATGTGGGGATGTTAGCAGATCTGGGACCAGAAAGCCTTCATGATGAGCTCAAGTCGATTCAATCTTGGTTGTTTTCTGCCGGTTCCCATCTTGCCAATGACTCTGTCGATATGCTCCAGAGGCTTCCTCCAGTTCATGCCGACTGGGTATTGCGCTTAGAAAAAGCCATTGACCGAATGGACGCTGCACTCCCTCCTTTGCAGAATTTTGTTCTCCCTGGCGGTCACCTTGCGGTTAGCCAGGCCCACATTTCACGAACTGTTTGCCGGCGCGCTGAACGACTCTGTGCGGAGCTCCAAATAGCCTTAGAAGGCACTAGCGTACCGGTCCCAGCGCACGTGCTTCCCTTGCTCAATCGATTAAGCGATTATTTCTTTGCGCTTTCCCGCTGGTTATGCGTGGAATTGGGGGTTCAAGAAACGCCTTGGAAACCAGAGCATTAAATAGTACTTGCACAGCGTTCTAAAACGAATATATTTGCGCAAAATTACTATTGCCTTCTCCTATGTATTGGACACTTGAATTAGCCTCCTATCTGAGCGACGCCCCATGGCCTGCTACCAAAGACGAATTGATCGATTACGCCATCCGTACTGGCGCCCCTTTGGAGGTTGTAGAGAACCTTCAAGCCGTGGAGGAAGAAGAAGCCGAAATCTACGAATCCATCGAAGAAATTTGGCCTGACTACCCCTCAGATGACGACTTTCTTTGGAATGAAGAGGAGTACTGATTCTGCCAACCCTTTCTAAACGGATAGGTGGCACAAGGATTGTACTTTTGCCCCTACCATGATTCAGAAGCTTCTCCAAAAAATCCTTGGCGATAAGTCAAAAAACGACCTCAAGGAAATTCAACCCTATATCGACAAGATTCACGCGGCCGAGCAGGCGCTCAGCGGTATGAGTCCCGATCAGCTGCGCGCTAAGACCGCAGAATTCAAAGAAAAAATTCAAGCAGCCTCCGCTGCTCAGACGAAGGAAATTGGCGAACTCAAGGTTTTAGCAGAGACCGAGGTGGACTTTGAAGCCAAGGAGCAGCACTATCTCCGCATCGATGAACTGACAAAATCAGCCATTGTGGCAGAAGAGTCTGCACTGGATGAAATTCTCCCCGAAGCTTTTGCCTTGGTCCGCGAAACGGCGCGTCAATGGTCTCAAGGTCCTTTGAAGGTTACCGCGAGCGAGATTGACCGCGCCCTCCTCGGGAAAATGGGCGCCGTCAGCATTGAAGGGGATCAGGCGACCTGGAATAACCATTGGGATGCTGCAGGAACCCCTGTCGAATGGAATATGGTCCATTACGATGTCCAATTATTTGGCGGCACAGTCCTTCATAAGGGGCGCATTGCTGAAATGGCTACAGGTGAAGGAAAGACCCTAGTTGCAACCCTTCCCGTCTATTTGAATGCCTTGTCTGGACGCGGCGTACACGTAGTAACCGTGAATGACTACCTATCCAAGCGAGATGCCGAATGGATGGGCCCGCTCTACCAATTTCATGGATTAACGGTTGATTGTATTGACAAGCACAGACCGAATAGCAACGGTCGCCGCCAGGCCTATCTAGCAGATATTACTTTCGGCACAAACAATGAATTTGGCTTTGACTATCTACGCGATAACATGGCTCGAGATATGTCTGAGCTTGTCCAGCGTGGTCACAATTACGCCATTGTGGATGAGGTGGACTCTGTGTTGATCGACGATGCGCGAACCCCCTTGATCATTTCTGGCCCGACGCCCAATGGTGACCGGCATGAATTCAATGATCTTAAACCTTTTGTTGTAGAATTATACGGCCAGCAGAAGTCCGTGGCCCAGAATGCTTTAATGCAGGCTAAGCAGCTCCTTTCAGAAGGCAATAGCAAAGATGCCGGATTCCAAATGCTTCGCTCCCACCGAGCCCTTCCAAAGAACAAGGCCCTGATTAAGTTTTTGAGTGAAGAAGGGAACAAGGCTCTCCTCCAAAAAACAGAGGGGGTCTACTTGCAAAACCAAGGCAAGGAAATGAAAATTGTGGATGAGGCCCTCTACTTCTCCATCGAAGAAAAGCAAAACCAAGTCAATCTGAGCGATTTAGGGATAGAGCTATTGAGCAAGCTAACAACCGCTGATTTCTTTGTCCTGCCCGATATGTCCACTGAATTGGACCGCATCGAAAAGTCGGATTTGGATACTGCGACCAAAGCGCAAGAAAAGGACAGTCTACTCCGAAATTATCGCCAAAAAAGTGAGCGCATTCACACGATGAACCAGCTGCTCAAAGCCTACACGATGTTCGAAAAGGACGTCGAGTATGTTCTTATGGACAACAAAGTTAAAATTGTCGATGAGCAAACGGGTCGGATCATGGACGGTCGTCGATATTCTGATGGTCTTCACCAAGCGATTGAAGCCAAAGAAAACGTGACGATCGAAGCGGCCACCCAGACCTATGCAACCGTTACCCTGCAGAATTACTTCCGTATGTATAACAAGTTGTCTGGTATGACTGGTACGGCTGAAACCGAAGCGGGAGAATTTTGGGAAATCTATAAACTTGATGTCACCGTCATCCCAACGAACCGACGGATCGCCCGAGATGACCGCGACGATTTAGTCTTCAAGACGAAACGAGAGAAGTACAATGCCGTCATTGATGAGATCATCAAATTGCGGGATTCCGGCCGCCCTGTGCTCGTCGGTACAACGTCCGTTGAAATATCTGAATTGCTGAGTAAGGCGTTGAATATGCGGAAAATCCCGCACCAAGTGCTTAATGCGAAATTGCACCAGAAAGAAGCCGATATTGTCGCCGAAGCCGGCCGACCCGGCACCGTCACCATTGCCACGAACATGGCGGGTCGTGGTACTGATATTAAACTTTCGGTCGAAGCTAAGGGCGCTGGGGGATTGGCTATTGTCGGCACAGAACGGCACGACTCTCGTCGTGTAGACCGTCAGTTACGTGGACGTGCGGGTCGTCAAGGCGATCCGGGTTCCTCTCAGTTCTTTGTGAGTTTGGAAGACAACTTGATGCGCCTATTTGGCTCGGAACGCATTGCCAGCCTCATGGACCGTATGGGCCATGAAGACGGCGAAGTCATTCAACATTCCATGGTCTCCAAGTCCATCGAACGCGCCCAGAAGAAAGTAGAAGAGAACAACTTTGGCATGCGTAAGCGCTTACTGGAATATGATGATGTCATGAACTCGCAGCGCGAAGGAATTTACAGCCGCCGTCGCAACGCCCTTTCTGGAGAGCGTTTGCAAGTGGACATCGCCAATAGTGCCTATGATTTAGCGGCCTCATTGATACAAAACACCAAACCAAGCAATGCCTATCAGGCTTTTGAATTGGACCTCTTTGAAACTTTTGGCATCACTCCACCCGTCAGTCAGGATGAGTTCGAGCGCATGAAGGCCCCAGAGCTTGCCCAGAAGACCTACGGCGCAGCCATGGAGAACTATGTCCTCAAATCGGATCGTGCGGCGCAGCAGGCCCTCCCTGTGCTTCAGAACGTGCTCAAAGAGCAAGGGGCCAATGTGGAGCGCATTCTTGTGCCCTTCACAGATGGGGCGCGCTCATTGCAGGTCTCTACGCATCTTCAAAAATCCGTGGAGAGTCTCGGGGAAAGCTTGATGCGCGACGTGGAAAAAGGCATTGTCCTAGCCATGATTGACGAAAATTGGAAGGAACACCTGCGCAATATGGATGACCTTCGCCAAAACGTTCAAGGCGCCGTATATGAGCAAAAGGACCCGTTATTGATTTACAAGCACGAGAGCTTTAATCTTTTCCGCGAAATGCTTGGCGAATTGAACCAAAGTGTCATCTCCTTTTTGTTCCGCGCAGGCCTGCCCGTGGCTGATCCTGCCACGCAAGCCCAGTCGGTTCGCCGCGCGCCCGCTTCTAACCCGCGGAAGGAACAACTTCAGACAAGTGGTCCCGGAGCAGAAGTCGCTCCCGCAGCCAGTCGGAGAGCTGGTGGCTCTATGATCCCGGGTAGTCCGGCTCCAGTCCGCAATACCACACCGGTAGTAAACCAAAAAAAGCATGGCCGCAATGACCTCGTCACGGTGGCGAATATTGTTTCTGGAGAAAAGAAGCAGGTCAAGTTCAAGGTAGCTGAACCTCTGCTTGCTCAAGGCTGGACCTTGCTAGATGATTGAGCCTCGAATACGGTGAAAGGGTAGACGAGGGCATTTCCTGCCTCCTCTATTTCGCTTTTACGCCAAGTCCTTGCTTTCTAGCGTCCTAACCAGGGTTTCGGATCTTGGTTGTTGGTGTCCATCCACAGCTCAAAATGCAGGGTAGATTCACCGGTTTCAGGATCTGCTGCAACCCGTCCTATGGCGTCCTTGGTATTCACCTTGTCCCCTGTTTTTACGAAGACCTCGTCCAAATTTGAATAGACGGTGAAGTAGTTACCATGGCGGATCAAAACGACTCGGTTGGCTCCAGGAATCCGCACAACAGTAGATACTTCGCCATTAAAGACGGCCCGAACGGACGATTTACTCGGCGTTCCAATGTCTACCCCTGGATTTTTAATGGTCACTCCAGAGGTGCCTGGAACCGGATTTTCTCCAAAGTTTTGGGTGATGATCCCTCGCTCTACGGGCCAGGGGAGCTTCCCTTTATTGGCGGCAAAGTCTTTCGCTAAAGCTGCCCCCTCAGGGGTTAATGCAAAGGAGGTGCTTGAACTTGAGGTGTTCATGGTGCTTCCTGGATTTTGAGCCTCTGCCTGTTTACGCGCGGCTTCCCGCTGGCGCTTCAGTTCATCTTGGATAATTTTCTGGATCTGCTTTTCGAGTTTTTGAAGTTCCGAACGCTTTTTCTTAATGTCGGTCGTGATTTGGCTTTCCTTATTCTTCAGCTTGGCGACCGCGGCTTCTTGCTGGCTCTTTTCAGAAACGAGTTCTTGTTTTTGAGCAAGTTCTTGTCCTAATAGTTGGCGTTTTCGGCCCTGTTCTGCTTCGAGGGCCGTGATGGCTTTGGCCTTCTCTACCTGAAGTGCTTTAATTTCTTCCACTTGGGTTTGGCGGAAGCCCGAATATTGCCGAAGGAAATACAAGCGTTTAAGGGCCTGTTGCAAGTCATCCGAGGCAAAGACAAAGCTTAGAGCGGAACTTGGAGTGCCGCGTTTTTGTGCCTCACGGAGCATGCCGGCATACTTTTCTTTTAGGGTCTTGATTTCACCATCAAGGCGCGCCATATCATTTTTAAGCCGGCGAATTTCACGGTCTGAATTCTGGATTTGTGCCTGGACTGTGCGTATTAATTCCTGTCGAGCGCGCACTTTCTTATCGAGCGCACGGACTTGCCCCAAGGAGAGCTCCTTGTCTTTTTGGGTCTTTTTCAGAATAGTATTGGCTACTTCAATTTCATCTTGAAGTTGCACTTTGCGCTGCTCTAGCTTCTCCTTAGACAATGGTTGCTGGGCCCATGAAGAAAGGCTCACTGCCCCCATAGCGAGGATACAAAGAGCCGATTTAAAGTTCAACACGCGCATATCCCGAAGGTAGAGTAAAGGGGAAAGTCAATGAAGCCTCTTGCCAGCCCGATTGGCTGGGCTCAAATTGGAGTTTGCCTTCTGTTCCGGCCCCTTTGAACCGAGCCGTCCAGGCCCCGGAAGGGGCGTACTCCACCCCTGCTCGTGCTTGAATGGCCTCAATACTCAACTCTTGGGAAATCAATCGGTGCGGCGCCTGTTGGGTCATAACCAATGTTAATCGGCCTAGATGTTCACCTCGTTGGACTGGAAATACCACGGTCCATAGCGCCTGCGTCCCATCGGAGGAAGCGCTAAGATTCATGCCCACAATGGTTGTAGGCAAGGCAATGGGTTGAGCCGTGAGTAAGTTGATAAGATCCCAAGTACTTGCAGGAAGTCCGATATCCGCGAGACGTGATATGGGCTCATCCAGTACTTTATTCACAATGTGGGCGTAGCCTTGGGCGCTATCCACAGTGACTTGGACACGGGCGAGTTTCAAACCGATAAATGGGTCCGCGATATCCAGCCAAACAAGGGGCATATTCGGCTCGGTAGAGATGCGAACTTCAAGGCGCGCCTTTTGGCTCGATCCAGGATAATCCACTTGCGCCGAACCCTTGGCGCGGTAGAAAAGTGAATCCGAAGCCAGGGCCTCATACTGGGATTTGAGGGCTTCTAGCACGATGGCTTCATTCGATCGAGGGGGAGGAGGGGTTTCCAAGGCTATTTCTATTGGGGCCTTCCGCCATGCGCCGCAGCTAGCGAGGAAAGTACTCGCTGATACAAGGAAAAGCAGGGAAAGACGATTCATATCTGCGTTTGTGATAATTGGTTTCGAATGGCACGGATAGCCTCTTCCGATGCGCCGTTTTCCAGGGCCTTGTTCAAGTAGGTTTCCGCCTCTTGTCCATGGTCGAGATGAAAGAAAATCTGAGCTGCGTGTACACACGCATCCGCGCTTTGATCCCCACCCCATTTTAGGCATTCATTGATCGCCTCGAAAGCCGTTGTCCATTTTCCTTGCTGCATGGACACATAGGCATAGCTATCCCAGTAGTTTGCATTCTCTGGCTGCATTTGCAATGCGGCTTCTACCATGGTTTTCGCCTCGTCCAATCTCACCCCAAAGCAAGCCAAATAATAGGCATAGTTGTTCTTCGCTTGGGGGTGGTCTGGGAAAAACAGCAGCAGGCGATCCATTGAGGCCGACATGTTTTCTACATCGCCGGCATGGAAGTAGGCCGTTCCAAGTCTGAAGTGGTACTCCGGCGCCAACGGGCTATTGCCTTGATTTTGGGATTGACTTCTTCGCAACCCTAATAAAAATGTCGTAATCCCCTGCGCGTGCTGGCCGTTCATATCCAGTGCCGTGCCCAACAAGAGGGCCGCGCGTTCGTGGTCAGGAAACGCTTCATTTGCGTCAAAGGCCGTGACTAAGTATTCCGCCAGATCGCCGAGCTCGTGTTGCTTTACGGCGATGGCCTCATATGTTTCCCAGAGTTGGCCTCCAGGGCAACTTAAGCTATGCTGGTAGGCTATCAACGCGGCATTTTTATCTCCAAAACTGTGCAAGAGGTCCCCCCTAGTGCGCATGAGGAGGGCAGATTCAGGACGGACTTCGGCCGCCAGGGCAGAAAAGCGCAACAAGGCCTTCCAGGCAGGGTGATCCTTGGGCAGGTCCGCTTGAGTAAGTTCTCCAAGAATGACCAAAAAATCTTGGGCAATGGCCACTTCTGAGAAATCTACGTTGCGGTAGATCGCTTCAAAGGCACCTAAGGCTTCAGCTTCTCTTTCGCTGCCTTGAAGAAACTTGGCGCGTGCTAATTGAATTCCCATAGCTTCTGGAAAGCGCTCCATCAAAACCTCCAAAGCAATATATGCCTCGTTATCCAGGCCAAAATCATTCAGCAACATGCTATAGCGAATCCCCGCATCGATTTCAAATTCGGGATACACGAATAGTCTCGCCATTGTAGCGAGGGCGGAGTCCACTTCCCCCATTTTCCCGTAAAGGTTCGCGATGGCCGCAGAGCGGTCCATGCTGGGCGGTAAAAAGCGGTCGCCCTTCTTTAAAAAAAATACAGCCCCTTGCAGGTCCCCGTCACTGTAAGCGTATTGGGCACAGGTGGAGATAAGGTCCTCATTGACAAACTCTCCACCCAAAAAAACACTAAAGCGGCCCAATCGAAGCATTTCATCGCTGTTCCCCGTGATGCGTTCAATGTTAAACCAAACCGCCAGGTCGCCGCTGTTGAGTTGATTGGATTTCACCCGCTTCTCAATGCGACCCTTGGCTTTTTCGAAGAGCTTGAAGGGCTTGCCCTTTTTTCCTTCTTCCAAGATGGCCATACCCTCAAAGTAGAGGCTGAGGGCCTTTAAATCCTGCGAAACGAATCGCGCTTCCGATCCCCTTGGAGCTGATTGCGCCTGTACAGAGGTGCTCATGCAAAGGGCTACAAGCAGCCCAAAAATCCACCTCTGTCCCATCTTATCCCTCCAGTCGGCTGTAGTCCCCCAAGCTCAAAGACTGGAAGCTGCCGTCAATGTGGGCGTGCTGGCCAATCATAGAATTGTGAAGGGTGATGTTCATAATCGAGGTGTTGGAACCAATGATGCAATCGCGCAAGGTGCTGTTCTCCACGGTGGAGTTTGCGCCGATGCTCACATAAGGGCCTACGGTAGCATTGACAATTTTCGCGCCAGAGCCGATGAAGCAGGGCTCGAGGATGGTCGCATTTTCTACTACCGCATCTGCGGCCACAAGCGTTTCTTCGTTTTTTACGAAGTCCAAAATGCGGCCATTCGTCTCTACCGTCACGTCCTTATTGCCACAGTCCATCCAGGCATCCACCTGGCCGGGCACCATGCGGAGGCCGTCGTTTTTCATGTTCTCCAAGGCATGCGTAAGCTGGTACTCGCCACCGCCTGTGATGTCGTTGTCAATCAGGTACTGGAGCTCTTTTTTCAAGCGCGCGCCGTCCTTGAAATAGTAGATGCCGATGATGGCCAAATCACTAATGAACTCCTGGGGCTTCTCCACAAAATCCGTGATGCCGCCGTCTTCGCTCAATTTCACCACGCCAAAGGGGCGGGGGTCCTCTACTTGGTTCACCCAAATCACCGCGTCAGCCGAAGCGTCCAATTGGAATTTGGCGCGGAACAGGGTATCCGCAAAGGCGACCACGCAAGGGCCATCGAGAGCGTCTTCCGCACACAACACGGCGTGCGCCGTACCCAAGGGCTTTTCTTGATAGTGAATGCTGCCTTTTGCGCCCAAGCCGCTGGCTACATCGACGAGCATGGTTTCCACCTCGCTGCCAAAGTCCCCCACGACATAGGCAATGCGGTTGAGGTCGCTGCCCACAATTTTAGCAATGTCTTCCACTAAGCGCTGAACGATTGCCTTGCCGGCAACCGGCAACAGAGGCTTGGCCGTGGTCAAGGTATGGGGACGAAGGCGCGAGCCGCGGCCCGCCATGGGAATGATAATGTTCATGTGCTCAGAGAACTATGGGTTGGTGCTCCAAAGGTACAAAGGGCAGGAAGGCGTTCAGAACCACTTTTTGGGCAAAGCCACAAGGCTTTTGCTCACTTTTTACCGCTGTGACCAAAGCCCCCATCGCCTCGCTGCGTTTCGTCAAGATTTTCCACGGTCTGCCAGTCAAAGCGTTCATAGCGCGCTACAACCAACTGAGCGATGCGGTCCCCTGGCGCCACATCAAATGGCTCATGGCCATGATTGATGAGGATGACGCCAACGTCCCCGCGATAGTCCGCATCAATGGTCCCCGGGCTGTTGAGCACCGTCACCCCATGTTTGTAGGCTAGGCCGGAACGCGGGCGAACTTGGGCTTCCCATCCCGGGGGCAGAGCGAGGTGAAGGCCCGTAGGAATAAGGCGGCGCTCGCCTGGAGACAGCGTAATCACCGAGTCCAAGTGGGCTCGTAAATCCATGCCGGCACTGCCGGTTGTTGCAAACTCGGGCAAGGGATTATTAGATCGATTGATCACTGAAATCTTCATGGCTCAAGGCGTTTGAAACGTTTAAAAAGAACTGTTCGTTCAGCATAGCCTACCACCGCTACAATGAGCGCAGCGCAAATGATTGACGGCCAAACCGTCGTCATACTAAAGTAGGCAGCCACCCAGCCTAATGAAGCTGCTGAGGCCACGTAAAGGATCAGACGACCAAAGTTATAGGGCACCGGAAAGTGGTATTGTCCAAGTAGGATGCTCAGCAAGGCCATCGCCACATAGCTCGCCAAGGTGGTCCAGGCCGCGCCCATGATGCCTACCCGAGGAATCCAATAGAGATTCCCCAGCGCCGTAATGGCAAAGCCTGTCAAGGTTATATAGAGGCCCATGCGGGTTTGGTCTGACAGCTTATACCACATAGAAATCTGCGTATTCATGGATAGAAACACATTGGCCAAAAGCAGAAAATACAGAAGTGGTAAACTGTCCCAATACTTGGCATCAATAAAGTATTTGATTCCCCCTAAGCCAGCCAAAACCCAGACCATGCCAATGGATAATATCCCCGTGAACAGGCGTAGCACATCAGCGAGCTGCTCACGCGTTTGAGCAGACTCCTTGAAGAAAAACGGCTCCGCTGCAAAACGAAATGCCTGATTAAACAAAATGATAAAGATGGATAACTTGTAGATGGCTGAATAGGTTCCCACGGCTTCTTTGGCTTCCATCGCGGGCATGAGGTATTCGATAAAGAAGCGGTCTGCCATTTCGTTCGCCACCCCTGGGAGTCCTGCGAGTAATAATGGAAATCCAAAAACTAGCATGGTTTTCCAAATTTGAAGGTCAAAACGCCGCTGAATAGCAAAAAACTCAGGCAGAAGCATGAGAATCATAACAGAACTTGCCGCCAAATTGGCAATCAACACCCAGCCTACTTGGAAGTCTGGTAGCCAAACTCCCGCCCTGGGAATAAAGAGAAAAAAAGCATAGCACAGCAGAAAATTCACTGCGATTTGGGTGATTTTTATGGCGACAAAGCGTTTGGCGCGGCGCTGGGCTCTAAGGCGGGCAAAGGGCACGGCGGCCACGACATCCATCGCCACAATCCAGGCCATCATCAGAACGAGTTCAGGTCGGTCCTCCATGCGCAGGAGATCTGCTGCTGGGACATACAAAAAGGCCATCGCCGCCAAGAAAAGGATCGAACTCGTCAGCAAACTCCACATGGCCGTAGAATACACGGTCGATTCGTCTGCCCCTTGTTTTTGGCTCACTCGAAAATACGCCGTCTCAAAACCATAGGTCAAAATGACCATTAGGAAAGCAATACTCACATAAAGCAAGGAATTGACGCCATATTCTGACTTGCTCAAGACCACCGTCAATAGGGGGGTCAAGGCAAAATTCAGCACTCGGGCAAGAATGCTGCTAAGACCGTAGAGGGCAGTGTCCCCCATGAGCGATTTCATGCTCGACATAAGGTAAAGGTACGGGCAGAATCTACGACTCTTCAAAGGACCGACCGTCTGGCTCTACCTTTGTCTCGTGGATCCGTATTTCTCTCCCTTCTTGACTCCTTCGGTGCTCATCGAGCGCTATCAACTTCTCGCTACACATTTGCACCGAACCGCCGTGCTGACTTCCTCGAGCTTGGATACCCTGGCAGGGGCATCGATCTTTTTTAAGTGTGAAAACTTTCAGCGATCCGGCGCCTTCAAAATGCGCGGGGTTCAAAACGCCCTGCTCGAATTGGAACGCAGCGGCCTGCCCGCCGCGGGCGTGGTGACGCATTCCAGCGGAAATCATGGACAAGCGCTAGGATGGGCTTGTGCCGAAAAGGGGATGCCTTGCATCGTGGTCATGCCCTCCAATGCTCCTGAATTTAAGAAGCGCGCGGTCGCATTGACCGGCGCGCGCATCATTGAATGTGCGCCAACGCTAGCCGCCCGCATTCAAGCGGTCGAAGTCATTCAGCGTGAGACGGGTGCGGTCGAAATCCACCCGTCCAATCAAGCCCCAGTTATTATTGGTCAAGGCTCTGCAGCGTGGGAGCTGCTAGAGGATTGCGCCGCCCAAGGCCACTCGCTAGACTGGATCGGCGTCCCCGTTGGCGGTGGTGGATTATTGGCTGGGACGGCTTTTGCTGTTCATGTGTGGAACCAGCTACATGGCAGCTCGGTGCGCGTCTTTGCAGGTGAGCCGACCGGGGCAGATGATGCTTTCCGCAGCCTGGCTTCGGGCCACATTGAGCACAACGTTAACCCCCAAACCGTGGCGGATGGGATGCGCACAGAATTAGGTCACATCAACTTCCCAGTGATCAAAGCCTATGTTAGCGCCATTCACACCGTCAGCGACCCCGAAATCCTGCAAGGCCAATTACTTCTGGCTGAACGCCTCAAAATTATTGTAGAAACCAATTGCTCGCCTCCTTTTGCCGCGGTACTTAAGCACCCGGGGGTCTTTGGCGGCCATCGAGTTGGCGTGATTTTGTCCGGGGGGAATTTGGATCTTCAAGCCCATCATTGGGGGGCATAAACCTCTTTCATCTTCCTGCCCGCTCTCCATTTCGTGCATCCAAGCACAGAAAACCCAGATTATTTCGGGCGTACATGCTATGGTTTGAGGTTGTGGCCTGCAAGCAACGGTGCCTATCGAGAACCTAGAAGAGGCTCAGAAATCTGATTCTCGCCTCCTGAATGGAGGAAGCACCTTGCTACTTGCTGAGATCAAAGATGCAAAAATAATATTATAGTCATTTATACTTTAAGTCGATTTTATTGCTATGTTTGCAATGAATCTTTCGAAAACGAATGGATTCATCAAGGGTTGTGAAACGCCGCTGCATAAGCGGCGTTTTCTATTTCTAAAGGTTTCGTTCCGATTTCTCCCTTTGCTCCTCTTCTTTTGCTATCGCCATCCGCGGCGAATTCCTTCTCAAAGGCAGGCTATGTAGGCCAAATAGGGTACTTTTGTCACGCTATGAGCGACTCTTCAACTGCCCTCTCTTCGAACGCCCCGCAGCCCGT
Organism: Schleiferiaceae bacterium; assembly: GCA_029254375.1. Taxonomy (GTDB): domain Bacteria; phylum Bacteroidota; class Bacteroidia; order Flavobacteriales; family Schleiferiaceae; genus TMED14. The sequence goes on along the minus strand of JAQWXR010000022.1, from coordinate 26,094 downwards.
TGGCGCCTATCCCATGACGCGTCGTGTGGGCAATCTTTTGTTTTTATCCGGTGTTGGACCCCGCAAACCAAAAAGTGATACACGAAGTTCTTCGGTTCCTGGACTAGTCCTTGACGCTTCCGGCGCGGTCATCGATTACGACTTCGAAATGCAGGTGCATTCGGTCATGGCCAATGTGAAGACCATCTTGGAAGAAGCCGGTGCCCACTGGAGTCAGCTAGTGGATATCACCGTGTACTTGACGGACATGAAGCGCGATTTTGCGCAATTCAACCGCTTGTATGCTGATTATTTTGAAGGCATCGACCCAAAGCCCTGCCGCACAACGGTTGAGGTTCTTTCGCTTCCCACGCCTATTGCTGTTGAACTCAAGTGTATTGCGGCCCTATGAGTCAGACCTACCCGGAGCGCGGTTCGCTCCATCTCCCACAAATTCAAAAAGATGTGCTTTCCTATTGGGAGGCTCAGGATGTTTTTGCCAAATCCATCCGAACGGACGGACCTGAATTCGTTTTCTATGAAGGTCCCCCCTCTGCTAATGGCTTGCCTGGGATTCACCATGTCATGGCCCGTGCCCTAAAAGACCTTTTTTGCCGCTACAAAACGCAAAAAGGATTTAAAGTCAACCGTCGTGCTGGATGGGATACCCATGGCTTACCTGTGGAATTAGGGGTAGAAAAAGAATTGGGAATTACCAAAGAGGATATCGGGAAAAGTATCACCGTCGAGGAGTACAATGCGGCTTGTCGAGAGGCTGTCATGCGTTACACGGACATTTGGAACAATCTCACCAAGCAAATGGGCTATTGGGTGGACATGGACCAACCCTATGTCACCTACACTTCCAAATACATGGAAACAGTGTGGTGGCTATTGGCTCAAATTCATCAGAAAGGCCTGCTTTACAAGGGCTATACTATTCAGCCTTACTCTCCAAAAGCGGGAACAGGTCTCAGCTCCCATGAGCTCAACCAACCTGGATGCTACCGCGACGTGATGGATGTTTCGGCGACCGCTTTATTTGCCGTCCAAGCAAGTGAGCAGTCCGAAGCTCTTTTTGGCCAAGAGCCCGTCCATATCATGGCATGGACGACTACCCCATGGACTTTACCCTCCAATACCGCCTTGACCGTAGGCCCAAAAATCTCCTACGCTCTCGTCGATACATTCAATCCTTACACCAAGGAAAAGCAGTCGGTAATCTTGGCGGAGGCCTTGATTTCGAAATACTTCCGTGAAGAAGATGCGGGCGTTGACGTCCTTCCTGAAGGCAAGATACTGCCTTGGTCGCTGCGAAAAACCTTCTTGGGAACTGAGCTTGTTGGATTGCGCTATACACAACTCTTACCCTATGCGCAGCCGTATGAACATGCGGATCAAGCATTCCGCGTCATCCCGGGGGACTTCGTGACCACGGAAGATGGAACGGGCATCGTACATACCGCCCCCACCTTTGGTGCAGATGACGCTCGAGTGGCCGCCGCTGCAGGGGTTCCGCCCCTTTTGGTTCTGGATGAACATGGAAATCCTGTGCCCTTGGTTGACCTACAAGGTCGATTTGTATCCCAGATGGGAGACTTGGCAGGGCAGTATGTTAAAATTGAATACTACGCCGAAGAGGAACGCCCAGAACTCAGTGTTGATGAGCAAATCGGCATTCAGCTCAAGCAACAGGGCAAGGCCTTCAAGGTCCAGAAATATTCGCATAGTTACCCACATTGCTGGCGTACAGACAAGCCTGTGCTCTATTATCCCATGGACAGCTGGTTCATCCGAACGACCGCGGTAAAAGAGCGACTTCAGACCCTCAACCAAGAAATTCAATGGAAGCCCGCCAGCACGGGCACGGGCCGTTTTGGGAATTGGCTAGAAAATTTGAATGATTGGAACCTCAGCCGCAGTCGCTATTGGGGGATTCCCCTTCCTATTTGGCGCACAGAAGATGGAAGTGAAGAAATCATCATTGATTCCATCGAAACGCTTAAAAAGGAATTAGAACGTTCCGTCGCCTTTGGCCATATGGCCTCCAACCCATTGGCCCACTTTGAGCCCGGTGATTTTTCCGAAGCAAACTATGCCCAGGTAGACTTGCACCGCCCCCATGTGGATGCGTGGATTTTGACATCTTCCAAGGGGGTGGCGATGCATCGAGAATTAGATTTAATCGATGTTTGGTTCGACTCGGGCGCCATGCCCTATGCTCAGGTGCACTATCCTTTTGAGAACAAAGAGGCTATCGACCAAAACAAGGCCTTTCCTGCCGATTTTATTGCGGAAGGGGTGGACCAAACCCGTGGATGGTTTTTTACGCTTCACGCTATTGCTGGATTGGTTTTTGACAACGTCGCTTACAAGGCCGTCATCTCCAATGGATTGGTCCTTGATAAGAATGGCCAAAAAATGTCCAAACGATTGGGCAATGCCGTGGATCCATTCAAAGCCATGGAGGAGTATGGTTCAGATGCCCTGCGGTGGTACATGTTGACGAATGCCCAGCCTTGGGACAATTTGAAGTTTGACTTTGCCGGGGTACAGGAGGTCCAGCGCAAGTTCTTTGGCACCTTGCACAACACCTACGGCTTCTTCTCCTTGTACGCCAACGTCGACGGCTTTGATGCCGCTAGCCCTACTATCCCTCTTCAAGGGCGCCCAGAAATCGATCGTTGGATATTGTCCAAGCTCCATAGTTTGGTCGCTGAAGTGACAGAGGCCTTAGATGATTTTGAGCCTACCCGGGCTTTCCGTCCCATTAGTGACTTTGTGCAAGATGAACTTTCCAATTGGTACGTGCGCCTATGTCGCCGCCGATTCTGGAAAGGCGAAATGGGCTCTGACAAACTGGCGGCCTATCAAACATTACACGAATGCTTGGATACCATTGCGCGACTAATGGCTCCCGTAGCTCCTTTTTATGCGGAGCAGCTCTACAGAGATTTGCATACCTCGGCATTCTCTGTGCATACCTCGGACTTCCCGACGTCGAATGCAAGCGCGATTGACGCAGATTTAGAGCGTCGTATGGCCTTGGCCCAGCGCCTCAGCTCCCTCGTGCTCAGTGTTCGGAAAAAAGAAAAAATCCGTGTTCGTCAGCCCATCGCCCGTGTCTTGGTTCCCATCCTGCACGCCGCTCAAGCCGAAGACGTTCGAGCAATCGAAGGACTAGTGCTTGCCGAAGTCAATGCCAAGAAGATTGAGCTCGTAGATGAGGCCTCTGGCGTATTCGTAAAGCGCGCCAAGGCCAATTTCAAGTCCCTTGGTCCAAAAGCCGGCCCTCAAATGAAGGAGGTAGCCGCAGCCATTGCTGCCTTGAGTCCACGCGCGCTTGGCACCCTAGAAAACCAAGGAACATCAACCTTGAACCTCACAGGTGGAGATTTTGTTATCACTTTAGAGGATGTCGAAGTGCAAACCGACGATATCCCCGGGATGGCAGTAGCTACTGAACGAGGGAGTACCCTAGCCGTTGACCTGAGCTTGAGCCCTGAATTAATCCGAGAAGGTTTAGCCCGAGAAGCGGTGAATCGCATTCAAGGTTTGCGCAAAAACAGTGGCCTAGATATTACCGATCGCATTCAACTTTGGGCAAATGGAAGTCCCCAGGCGCTAGACGCAATCGCGGCCCATGAGGCTTACGTTTGCTCCGAAGTTCTTGCCGACACCATGGACTTTAGCCCGGCTCCAACGGGTGCATTCCACATGGAAAGTGACTTAGAGGGGAACATAGTAGAATTTTGGATTCAAAAGGCCTGATATTTAACAGTGAATAACCGGCTGTTCATATTCCTATTGCGTATATTCGGCCCTCTTTACTCTTAAGAATCATGGAAAACAAGAACGAACGCTACAGCGATGCCGAGCTCGAGGAGTTCCGCACGTTGATTCAAGGCAAAATCGATAAAGCAGAAGAGGATCTTCACATTCTCCGTGAGCAGTTTACCAATAATATGGATAACGGCACGGAAGACACTTCGCCGAGCTTTAAAAGTTTTGAAGAGGGTTCCGAGACGATGAGCAAAGAGGCAAATGCTCAACTCGCCGCCCGCCAAGAGAAGTTTCTACGCGATCTGCGTTCCGCCATGTTGCGCATTGAGAATAAGACCTATGGTATGTGCCGTGTCACCGGTAATCGAATTGAAAAAGAGCGCCTCAAATTGGTTCCACACGCCACAATGAGCATGGAAGCCAAGTTGAAGCAACGGTGAAATCCTCACTTACCTGGCCCTTTATCCTTAGCGCCATCTTGGTCATCTTGGACCAAGGCTTGAAACTATGGATCAAAACATCATTTTCCTTAGGAGAAAGTCTACCCATTACCTCGTGGTTTCAATTGCATTTTACGGAAAACCCGGGTATGGCCTTTGGGATGGAATGGGGAGGAAAAGCGGGTAAATACGCCCTCTCGAGCTTCCGTATTTTAGCTATTGGCGGGATTCTTTGGTACATGAATCGCTTAGCCAACGGAGGCGCCAAAACCTTTGTGTTAATTTCATTTGCTATTGTGCTCGCCGGGGCCTTGGGCAATGTCGTGGATAGCCTTTTTTATGGGCTACTATTTGATCGGGGCTTGGTTTTTCAGGCAGAATTTGGAGATTGGATGATGTACACCGGCGTCGCCGAATGGGGCAGTGGTTATGCGCCCATGCTTCTTGGCAATGTCGTGGATATGCTTTACTTCCCTCTTTTTGAAGGCCTTTTGCCAGAGTGGATTCCATTTTGGGGTGGCGAGTACTTTATATTTTTCCGGCCCATCTTTAACTTGGCTGACGCTTGTGTTTCCATTGGTGTGGTACTTCTTTATTGGAGTTCTCGAAACCCGATGAGCTGGGGTAGCCAGCGATAATCAACTACTTTTCTCGTATGAAAGGATTTACACTTGTTTTTACCCTCCTCTTTTCGGTCAGCCTTGCGGGTCAAACGTTTAAATGCGGTTCTCTTCCTGGCGATGCCCGTGAGCACCTCAAAAGAGACATGGAATACCTCGCCTCCGATGACCTCGAGGGCCGTCTCCCAGGAACTCAAGGGGCTACGGAAGCCGTGGGGTATATCATTCGCAATTTTCAAGAATCAGGACTCCGTCCGTTCTTCCCTGGGGGGTATACCCAGCAGTTCAATGCTCCGCGCCCCGCGGAACTTCCCCGCTGGGGCAACTGGATTCGGATTGGAAAGGATAGCCTCTTTGTGAACACAGGCCAAGACGCAGCGCCAGCCTTTGTGATCCTCCCCTACAGCCAAACAGATGCCCTAGAGGGTAGTTCCGTCTATATCAAATCGGGCATTCGCTCAAAAAACTACGCTAGTCAGGAGCTTTTAGGGCAAATCGTGACCATGGACTGGGAACTCAGCCCTCGGGATAAAAAGAAGTATGCCGGCGAACAAACCGATTTGGCGACCCGCATTCAACATGCCAAAGAAGCAGGCGCCAAGGGCGTCATCCTGCTCGATCGCAAAAACAAGAAAGGCATCACGCAAATGTTGATTCGACGTCAGCGCGACCTTGGACTTCCCATCGCATTGGTTAGTGGCAAAAAGTGGGTGCGCAAGTTGCGTCGAAATCGGCCGGACCTAGGATTCAAAATAACCATTCAGGAGCGCGGTGCCGAAGCCTACAACGTGGCGGGATTTATGGATTTCGGTCAACCAACGACAATGGTTATTGGGGCTCATTATGACCATGTCGGCCTAGGAAAATGGGGTTCTCGCGATCCAGACGCAGCTGGTCAAGTGCACAATGGTGCAGATGACAATGCGAGTGGAACCGCTGTTTTACTTGAACTCGCTCGCCAGGCCTCTCAGCACCCCGAGGTGCAAGGGCGCAATATTTTGTTCATCGCTTTTTCAGCGGAAGAGGATGGCCTTTTAGGTTCTAAGTTCTTCGTAGAAAATAGCCCTGTACCTGTTCATGACTTTGCCTACATGCTCAATATCGATATGGTGGGCCGTTTGAATCGCGCAGACAGTCTGATGATTTACGCCACGAGCTCCGCAGACGAATGGGCCAGTATTCTTCGCGATATGCCCTGTGATCAATTTGGAATTGAGAACATTCCCGCACTTTTTCCGCGTTCAGACCACGCGAGTTTTGTCCGTGCCGGAGTCCCTGCCATCATGCTTCATACGGGTTTGCATGAGGACTATCACGGACCATCGGACGACTTAGATAAAATTGACATGGATGGACTCGTTAAGGTGACCGAGGCGGCCCTCGAGATTATTCATCGCGCCGAAAAATATCCTCGCATGTCCTTTGTAGATATTGCCAAACGCAACGAACGCGTCCAATAATGGGTAAAAATCCTTCCATTGCGGTATTGGGATCCGGCTCTTGGGCTACGGCCTTAGTCAAGATTCTATGTCAAAATAACGATCGCGTCGGTTGGTGGGTTCGAAGTGATGAAGCCATCCTTCATGTTCAAATCCACCACCACAATCCCAAGTACCTCTCCGAGGTAGAATTGGATGTGGAAAAGCTAGACATGGATAGCGATATCCGCGCAGTGGCTCAAGAAGCCGACATCTTAGTCATTGCTATCCCATCGGCCTTTTTGGCCGAAGCAATTGAGCCCATCCGTGACCTGATCCCAAGTAAAAATGTATTCTCTGCCGTCAAAGGCATTGTCCCGCAGACCCATCAAATTGTAGGGGAGTTTTTGCATGACCAATTTGGCCTGAACTATGAGCAGTTTGGAGCCCTTTTGGGCCCATGCCATGCCGAGGAGGTGGCCCTAGAGCGCCTTTCCTATTTAACCATTGCTTCGCAGAACGACGAGTTGGCGCGTGTCATGGCCAAAAAAGTAAGTGGCCCAGCTATCCAAACGAATTGCACGGATGACATCTATGGAACAGAGTATGCGTCGGTGCTAAAAAACATTTACGCTATCGCCGCCGGTGTGTGCCATGGTCTGGGCTATGGAGATAATTTTCAGGCCGTCTTGGTGAGCAACGCTTTAGTTGAAATGAAGCGTTTTATCAAAGCCGTTCAGCCAATGAAGCGCGATATCTCAAAAACCGCGTATTCAGGAGACCTCTTCGTGACGATGTATTCTCCGTTCTCACGAAACCGAACACTCGGCAATTTGATTGGAAAGGGGTACACTGTGCGCAGCGCAATGTTGGAAATGAGCATGGTCGCCGAGGGCTACTATGCTGCCAAGTTGATTCGTGACGTCAAGAAATCGAGGGAAGTCCGCATGCCTATTGCCTCTGCGGTCTATAAAATCTTATATGAAGGCAAGCCTGCTAAGAAAGTGGTGCGCGAGTTATCCGAAAAACTCAAATAGCGAGTCGGGGCTTTGTACTTTTACTCCCACTAATCGCAAGAACATGGTATTAAGCATTTTTTTGGGCATGGTTGGCCCTTGGCAGATCGTTTTGATCGTGGCATTGGTTCTCTTGCTTTTTGGAGGCCGCAAAATTCCTGAGCTCATGAAGGGCTTAGGCGGAGGCGTCAAGGAGTTTAAGAAGGCCCTGAAGGAAGACGAAGACGATACGTCCAAGGACAAAGAGTGACCTACCCTTCCATTAAATCCCTGCACTCGGCTCTTTATGCCGGGGAGACCACCTGTGCCGGCTTGGTAGAGGCCGCATTGCAGCGGGCCGAAGAAAAATCGGACCTCAACATTTTTATTGAACTTTTTCCGGAAACAGCGCGGGCTCAAGCGCTGGCCGTGGATCAAAAAATACAAAGTCAAACGGCTGGCCCCCTCGCTGGGGTCATCATGGCGCTCAAGGATAATTTGTGCTTTAAAGGCCATGGGGTCAGTGCGAGCTCTACCATGCTTCGTGACTTTGAATCTCAGTTTACCGCGACGGTGGTTCAGAAATTAATCGACGCCGATGCGATTATTTTTGGGCGTACCGGCTGTGATGAATTTGCCATGGGCTCATCCAACGAGACGTCCGCCTATGGTGCCGTCAAGAATCCTTTGGACCCTTCCTTGACCCCGGGCGGCTCCTCGGGGGGCTCGGCGTCCGCCGTAGCGGCAGGCATTTGCCATGCGGCCCTTGGATCTGACACGGGGGGGTCGATCCGTCAGCCCGCTGCTTTTACAGGCACCTATGGCATCAAGCCTACCTATGGCCGAGTATCTCGTCATGGCGTCATTGCATACGCCTCCTCGTTTGATCAGGTTGGGCCCTTTGCGAAATGCTTGGATGATCTCGCCAAAATCACCGAAGTGATTTCTGGCTCAGACGAGTACGACACAACCTGTTCGGAGCGACCTGTTCCATCTATGGCCCTCGAAACACCCGAACGACCCTTCTCTTTCGCCTACTACAAAGAGGTGTTGGACAATCCCGCCCTAGATCCAGAAATTCGCGATTACTTCTTTACCCAAGTGCAAAAATTAGAGGCCGCTGGCCATCGTGTGGAAGCCTTGGACTTTCCCTATCTGGACGCCTTGGTTCCCATTTATTACATTTTGACGACGGCCGAAGCTAGTTCAAATCTAGCGCGTTACGACGGGGTCCATGTGGGCCACCGCAGTGAGCACGCAAGTGACTTGGAGTCTTTGTACAAAAAGTCCCGCTCCGAGGGTTTTGGAGAAGAAGTACAGCGGCGCATTTTACTCGGAACCTTTGTTTTGAGTGCCGGCTACTTTGATGCTTTTTACGGACAAGCCCAGAAAGCGAGACGCGTAGTGCGCGATGCTACCTTGGATGCCTTAAAGAGCGTGGACGCTCTGATTGGCCCAACCACTCCACACACCGCCTTCCCCTTGGGTCAAGAGTATACGGACCCCACGGTTTTGTATTTAGAGGATATTTTTACGGTTCAAGCCCCCATTGCTGGAATCCCGGCGGTAAGTATACCGGCTGGGCCACACTCAAATGGCCTGCCTTTTGGTATGCAACTCATGGCCGGACCGTTTGATGAATCCAAATTGTTTCAGGCTGCTCAAATTTTAGACCGCCTTTAATGTCTCGTTGCTTCCTCTTTTTGGCTTTGACGCTATCTCTGTCTGTTTTTGGACATGGGGGGGATAGTTTGGTTCCCAAATTTCCATTAGCCAACAAAGTAGATTCCCTCTACGCCCAGTGGTTAAATAGTCGCGCGGAGCAAACCTTTGTTCATCACGCCATTAAAGGAAGCGACAGCGCAGCCGCAGATATTTTGGGGGTGAGTGATGCTGTGGTGGCCCAGCGCCTTGCCACTCTTGATCAACGCTCACCCATGGACCTTCGCTTCACACCGGACGTGAAGAATTCGATTCAATTTTATTTAGGTCGCCGCAAAGAGTTCCTCAGTCGAGTCATTGGGCGTTCGACGTACTACTTCCCCATCTTCGAAGCGGCATTAGATCGCTATAACATGCCGATGGAGCTCAAGTATTTGCCCATTATTGAGAGTGCCATGAATCCCTCTGCAACAAGCCCGGTGGGCGCGAAAGGCTTGTGGCAATTCATGTATGCCACAGGGAAAATGCAGGGCTTAGAAATCAGCTCATATGTTGATGAGCGAATGGACCCCTTTAAGTCAACTGACGCGGCCTGTCGCTATCTGAAAAAGATGTACGAACTGTTTGGGAGTTGGGAGCTTGCCCTGGCTGCCTACAATGCTGGGCCAGGAAACGTATCCAAAGCCATCCGCTATTCTGGCGGAAAAACCACCTACTGGGAGATCCGTCCCTATTTGCCCAGGGAAACGCGGAATTACGTTCCTGCCTTTATTTCTGCGGTCTATGCGATGAACTATGCAGGCCTCCACGGTGTCAAAGCGGATATGCCCCCGACTACATTTTTTGATGTGGATACCATTCATGCGACCGCTGCCGTGGGTTTGTATGATGTCGCTCGCGTGCTCTCCATTGATAGCACATTGATTACGGTGCTCAATCCTCAATACAAGTTGCAGCATGTCCCTGGGCCAAAAGAGGGTAAAACGTACAGCTTTATCATTCCCAAAAACGCCATTCCGGCCTACATCGCCTTTTCGGATACCCTATACGCCATCACCGCAGACCGCCTCAAGAAAGTCCCTCTTCCTCCGCCAACACAAGTGGCCTCGGGATCTGGTTCTCGCATTCACACTGTTCGCTCCGGTGACACCTTAGGGGCAATCGCCAAAAAGTATGGGGTGCGCGTTTCCGATTTGCAACGTTGGAATGGCCTCCGAGGCACAACTATTCGAATTGGTCAAAAACTCAAAGTGCGAGGATGAGGTTCGGTCTAATTCTGGTTGCTCTGATCGCCCTCGGATTTGCCTCCTGCCAGGATGAACCACAAACGGCAGAAGCCCTCGCCACTGCGCGAAGAAACAACCTCCCTAGTAGCAACGGAACGCACAACGAATTGACCATTTTTTGCGACCGCGACCTTTGGGACGACGGCTTGGGAATTTTGCTTTTGGACCACTTGGCGAAGCCGATGGATGGCCTGCCGATGGCTGAGGCCCATTTCGATCTATCCCGGATAGACCAAGACGCCGTATCTCGTCTTACCAAACGCTCCAAGAGCATCCTGACCCTGGCGATCATTCCCGATTCCAGCGCTACGCTGGTTTTGGAAAATCTTTGGGCCGAGCCACAACGTGTCATAGCCATTATTGCCCCCAACAGCCAGGCGCTCAAGCGCCGAGTTCAGGCTAGCCTTCCCGAAATCATCGCTCGTTTTGATGCGCATGATGCCGACGTGTTGGCCCAGCGAATTAAATCCACCCAAAGCGCCACCATTCCACCCTCCATGGCTGATTTAGGTATCCGACAATTCGTGTTTTCAAAGGGCTTCAAAACGACTCTGTCAAAGCCTGGGTTGGCGATCCTTCGAGAAGACACTAGAAAAAGCATCCAATATTTGCTAGTCTGGGAGCAGTCCTGGGATGGAGAAAATGATCCGAGTCAAGCCATCTTAGCCTCGCAGAACGACCTCCTTGTTCGATATTTTGAGGGGAGCCAAGATGGTAGCCATCTTGCCGTCGAGCCGCGCATTCCTGTGCTGCAATCATATGAAGAGATTGGGGGCAACTTTGTATACCTCTCTCGCGGACAGTTTCGCACCGAAGGCGGCTTTGGCGGAGGCCCCTTTGTCACCTATTCCTACATCGATGAGCCGCACGAACGGATTATCAATTTGTCCTACTTGGTCTATGCCCCGAGTATGAAAAAAAGGAAAGTGATGATGGAGCTTGAGGGTTCGCTCCGCTCGCTTCGTTTGCACTAAAGCTCGCGCTTAGCGATGCAGTCCTCGGAGGATTTCGAGACTGTGAATCTCTCCCATCCCGGCGTGGTGCCATCGCAAACCCTGAAGCAAGCCGTCCATCAATTCTTGTCTAACGGCTTTTGCGGGAATTTTTTCTGAATTGGCAAACCACTCCATAATAGCCCCTGTTGCCTCGGGGGATAGGATTTCGGGATGTAAAATGGGCAGTGGGGCGCATTGTCCTTCGCGCAGATCAAATGCCCAGCCATCTAAATAGTTTTCTGGATCCAAGGCAAAGCCTAGGTGGTGCGCCACAAGGGCCAGCAATTCGACGGCTGCCATCGCCCATGAGGCCTCCGCTTGATCCCAGCGCTGAAGCATGTCCACGACGTCGTCATAGAAATCCTGGGTACTGTCCCCTGTTTTAAGCGTTTTAAGCAGCAGTTCTGCGGCGAATAGGCAGAGGGTTTGGCCAACCGGATCTGATTGAATGCGGCTCCACACAGGCGAAGCCCGGACTTCTGAAATTTTCTCTAACTGTCCCTTGTCGCGGTGGCTAACCATGGCCTCCAAGCTGGTCATCGGGAGCAGAAGGGCTGGCCGAAGTCCAGAGCGAGCGCTACGAATGCTATGAACCATGTACGATTGAATGCCATAGGGCCGGGTCCAAAGTTTAAGGATATGCGCCTTATCGCCGTAGGCGATTTTTCCCAACATGAGTGCGTCCACGGCCTGTAGGCTCATGGACGGATGATGACGCCTTGAACCACGGCCGTTTGCGTCCCCAATGGGTCGGTAATCCAGAAGAGATAAATGCCTGATGGCGCTAGGGTCCCATCCAAATTATAGCCATTCCAGGTGAACTGCCCTCCGGTGGCGTTGCCTTCAAAGAGCAGCCGGCCGTTAAGGTCTGTGACTTTCACATAGCTTTCTGGCGCGAGGCCGCGGACAGAAATCGGACCAGAATAGTCGGGCTTGACAGGATTTGGAAAAACCTCCACCCCAGATAAGTTGGAAGCCGTTTGGGTTGCCGTCGCGCGAAACGACAGCAAGCCGCGATTGCTACCCATAAAGACCTCCCCTGATAATGGGTCGACGTACAGCGATTGCACACGATTACTTAACAAGGGGCTATTTTCGGCGGTAAAGTGATGAATCGTCTCCAAGCCATCCGGAGAAAGTAAGAATACCCCGGCATCCGCCGTGCCGATCCACTTCCGATTGGCTCCATCTAGGGCCATGGATAGAATGTTCTGCCCGTTCAGCACCCGCTGGTTGATTCCATTTTCAGCCACGAGGAGATACTGTGCGTCAATACTTTTCCCATTGAATGCGTTGTAGGGGGAAAAGCAGACCATCAATCCGTCGCTTGTGCCCAGCCATAACTCCCCATCTTGGTCAAACAGCGCCGCCGGTACCGTCGACGTGGGTAAATTTCCGCTACCCGGACCTCGAGTAAGACGGCGTGTAGCCGCGGTGCTTCCTTGAATTTCAATGGCCATCCATCCTTCCGTTCGCGACTGAATCCAGAATATCCCGTCTTCATCTTGCAATACGTTTTTGACGGATTCCCCGTTGAAGCTCCCAGCCGAAAATCCAGTCCATTGTTCGGTCTGAGGATCGTAGCGATGCAAGGGAAGGGTAGACAGGGCGTTACTAACCCACAGGGCTCCGTCCTGGCCCCAGCAGAGTCCCCCTGTCCGAACGTCATTCGAGCCAGAGCCTGCGGCCGTTTTTAGGCTAGAATTTGTGTGATTCCACGTTTCAATGAGTTCGTTATTGCGAAACTCCAAGACCCCTTTTCCCCAGCTCGCCGCAAACCAATGGTTCGCATCGCTAGGGTCGTATTGGATGTCCAAAATATCTTTGGCGCCGCCAAGCGCTGCTTCTTGCTTAGCCGTCCAGCGAACGCCATCAAAATGCATGATACCCTCATTCGTATAGGTCGCTGTCCAAGTCGCATCTACCGCGCCGGTCAATATATGGACGCCCGAGGGGCTTCCTTCGATCGCAAAAGACTGAGCGGACACAGGGTCCTGTATGGCTCTGTGCTGTGCGTATTCTGAGTTGTCAATAAACGTTAATCCTCGGCCATTATTGGCCGTATAAAGCACTCCAGAGGCGTCAAATTGGGCATCATAGGGGGAGAATCCCTCGTTGTTTCCTAAGCCAGAGCTGACCGTTGCTCCGACGCTCCCGTCTAAAGCGATGATTGTGACGCCATAGCTCCGAACGAGTAAGAACCCTTGTGAGCCGCGTCGAATTCTCCGAATGGCTGGACTATTCGCCGTATCCAAGGGGACCTCGGTCCAGTTTCCTTGCTCCCCGAGCCAGGCTTTGGAGTTTGCCATCGGATGCAGCAAAAAGTGCTGATCCGACACGGCAACATGAGCTATCGGCTGGTCTTTCCAAAAAGCGGATTGCACCCAGGTTTGGGGCAAGTAGAGAGGATCCTGAAGGGATGCCGACCACAGTCCGGTTTCTGAAGCGACATAGAGCGAATCTCCATCTATGCTCAAATCATAGGTTGGGGTCGTTCCGCCGTCTGAACGGAGGAGATAGCTGCCTTGAATAACCCCATAGACCAGGTTGATTTCAACTACGCCAAATCCCGTCGCGGCAAACGCTCGAATCGGACTAGCAAAAACTAACGAGCGGATATCCGATTGACCCGGATAGGCTCCACTTTGAGGAATATCTCCAATGCGGCGCACATCGTTTGGGGTCCAAACATCGATCCCCCCGTCGGAATAGCCTAGTAGCGCTTTTTGACCCGTTGGGTCTCCTTCGAGGCAGGTCATCCCTACATCGCTCAAGCCTTCAACTACCGATGCCGAGGTGCTGACTTTATCGATTGGATCATACATCAGCAGTCCGTAGGAACTGCCTACTAAAACGTAATCTTCCAAAAGGGCCACAGAATGGCTGGCTCTTAGGGGAAAGTGGGCCCGCCAGGTGCCCACAGGAATGCCCTGAGCCGCCAGACTTGAGGCGCCCGATAGCATGGCAAACAGCCAAATGAGTTTCCGCTTCACGGGACAAAGATGCATTATCTTCGCTCTATGGCCTGCAGTACGTGTTCGAGCGATAATAGTGTCCCCAACGGATGTAAAAGCAATGGCTCTTGTGGAACAGGGGGCTGCAACAGTTACAATGTCTTTGATTGGTTGTCGAATATGGCCTTGCCTGCGGGCGAAGAAGCCTTTCCTTGGGTGGAGGTTCGCTTCAAAAATGGCCGAAAAGACTTTTTTAAACTGACCGAGTCCATTTCCCTGCATGCGGGAGAGGCCGTAACTGTCAGCACGTCACATGGCGGTCATGATGTTGGAACGATTTCCGTCACCGGTGAATTGGTTCGCATCCAAATGCGCAAAGCACAGGCCGATCCCTTGCAGGAAAGTCCTTTAGTTGTATACCGCAAATCTTCACAGAGAGATCTCGACCGTTGGAAAGAAGCGAGAGATCGCGAAAACGATTTAATGCTACGGGCCCGTCAAATGGCCCTCGCCAATCAATTGGAAATGAAAATTTCTGATGTGGAATGTCAAGGCGATGGTGCGCGTGCTACCTTCTACTATACGGCCGACGCCCGCGTAGATTTCCGGGCCCTCATTCGTGAGATGTCGAGCACCTTTGGGCTGCGGGTAGAAATGCGGCAAGTTGGCGCACGTCAAGAAGCTGGACGACTTGGGGGCATTGGAAGCTGTGGTCGAGAACTCTGCTGCAGCACGTGGCTCAAGGATTACCGTTCCGTTTCCACCTCTGCGGCCCGTTACCAGCAACTTAGTTTAAACCCTACTAAATTGGCAGGCAACTGCGGAAAACTAAAGTGCTGTTTGAACTACGAGTTAGACCAATATGCAGAAGCACTCAAAGCCTTCCCAAAATCCCACGCGGTGAAAACCAAAAAAGGCAAAGCGGAAGTCCAAAAAATGGACATTTTGACCGGGATGGTTTGGCTAGCATATAAAGATGAACCTGGCCGTTGGGTGGCGATGCGTGCGGAGGACTTCTCCGATATGGTGGCCCTGAACCAAAAAGGCGAAGAGCCTACCTCTTTGGAAGAAAAAGAACACATCGTCGCTCCAGTGGTCACTGAGGTAGAAATGATACAGCCCGAAGAAGACAGTTTAACGCGTTTTGATCGACCAAAAGGAGGAGGAGGAAATCGGAAAAACCGCACGCGCGGAGGCAAGACCTCGAGCCGAGGAGACCAAGGAACCCGCCAGCGCAAACCTCAAAACGCCCCGAGTTCAAAAAATGGTCCGAACAATAAATAAGTGGAGTGCACTCCTATGGATTTGGGCCTTTACTAGCTGTCAGGAAGCGCCTTTGGTCCAATCCGTACAATCTTTTGCTCATGATGATTGGTACGCCGACAGCGTGCTTGTCGTAGATGTCAACGTGACGGACAGCCTTGCTGTTTATCGCGTTGAATTTCAAATTCGCCACAGCTCCGATTACCCCTACAGCAACTTGTATTTGTTCCGAGAAATTCGTTCCGAATCAAAAAGCGAATACCAAGACACTGTGGAAGTTCGTTTATCTGATGCTCAAGGGAAATGGTATGGATCAGGAATTGGAGCATTGAAAACGCTTGTTTTACCTTACAAGCAAGCAGGCTTGCGCTTTCCTAAACCCGGCACGTACCGTTTTAGATTCCAGCACGGCATGAGGGATCATCCCTTGCACGGCATTCGCGATTTTGCAT
Organism: Schleiferiaceae bacterium; assembly: GCA_029254375.1. Lineage (GTDB taxonomy): Bacteria > Bacteroidota > Bacteroidia > Flavobacteriales > Schleiferiaceae > TMED14. Next base: position 10,247 of record JAQWXR010000022.1, on the reverse strand, counting down.
TAACAATTGAACGAGAAGAAGAGCCCTCGGCTAAATAAAATGGCAAAAAAGGATACGGATTTTCGCAGCTACGTCAAGTATTTCTGGATGCTTGTCTTTGGCGCCCCCTTGGTGTTGATTTTGGCCTTACTCCTCACATGGGCGGGCCTGTTTGGCGACTTGCCATCAACGGAAGAGATTGCCAACCCTAAAAGCTTTTTAGCCACGGAAATCCTCTCTGCCGACGGAAAGCAAATTGGAACTTTTTTTATGGAAAACCGCGTCCATGCGGACTATAACGACTTGCCCCCCCACCTGGTCAACGCGCTGATCGCGACTGAAGACGAACGATATCACGAACATGCGGGCATTGATTTTCGGAGCTTAGCTCGCGCCTTAGTCACATTAGGCGGCGGCGGCGGCGGATCTACCATCACGCAGCAGCTAGCCAAGCAAATGTTCCATGGTGAGGGCTCTAGTAACATTGCTGCCCGGGTCGTACAGAAACTCAAAGAATGGGTCATTTCATTGCAATTAGAGCGCCGGTATTCCAAGGAGGAAATCCTTGCCATGTATTTCAACCAATTTGATTTTCTATATCAAGGGGTCGGTATACATAACGCAGCCAATGTGTACTTTGGGAAGCTGCCCTCCGAACTGACTATTGAAGAGTCTGCCATGCTGGTGGGAATGTTCAAAAACCCATGGGCCTATAATCCCTCCAAGGCTGAACGTCTTGAAACGGCCATCAATCGTCGAAACACCGTATTGCGCCAAATGGAACGCAATGACTACCTCAGCGAAGAAGAGGCCGATAGCCTCATGGCCCTGCCCCTTGTGCTCAACTTTCAGCGCCAAGGGCACGATCAAGGCCTTGCCCCGTATTTGCGCGAATATATTCGCGCCTACATGAAGGATTGGATTGCAGAACACCCCAAGGCCGACGGGACTACCTACAATCTGTACACCGATGGACTAAAAATCTACACCACCATTGATTCACGCATGCAGCGAATGGCCGAAGAGGCCATGGAGCGCCACCTGACCAATCTTCAAAGCATCTTCTTTAATCAAATCGAGAAGCGCAAAGCGGGACCCTTTTACTTCCAAGAGGGCGACTCCTATGCCGAGGGCCAAAAAATCATTTCGCGCGCCATGCGTCAGACCCCCCGCTACCGCCATTACCGGGATTCGGGTTGGAGTGACCAGCGTATCGTCAAAGAATTCAAAACCCCACGCGACATGAAGATCTTCTCCTGGGGCGGGGACCTCGATACGATATTAAGTCCATGGGATTCGATCCAGTATTATAAGAGTATTTACCAGGCCGGACTGCTGAGTGTTGAGCCTCAGTCCGGCTTCATCAAAGCCTGGGTGGGTGGCATCGACTTCCGTCATTTCAAGTATGACGCCGTTAAGCAGGGTCGACGCCAAGTGGGCTCCACCTTCAAGCCCTTTATCTATGCCGCTGCGATTGCCGATAAAAAGTATTCTCCTTGCATGCAGGTACCCAATATTCAAACCTGCATCGAGGCAGGCCAATTTGGCTTACTTGAGCCTTGGTGCCCGTCCAATTCCGATGATAAATATGGCGGCGTCCTCACGTTAAAGCAGGCTATCGCCGGCTCGGTGAACACAGTGACCACCTATTTAATGAAGCAAATAGGTCCCCGCCCCGTTATTCAAATGGCTAAGGCTCTCGGAGTGACCTCAGACATTCCCGAAGTTCCTTCCATCGCCCTGGGAGCCGTCGATTTGTCTATTTATGAATTGGTTGGCGCATACACGGCTTTTGGGAATCAAGGCCTATATACTGAACCTATTGTTATGCTTCGGATTGAGGATAAAAACGGGGTAGTATTGGATGAATTTACCCCCGATACACGGGAAGTCTTCTCGCCCGAAGTGGCCTACACCATGATCAACTTGCTACAAGGGGTTACCCAAAGTGGTACCGGCGTTCGCTTGCGTCACACCGGAGCAGGGTATGGCGGCTATGTCACAGGTTATCCATATGGCTTTGATAATCCCATCGCCGGCAAGACGGGGACGACCCAAAACAACTCCGATGGCTGGTTCGTCGGCATGGTCCCTAACCTCGTTACCGCCGTGTGGACGGGCTGCCAAGACCGCTCAGCGCATTTTGGGTCTACTACCTACGGTCAAGGCGCGACCACGGCTTTGCCCATCTGGGCGCTCTACATGAAATCAGTCTATGCGCGCTCAGAACTCGGCATTCGGCGAGATGCTTTCGATCGACCCGATGGCCCGATCACTATTCCTTTGGACTGTGCAACCTATCTTTCCGAGAGCGCTGAACTTCGCGAAGAAGCCTCTGAATACAACTAAGCAGCAACCGAATGATTCGAAAAGTAGTTCCCAACGCCCAAGTCGCCGTGGAAGGAATTCAAGACGGAATGACCCTCATGTTTGGGGGCTTTGGCTTGTGCGGAATTCCTGAAAATTCCATTGCCGCCGTGCGCTCCACGGGGGTCAAGAACTTGACCTGTATTTCGAATAATGCCGGGGTCGATGGCTTCGGCTTGGGCCTCCTATTGGAAACGCGCCAAATCAAAAAAATGATCAGCTCCTATGTGGGCGAGAACGACGAGTTCGAACGCCAAATGCTCTCACGCGAGCTAGATGTAGAGCTCATCCCTCAAGGCACCTTGGCCGAGCGCTGCCGAGCCGCCGGAGCGGGCATTCCCGCCTTCTATACCCCCGCCGGCTATGGCACGGAGGTCGCTGAAGGCAAAGAGGTTCGCCACTTCAACGGCAAGCCGCACATCCTTGAACATGCGTTCGATGCCCAATTTGCTTTTGTCAAAGCTTGGAAAGGAGACGAAGCGGGCAACTTGGTATTCAAAGGCACCGCACGCAACTTTAACCCCATGATGGCCATGGCGGGCCGCATCACGGTCGCGGAAGTGGAAGAATTGGTCCCTGCTGGAACTCTGGACCCCAACAGCATCCACGTCCCTGGAATTTTTGTGCATCGCATCTACCAAGGGGCGCATTTTGAAAAACGCATTGAACAACGCACGGTCCGTCCGCGCGCCTAAACCCAACCGCCATGGCACTTGACAAAAACGGCATCGCACAGCGAATCGCGCAGGAGCTCCAAGACGGCTGGTACGTCAACTTGGGAATCGGCATTCCCACACTCGTAGCTAATTATATCCCAAAGGGAATTGATATTGAATTTCAATCCGAAAATGGCATTCTAGGGATGGGCCCCTTTCCTTGGGAGGGCGATGAAGACGCTGATTTGATCAATGCAGGCAAGCAAACGATTACTGCTTTAGCTGGGGCAAGTTTTTTCGATAGCGCCACTTCGTTCGCGATGATTCGGGCCCAAAAAGTCCAATTGACAGTCCTCGGCGCTATGGAAGTGTCCGAATCTGGTGACATCGCCAACTGGAAAATCCCGGGTAAAATGGTTAAAGGCATGGGCGGCGCCATGGATCTGGTCGCCAGCGCCGAAAACATCATCGTCGCTATGCAGCATACCAACCGCGCCGGCGAATCCAAAATGCTTTCTGAATGCAGCCTGCCGCTCACGGGGGTGGCTTGTGTGAAAAAGGTCGTAACCGACCTCGCCGTACTGGAAATTGATCCCGAAAGAGGGTTTATTCTCTTGGAGCGTGCCCCCGGTGTCAGCGTCGAAGAAATCATCGCCAAGACGGCTGGGCGATTAGTCGTCGAGGGTGACATACCCGAGATGGTCTTGGGGTAGAAGGGTTGAATGTCTCGCCTAGCTTGCTATCTTCCGAGCGTGAGGGCATCGCCCGGTCTCTCTAACTAAAAATTGAGCAGCTCTTCCATCGCTGCGCGGACTTTGTCGGCGTTCGGCAGAAGGGTGGCTTCGAGCGTTTTGTTGAGGGGGATGGCCGGCGTGTCTTCGGAGCCAAGCACTCGAACCGGCGCGTCCAAAGCGCGGAAGCATTCGGACTGTATTTTACCTGCCACTGCTTGAGCAAAGCTGTTCACGCTGGGCTCTTCGGTCAAAACCAATGCCCGATGATGCTGATTTACGCGCTGCATGACCATGGACTCATCCCAAGGAAGTAAGGTTCGCAAATCCACAATTTCGATTCGACCCGGGAAGGATTTTGCCGCTTCTAATGCCCAGTATACGCCGCGGCCATAGGTAATGACACACAAGGTGCTTTCCTCCGTGCTTAAAGACTCCAACGCGATACGCCCTTGGCCGAATGGAAGCACGTAGTCGGCATCGGGCTCAATCGTCTTGGCTCCCTCGGTTCCGGGGGTTTTGGACCAATAGAGCCCCTTGTGTTCGAGCATGACGACGGGATTGGGATCGGCATAGGCCGACTTCATCAAGCCTTTTAGGTCGGCCCCTGTGGACGGATACGCCACTTTGATACCGCGAATATTCGTCAAAATAGACTCCACGCTGGAGCTGTGGTAGGGCCCTCCTGAGCCATAGGCGCCGATAGGAACGCGAATCACTGTGCTAGCTGCCCATTTGCCATTGGTCAGGTAGAACGACCTAGAAAGCTCTGTAAATAGTTGATTAAGGCCCGGCCAGATGTAGTCTGCAAACTGAACTTCCACAATGGGCTTGAGACCTACGGCGGACATGCCCACCGTACTTCCAATAATAAAGGCTTCTTGGATCGGCGTATTGAACACGCGGTCGTCGCCAAATTGCTGCGCCAAGGTGGCGGCTTCGCGAAAGACGCCGCCGAGTCGTCGCCCCACGTCTTGTCCATAGAGCAGGGCCTCTGGATGGGCTGCCAAGATTTCTCGAATGGCAAATAATGCGCTATCGACCATGACTGTTTTTTCTCGATCCGCAGGAGCGCGAACCCCGCGTTCTTCCGTGATGGGCGTCTCCGCATAGCGAAAGGTGAGTAAGTCTTCGGGTCGCGGATCTTCGGCGGCTAACGCCCGCTCAAAATCCCGGGCGACATGCGCTATCTCCTCACTTTCTATATCATCGAGCTCCAATGCTTTAATTCCTTGCTCTAAAAGGAAGTTTCGAAGTTTCGGAAAGGGGTCTCTTAGCGCATGTTCCTCTAAGTCGTCTCGATACCACTCCATTCGAACCCCCGAAGTGTGGTGATTCAAAAGTGGTACCCGCGCATGAATCATATAGGGCTGTCGCGTTTGACGCATGTTTTTGAGCACCTCGCGCACAGCATGATAGCAGGCATTAAAGTCGCTGCCGTCCACTTGTACGACGTTGAGGCCTTTGAAGCCTTTAGCATAGTCCGCCGCGCTGCCCGAACGCGTCTCCGCAGAAGTCGCTGAAATATCCCATCCATTGTCCTGAACAAGCATCAAAAGGGGCGTTTGCTTGAGCGCAGCCATGTGAAGCGCCTCTGAGATCTCCCCTTCTGTCATAGCTGCATCGCCAATGGAGCAAACGACAATGGGCTTTTCCTCTCCCCATTCTTCCGTCAGTCCCTGCTTCTCGCGGTATTGAATTCCAAGCGCCGCACCCGAAGCAGGGATCGCTTGCATGCCAGTTGCGGAGGACTGATGGGGGATTTTTGGCTTATCATCCTGGCGCAAAGACGGGTGGCTGTAGTAGGTTCTGCCCCCAGAAAATGGGTCATCTCGCTTGGCTAACAACTGCAGCATGAGGTCGTAGGGCTCCATGCCAATTCCGAGCAACATGGCGTCATCTCGATAATAGGGGTAGAGGAAGTCGACCGGCTTGAGCTGAAGACTGCAAGCCAGCTGAATCGCCTCGTGTCCACGCGAGGTCGCATGGACATAGGTTTGGGTGATTTCGCGCTTAGCCTCAAAGAGCTCCGTCATCGCTTTGGCCGTCGCCATGAGACGAAAAGCCTTAAGCAGGGAAGGGTGTATGTGCTTACTCATTTGATGGTTCCGAAGTTATAGGTCAATCCCACCCCGGACAATTGTTTTAATTGAATCCCTGGCGCATCCACTTTCCCGTCCCCATTGCTGTCTCGCACGGAGATGTCCCGGTCATAGATTCCCTGGGTGCGCAGCGTAATACTCAAATGGTTCGTCGCCTTATACACCAGAAGAATATCCGCATCTACGTCTATTGAAAACGGTTGGGCCAAGTAGTTGGCAAATAGATTCATTCGAAGGTCTAACGCCAGCTTATTGGGAAAATTTCGTTTAGCCCGAAGGTTCACATATGCTCCCATTTCCTGTCGTAAAGACTGCCCTGAAGTCACACCGAAGGACCCCAAAGTTTGAAGTTGAGGGTCCAAGACGATAGTGTACTTAGCCGTCAAAGGCGAAAAATACAGCTCGATAAATTCGTCTTTATGAGTCACCCCAATACCTGCCAGCGAATAGGCCGGCGCCATGAATCGAGAAACGTATGCTGTGTCTGCGTCTTCTGGATTTGCGTAGCCACGATACCATTGGGTTTTGAAACTACCAAATCCCGACAGCTTCCAAAGTGGTTGCCCCGATAGTATGCGGTCCAGGCGGAGATTATATTCGAGCTTGTCGTCAATTTTTCGCACAACGCCTTCTTGAAAATTCAATCCATACGCCGCATCCAAAAGTTGGGTTGCGGCCCATTTTTCGGTGCTATACTCTGCCGATTGACGGAGAATGAAGCCGGTATTCAATGAGTTCTGTCCCCCGGCATTCCATTGCCTTAATAGCGTTTGATTGAACGTCGCCCCATACAGCCCTGAAAAAGACCACGGGCCCACCTTGATCGCTTCAGAGGGTGACCGGAACAGGGGTTCTTGGCAAATGGCTTGGGCTGAAAATCCCAAAATAATCGCGACAAAGAGGGTCTGCCTTTTGTTCATCCTTTTTTAGCAGAAAGGGATTGATGGATTCGTTGGATGGCGGCTTGGCTTTCTGGGCTTCGCACCAAGGCGCCTGATATAGCCGCGCGTTCTGCGAGAAGGCTATCCCAGTTTTCACACCCCTCCCAAAAGACTTTTTTCAGTTCGGCTTGGGCCGTCGCGCTCTGCTGGCTGAGCCAGGAGGCATGCTTTTGAACGCCCGCATCCAAGGAATCAATGTCCGGATGAACTTCTGCATAGAGGCCGTGGTTCATTGCCCATTCCGCTGTGCGGAATTCAGCCGCATCGATAGCTAGCTGGCTCATCGCACTGAGTCCTATTTTTCGCGCTACAGCCGGTCCTACCACAAAAGGGCCAATCCCCACCGCCAGTTCACTGAGTTTGATCGATGCATGCTGCGTGGCGAGGCAATAATCTACCGCGCTAGCCAAGCCCACGCCTCCACCTACGGCCTTGCCTTGGATTCGGCCAATCGTCAACTTGGGACACTTACGCAGGGCATTGATGACCCCGGCAAAGCCGCCAAAAAAGTGGAGCCCCTCCTCTTCGGTGCGAATCGTAGCGAGCTCGTCAAAGCTGGCGCCCCCGCAAAATACACGATCCCCGGCGCTCCGTAGAACAATCACATGACTTTCCGGATGCGCTCCTTCGTCGGTAATGGCTTGGGCCAATTTGGCTAATACCCGGCTGGGCAAAGAATTGCTCTGCGGGTGGTGGAATTCGATGTGGGCAATGCCATGGGCCCGCCACACGCGCACCCCGCCCTCGAGAGTAAAATCTATGCTCATCCTTGGTTTATCTTTTTTACCATGGTCAGGATGGTAGCCACCGCAACCACTTCATGTTGATCGTCCGTGACCTCGACATAGTACTTAACAATGCCCTTAGCTATGTCTTCCGGACTGCGCTTTTCTTGGTCAATCTTTTCTTGTACCGTGAGTTGGACCCCAATTTCCGTGCCCGGATAGACGGGTTTCGTGAAGCGGCACGTCTCCAGGCCATAATTCAATAAAACAGGGCCTTTAGGTGGATCCACGAAGAGACCCGCGGCTCGGCTGAGAATGAAATAGCCATGGGCCACACGTCCCGTGAAGATGGTGCCCTCTAGGCTGTTTTCATCCATGTGCGCGTAGAACTTGTCACCGCTGAGCTCCGCAAAATCCTCGATGTCCTGCAACGTGACCAAATGCTTGGCCGTAGTGACTGTGTCTCCCACGCGCAAGTCCTCAAAATGTTGACGGAACAAATGGGGCCGTGCTTCAGGTCGGTCTGCCCCTGGCGTAAAGCGCCCGGTGACGGCTGTGAGGGTGTTTGGGTGGCCCTGTAAGGCTACGCGCTGCAAGTAGTGCATCACGCCGCGCATACCGCCCATTTCTTCGCCGTCGCCCGCACGACCGGGACCTCCGTGGGTGAGCAAGGGCATTGGTGAGCCGTGGCCCGTAGATTCTTTGGCACTACTTGCATCCAAAAGGTGAATTCGGCCGTTACTATAGGCCGCTTCTAGGGCAAATTGTCGAGCCGCATCGAGGTCGGCAGACACAAAGCTGGTTACGAGCGAGCCTCGCCCGAGCGCCACAATTTCAGCGGCCTCTTCCAAGGACCGATAGGGCATTAACGTAGACACAGGGCCGAAGGCTTCAATCTGGTGGGCGCTTTGTTTCCCGAAGGGGTCTTCGTTGCGGAAGAGCACCGGGGCAAAGAAGGCGCCAGCCAGGGGATCCGACGCTTTGGCTTCACCTTGTCCGTCTATGCGTCCAAAAACGACTTCGTTTTCAGCTGCTAGTGCTTCTACGGAAAAGCGAACGCGCTCGACCTGCAATTGCGTCGCCAGCGAGCCCATGCGAACTCCCTCCATGGAAGGATCGCCGTAGGAAGTAGTAGCAAGGCGCCCCGCCAACGCTGCCTGTACCGCATCCAAATGGTCAGCCGGCACAACTACCCGTCGAACGGCCGTGCACTTTTGGCCCGCTTTAATAGTAATCTCTTTGGCGGCCTCCTTGATGAAGATGTCAAACTCGGGCGTACCCGGAGAGGCATCCTCGCCGAGCACCATGGCGTTCAGTGAATCGGCTTCCAGGTTGAAGGCGACGCCGCGCTCCAAGAAATAAGGCTGTGCTTTGAGGCGCATACCTGTGGCCGCAGATCCCGTGAAGGTGACCGTGTCGCCGCGCTCTACTGCGTCCAAGATTCCGTGGCCCTTGCCGCTCACGAGCTGCAAGGCGCCCTCAGGCAAAATCCCACTGGCAATGATGTCCTTCACCACGACTTCGGTAAGGAAAGAGGTGAATTCGGATGGTTTGACTACCGCAGGAACGCCCGCCAAAAGGTTGACGGCAATCTTCTCCAACATGCCCCAAATTGGGAAGTTGAATGCGTTGATATGCACCGCAACCCCTCGCTTGGGCACCATAATGTGCTGACCCAAGAAGGTTCCGTTTTGCGACAACTTCACCGGCGCACCGTCTATGTGGAAAGGCTGATCGGCAAATTCCCGCCGAAGGGACGCATTGGTAAAGAGATTTCCGATGCCGCCTTCAATATCAATCCAGCTATCCACACGGGTGGCACCAGTCGCCGCGGAAATGGCATAATAGGCCTCCTTGCGTTCTTGTAGATAAAGCGCCAAGGCTTTGAGCATCAGGCCGCGTTGTGGAAAGGTCATGGCGCGCAGAGAAGTGCCGCCCTTTTCGCGCCCGTAGGCCAGGATATCGGCGTAGTTCAGGCCTTCACTGGACACATGGCCCAAGGAAGCTCCCGTGATGGCGTGCTTAGCTTCGTATTCGGAAGCGCCCCCGTTGGCCCACTGGCCTAAAACATAGTTCTGAATGTTCATGGGTTGGGCAATTTCGCGTAGCCCATGTTCCATAGGGCGAACGCAAATTTGTCAATGGCTTCTTCGATCACCATGGCCGTTGGTTTACCGGCGCCATGGCCCGCATTAACCTCAATCCGGATCAAGGTCGGCGCCGGACAGCCCTGCTTGTCCTGGAGTTCCGCCGCAAACTTGAAGCTATGCGCCGGAACCACGCGATCGTCATGGTCCGCTGTCGTCACCATGGTCGCTGGGTAACAGGTGCCCTCTTTCACATTGTGCACCGGGCTGTAGCTCAGCAAGTACTGGAACATTTCTTCATTGTCTTCGGCCGTACCGTAGTCGTAGGCCCAGCCCGCTCCTGCCGTGAAGGTGTGGTAGCGCAACATGTCCAAAACCCCTACCGCCGGGAAGGCCACCGCCGCCAAATCCGGCCGACGCGTCATGACCGCACCCACCAGCAAGCCGCCGTTAGAGCCGCCACTCAAGGCCAGATGCGACGAAGACGTGTAGCCTTCGGCAATCAGGTAATCGGCTGCTGCCTCAAAGTCTTCGAACACGTTTTTCTTTTGGAGCTGGGTACCCGCCACATGCCAGGCTTCTCCGTACTCGCCACCACCTCGAATGTTCGGGATGGCCAGCACGCCGCCCTGCTCCATCCACACGGTATAGGACGTGCT
>JAQWXR010000033.1 GCA_029254375.1 Schleiferiaceae bacterium | reverse complement strand
ATTGTAGACCATCTCCCAGGAGGAGGGTACTTTGTCGAAGAGCAGAACAGCAGTGTACTCTGGATCATCAAAGACGGCCAAGTGCGGTATAAAAATGTGCTTCCGTCCCATCACCCGGGCTACCACCATTTGGCCAACTGGGCGCGAGTGATGCCTTAAACGTTCTGGAGCTGCTTGTGAGAGCCGTCGCAGTTGGGCATGCGTTTAGATAAACCGCAAATGCAGTCGTTCATTCCCTTGCCCTTTAAAATCCGGGTGCGGTATTTGGCAATGCGGTCCGCGCGCGTAGCGGACTGCTTCGCACCAGCGATAAAGAGGATGTAGGCCCTTTGCCGGCCGGGGGTCAGCGCGTCCCAAGCCTCGGCCAACGGGGCATCTGTTTTAAATGCCTCGGTGAGCTCTTCCGGCACCTCGTAGTCGTCCACCGTTTTCATCTCCACTTTTAGGCCAGCACGTTCCGCATCCATGGCGTCCTGGATGTACTGCTGGAGCATTTTCCTGTCCTTCTGGATGGCCTCCAGCGAGGTGTATTTGATCCATCGTGCAGCCTGGGTGTTTTCACCCGGCTTGGTCAACACGCCTTCAGGATCAGGCAGCAAAGCCCCATTGAAAAAACTAATGGCACAGTGGTTTTTGAAGGCACCGAGTCCCACCAAATTGGTGCCGCGGTACACATAAATAGGCGTGGACCATTTGGTCGTCTCTTCCAACTCCGTATCTCTAAGGATATCCACCAAGGCCGTAAGCTCTTCCTGCCAGCGGCCTTGGTCTTGGAGGTAGTCGTCTACGTGGGGATAGGTTTTGCGCATGGGGGATTTTTAGAAGTATATGACATGAGTGACAATTTAAGGGACTCAATACGCTTCTTCTTATGTGAATTATTTTTTGAAATCAACACAATTTGACGCGTCGCAAGAGGACTTAAGACTGCCGAAGTTTGACGCAATCGTCGATCATCTGAAAGGTATGCCCGGGCCATATCAGGGATAATCGTAATGCCCCCCTGAACATCCACTAAGCGCATTAAGCTCTCCAAACTGCCAGACTCGTAATGGAGGGATGAATCTTGGTCCAATGAATTGGGATCACATAGGCCCAAAACATGTTCACGAAGGCAATGCCCTTTGGCTAGCAGATAGGTAGGCCATGCTTCCAAGGTTTCCAATGGAATAGCATCACTGAATTGCTCAGGAGGGTGATAGGCCCAAAGTGCTTCATCCCACAAAGTATGAACCTTTAAATGTGTCAATGGTTGAACGATGGGAAGCGCAATAAGGCCTACATCTAAGTGCTCTTGGAGTAAGGCATGTACAAGGGCCTCGGTGGGCAACTCTTCAACGTGTAGCTTAACATCCGGGAAGGCTTGATTGAAATGGGGCAATACCGCTGGCAAAACATATGGGGCAATCGTTGGAATAACGGCTAAACGAAGAGGGCCGGAAACAGTTGACTGCGCGTCTTGGATCAAATCCTCCATGGCGCCAAAGCGTCGAAGTACAGATTGGGCCATTGGAAGAAACGAAGATCCAAATGGGGTGGCTTGAATGGGTCGACTACTGCGATTCACCAAGGCACTGCCACATAGTTCCTCAAGCCGCTGAATTTGCATACTCAAGGCAGGTTGTGAAATGCTCAGATGCTCGGCCGCACGGCCAAAACTACCCTGTTGTATGAGGATATCTAAATAATGTAATTGAGTACGGGTTATCGAACTAATCATTCTCTTAGCGTCTGTATTTACATAAGTAAATCTTATCTAAAGATAATAATATTTGAATTTACTTATGGATGGATTCGGGTATTTTTACTAGATCTAAACACATCACGCCTATTGGGCGTTCTCTCTTTTAAACTTAAACAGTCAAGTATGTCACAAGAAGCGCATCACGGAAAGTCATCCTACAACGTGAATAGTTCCGAAGCTAAATGCCCATTTTCGGGTCAGAACACACCCAAGGCGGCAGGACGTGGCACTAGAAATCAAGACTGGTGGCCCAATCAATTGAACTTGTCAATCCTTCGTCAACATTCCTCATTATCAAATCCTCTCGGAGAGAAATTCAGTTATGCTGAGGCCTTTGGCTCACTTGATTATGACGCCCTAAAGGCGGACCTAGTCACTCTAATGAAGACTTCCCAAGACTGGTGGCCGGCAGACTTCGGTCACTATGGTCCCTTTTTCATTCGCATGGCATGGCACTCAGCAGGCACCTACCGAACTGGGGATGGCCGCGGTGGAGCTGGCGCGGGAACTCAGCGCTTTGCCCCTTTGAATAGCTGGCCCGATAACGGCAACCTAGACAAAGCACGCTTGCTATTATGGCCCCTGAAGCAGAAATATGGTCAAAAAATATCCTGGGCGGATCTGATGATTTTGGCCGGAAACGTCGGCCTGGAAGACATGGGCTTCAAGACCTTCGGCTTTGCAGGAGGACGTGCCGATGTTTGGGAGCCTGAAGAGGACATCTATTGGGGTTCTGAAGGAGAATGGCTCGCAGACAAGCGATACAGCGGTGACCGTGATTTGGAAAATCCTTTGGCAGCTGTTCAAATGGGCTTGATCTACGTCAATCCCGAAGGCCCAAACGGCAATCCTGACCCCTTAGCGGCTGCAAAAGACATACGTGAGACATTTGCGCGCATGGCAATGAACGATGAAGAGACAGTGGCATTGATTGCCGGTGGCCACACCTTCGGCAAAACCCATGGCGCAGGAGATCCAGAAAAATATGTCGGTCCAGAGCCTGCCGGAGCCCCTATAGAAGAGCAATCGATGGGCTGGAAGAACACAATGGGCAAAGGCCATTCCGAAGACACGATCACCTCGGGCTTGGAAGGCATTTGGACTACTACGCCTACAAAGTGGAGTAACAACTATTTCGAGAACCTTTTCGGCTATGAATGGGAACTATTCAAAAGCCCAGCGGGAGCGAATCAATGGAAGCCCAAAGGCGAGGCAGGTGCGGGCACCGTTCCCGATGCACACGTGCCAGGAAAGACGCATCAGCCCACTATGCTAACTACGGATTTATCTATGCGATTTGATCCTGCATATGCCAAGATTTCACGTCGTTTCTACGAGAACCCAGACGAATTCGCGGATGCCTTCGCTCGTGCCTGGTTTAAATTGACGCACCGCGACATGGGTCCCCGTGGCCTGTATCAAGGGCCTGATGTGCCCTCAGAAGAGCTTATTTGGCAAGATCCTATCCCAGCTGTAACACATGATCTGGTGGATGCGGCCGATGTGAAAGCCTTGAAAGGTCAAATCATGGCCAGTGGCCTTAGCATCTCTCAATTAGTTGGAACCGCTTGGGCATCTGCGTCTACTTTCCGAGGATCAGACAAGCGTGGCGGCGCCAATGGCGGCCGCGTGCGTTTGGCACCCCAGCGCTATTGGGAAGCAAATAACCCGGCTGACTTGGGCAAAGTCCTAGACGCCTTGGAAGGTATCCAAGCCTCCTTCAATGCTGCGGCAACGGGCGGCAAAGCCATCTCCATGGCTGACCTAATTGTGCTTGCTGGCTGTGCGGCTGTAGAAGCTGCCGCATCAAAAGCGGGCCATTCGGTAGAAGTACCATTTACACCTGGTCGTGCCGATGCCAGCGAAGCCCACACGGATGTTGAGTCATTTGCCTGGTTGGAGCCTCAAGCGGATGGCTTCCGTAACTACTCCAAGCGCTCGTATTCCATTTCGTCAGAAGAGATGCTCGTGGACAAGGCTCAACTCATGACGCTTACTGCGCCAGAAATGACAGTTCTCGTCGGCGGCCTTCGCGTCCTCAACGTCAATACGGGCGGATCTCAGCACGGTGTCTTTACGGCACAACCCGAAACCCTCAGCAATGACTTCTTCACGAACTTGCTGGATATTGGAACTACCTGGGCATCGACCAATGAGCACAGCACAGTGTTCGAAGGACGTGACCGCAGGACTGGCGAAGTTAAGTGGACGGGTTCGCGCGTCGATCTCATCTTTGGTTCTAACTCAGAGCTCCGCGCCATCGCTGAAGTCTATGCTACAGCAGATAGCCAAGCTAAGTTCCTTCATGATTTTGTGGCGGCTTGGACTAAGGTAATGAACCTCGATCGCTTTGATTTGAAGGGTTGAAGAGTTTAAGGGTTGAAGGGTTTCCTTCAGCGAGGATCTGAAATCACGCAAATAAAAAGGCCCGGTGCTTTCGCACTGGGCCTTTTCAAGTCAAACATTTACAAGGGTCACGGTGGATTTAAGCATCATT
>JAQWXR010000032.1 GCA_029254375.1 Schleiferiaceae bacterium | reverse complement strand
AATGATGCTTAAATCCACCGTGACCCTTGTAAATGTTTGACTTGAAAAGGCCCAGTGCGAAAGCACCGGGCCTTTTTATTTGCGTGATTTCAGATCCTCGCTGAAGGAAACCCTTCAACTCTTCTACCCTTAAACTCTTAAACCCTTCTCCCCAAAGCATAGCCTAAATACGCCATGGGTAGGTAGGCAAGGCCAAGGTCGGTGATGTTGAACCATAAGGGGGAGGGTAGCATTCGGACCATGCTGATACCACCTGCGAGAAAGAGTACGCCGAGCAACATGGCGCGAGTGAATTGACGTTCGGTCGTGAAACGGCTGACGAGCGCGGCGCTGAGCAATGTGCCGAGTGCGTGTGCGAGGAAAGGCATGAGGTAGTGTTTCGGCTCCATCAGGTCCATGGCTGCGCGGAGACCCTCTTCGGTCGTTAAATCCGCACCCTCAGGAGGGGCTACGATAGAGCCGCTGATGGATATGAGCCAGCCATTGAGGAACACTCCTACAACCGCTGAGCCCAGAGTAATTAGGATGTTTCTAATCGTCCGAGTCATTTCATAAAAGTAACCCTAACGCTGAGGATCATCATGACTTCTTACGAAAACGTTCAAGCCACCCTTCACCTGAGGTGTTGGAGCCGTCACTTTTGCTGCGTGCACCTCCAGTTCCTGAGTTGTCATTCCCCCAATAGGTTGTGCCCCGGGAGGATGACTGCCCACTCGAAGAAGACGGCTTAGCGCGAAACTCTGAATTTCCTTTTTCACTTAAAGGGTTCTCTGACCGCTGTGGACGACCACCAGACCCTTGAGGCTTTCGATTGGAGCCACCTCTGCTCGGTCGGCCAGTTCTTCCTGCTTCGGAGGATGCAGCTGTGCCGGTGCGTCCACCTCCAGAAGATTGCGATCGAGGACTGTTAGAACGACCTCGAGGATTACCTCCATGGCCAGGACGACCATCATTCGGACGACCTTGACGCGCCGGACGATCACCTCGTGGCTCAGGTTCGGTGGCGCCTTCAACCTTAGTGCCAGGCAAAAAGGCATGTTCTTTTTCTACGGGAATATCCATTTTAATCAATCGCTGAATATCCTTTAGAAACGAACGCTCTTCGGCATCTACGAAACTCCAAGCGACCCCGCTATGACCAGCTCGGCCGGTTCGACCAATTCGGTGAACATAGGTTTCGGGAATATTAGGGATTTCGTAATTGATCACATGTGTCAATTCATCAATATCAATTCCTCGGGCGGCAATATCTGTGGCTACAAGAACGCGCGTTTCGCGGGTTTTGAAGTTTTTCAATGCATTTTGGCGCGCATTCTGACTTTTATTTCCGTGGATAGCTTGTGCAGTGATATTCTCTCGAACCAAATCTTTTACGACACGGTCTGCGCCATGCTTGGTGCGGGTAAAAACAAGAACAGAAGGGATCTCACTAGCGGAATTTTCAAGAAGGCTTTTAAGCAGGTATCGCTTCGTTTTTTGATCAACAAAAAATACTTTTTGTTTGACCGTTTCCGCTGTTGTTGAAACGGGAGCCACCGCGACGCGAACGGGATTATTCAATAGTTGGTCACTTAAAACCACGACTTCTTTGGGCATTGTTGCCGAAAAGAATAGGGTCTGTCGCTTAGCGGGAAGCTTCGCAATGACTTTTTTGACATCATGAATGAAGCCCATGTCTAACATACGATCCGCCTCGTCCAGTACGAAGTGGGTGAGATAACGCAAGTCCACAAAACCTTGGTTCATCAAATCAAGCAGGCGGCCTGGGGTAGCTGTTAAGAGATCAACTCCGCGACGGAGGGTATCTGTTTGGGGCTTTTGCCCTACGCCCCCAAAAATTACGGTATGACGGAGGGCTACATTGGCACCGTAGGTCCCAATACTTTCGTCAATTTGAAGAGCCAACTCGCGGGTTGGGGTCAGGATTAGAACCCGAATAGGGCGCTTTCCTGATTGGTCCGCGATGGGCATCAAGTGTTGTAGGATAGGCAACGTGAATGCGGCTGTTTTGCCGGTGCCTGTTTGCGCAGTGCCCAAAAGGTCACGCCCTTGAAGGGCGGAAGGAATGGCTTGCGCTTGGATCGGAGTGGGGGTTTCGTACCCCTCGCGGGCCAACGCGTCCACCAATGGGGCGGCGAGGCCAAGGTCTAAGAATGCTTTCAAGGAGACAAAGGTACGATTTGTACGCTCAGCCGTCGAATCGCTTCTTATTCCTCCCAAATGCCACCCAGGGAGTCCTGTGCTTCGCTATAAGCCTGGAATACATATCGGATGGTCGATTCAGAATAGACCTCATATACTTGGCCAACTTCAAAACCTCTTTTTTTAGCTTCCTCCGTCAGAAAAGGATAGACCCGAATGGAGCCAATGATTAAGGATAAGTCGTTTTTTCTAGGAAAATCAACAAATAATGCAGCCCCTTCGTAGATGGGCAGTAGCGACAAATGACCCGGATCAATGTTGCCGACATAGCTCAAATCGCCCGAGGCCATCACGGCACCCACATAGCTCTCTAGGCTATCTGCGGGGACATTTTCGGGATCACTGAAATACACCCCGATCAATGTATCTGTGGGAAACCCCAGAGAGTCAGCGGCTTGAGCTGTCCGAATAAATGTCGGCCCAATCTCCTCGTAAGGACCTTGGTGATAAAAACCACCCAAGAGATACCCTCCCTCGGTTCCTGTTTGAACTTCAAGCTTAGCAAATAGGCCGAGATAAATCAAAAGACCCACTGTGCCGCTGCTCAGGAGGATAACGAACCAAAGAATCATGCGTTTCATGGGACAAAAGTACATCGGATTTAGAAGGCTTTTTGAGAATAGAATTCTCAAAGATTTGAACCTTCATCTACCCTGATGTATGTATCTATGTTGCTTTGGCGCTACTCGATTGACTGAACTTGGAATTTTAGGGGTATTGTATCGAAAGCCATTGGCATAACTTTGTGTCTATGTTCGGATGGCTCAAATCAAAAAGTCCAGAGGAAAAGCTGGAAATCGTTTACAGGCAGAAACTGAAGGAAGCCTTTGATCTTTCTAAAGTCAATCGTGCCGCTTCAGATCTGAAAACAGCAGAGGCAGAGGCCATTGCTTTGGAATTAGAAGCGCTCCGAAAAAATAAAGGAGTCTAAATAGCTATGAAAAATTTAAAGGGAGCTCGCGTCACTGTTTACTGTGCCGGCTCAACCAAAGTCAACCCAATTTATCTAGCCGGGGCTGAGCGCTTGGCAAAAAAGATGAATGAGGCGGGAGCTGAACTTGTTTTTGGTGGGGGCAAGACGGGCCTAATGGGGCATATTGCTACTCAAGTCATTCAAGGTGGCGGCGTGGCGCATGCTGTCATGCCACATTTCCTCAAAGACATTGAAATGAATCACCCCCTGGTAGAGGATTTTATCTTTGTAGATACGATGAGCGAACGGAAACAACTTCTACTTGCTCATACGGAAGGCCTGATTGCCCTCCCTGGAGGCTGCGGGACGTTAGAGGAATTACTGGAAGCAATCACCTTAAAACGCCTTGGGCAATACTTGAAGCCTATCATTATTGTCAACCAAGAAGGCTTCTATACTCCTCAGCTAGAAATGCTGAAACGCATGGTAGATGAGGACTTTATGCGTCCGGAACATCTGAATCTTTGGACGGTTGTGAACGACCCTTCGGAAGCCATCGATGCCATCCGAAGCACAGCGGATTGGGATGCTGATGCGCTACAGATGGCCGTAAACAACTGAGTCGTTGATTTCTTTCTCTCGCCGCTTGGGAGGGAGCCCCAATTCCCCTACTTTTGCCTCACTTGATTTAATCTGTTTAATCTAATCTCGCCCAAAAACCCATGAAAAAGGTTTTCACCCTGTTGCTCGTCGCAGGCGTATTGTTTAGCTCAACTGTGTTCGCTCAAGAAGCGACAGACTCTGCTGCCACTGAAACAGTTGCGGCAGATGAAACCGTTGTTGCTGATTCAAATGCTACTGCTGCTACCGATTCTACGGCTACTACGGAAGAAGTAGTCACAGAAGAATCTGCTGTCGAAGAAGAAGCAAGCTTCACCCAAGTGTTGAAGAAGCAGTTCATCGACGGTGGTCCTTTCTTTATGTCCTTCGTTTTGTTGGCCCTTGTTTTGGGTCTAGCGTTGGTTATTGAGCGGATTATTTACTTAGCCATGTCAACTAGCAACAACGACAAGTTGTTGGAAGATGTTGAGACGGCATTAAACAATGGCGGAGTTGAAGCGGCCAAAGAAGTTTGTCGCAACACCCGCGGTCCAGTGGCTTCGATCTTCTTCAATGGTCTAGATAAAATGGATGAAGGCTTGGATATGGTGGATAAAGCCATTGTCTCTGTTGGATCTGTAGAGAACGGCAAGCTTGAGCGCGGCGTTTCTTGGATTTCCCTTTTCATCGCCTTGGCGCCAATGTTGGGCTTTATGGGTACCGTTATTGGTATGATTGATGCGTTTGACGCGATTGAAGCGGCAGGAGACATTTCTCCATCATTGGTAGCTGGCGGTATTAAAGTGGCCCTTTTGACCACGGTATTCGGTTTGATTACAGCGATGATCCTTCAGGTTTTCTACAACTTGATCATTGCGATGATTGACAACATCGTGAACAAAATGGAAGACGCATCAATTTCCTTCTTGGATTTGGTTGCTGCCCATCAAGAAAAGAACAAGTAAAAACTAGCCAGATATGAAAAACGTGCGGGTAATTTCCACGGGAGCCGCTGTGCTAGCAGGGTTGGCGGGCACGATTCCCACCTTGGGAATCTGGTTCTCTGGCTCAGATGGCATGGTGGGATCAGCGGTTGTTTTGACAATGATTCTAGTTGTCCTGGCGGCCCTACTTGCCGTAGCTAGTTCGGTCAATGGCATGCTCATTAACCCAGGAAGTCTTCGCGGTGCGGCCGTGGGATTGGGTTCATTGCTCGTCGTTTTTGTTCTCAGCTACGTTTTGGCGGACGGTTCCGATTACATGATGTATGACAATGTAGATGAGTCCACTACCAAGTGGGTTTCAACGGGCTTAAATGCCTTCTACATATGCTTCATCTTGGCTATTGGTGCAGTTTTGTATTCTTCTTTGTCTCGTATTCGTAAATAAGCGTTTGGCCTTATGGCTAGAAATAAACGATCTATTCCTGAAATCAACGCAGGGTCGATGGCAGACATCGCTTTCTTGCTCTTGATCTTCTTCCTGGTCACAACCACCATGGACGTAGATAAGGGTTTGATGGTTAAGTTACCAGCATGGTCCGAAGAACCACCACCCGATAACAACGAGATCCGTGAAAAGAACATTTTCGTGGTACTTGTAAACTCGAACAACCAACTTTTGGTGGAGGAGGAATACATGGAGTTGCCAGATCTTCGCGCTGCCACAAAGTTGTTTATTGACAACAATGGAGATGGTTCGTGTGAGGATTGCCGTGGCGCTCGTGACCCAAAGAGTTCAGAAAATCCACTAAAGGCAATTATCTCATTGCAAAATGACCGCGGAACCAACTATGACATGTTTGTCAAGGTTCGTAATGAATTGCTCGGAGCGTACACTGAGTTGCGCAATGAGTTGGCGGAACGCAAGTTCGGCCGAGCCTATGATCTACTGAACGAAGAGGCGCAGGCAACCATTTCGGAAGTCTATCCTCAATTCATTTCTGAAGCAGAACCCGTAAGCGTTGGAGGATAATGGCACAGATTCGTAAGAAAAAATCCAAAGAAACTCCCCCCGTTTCGACAGCATCGCTGCCCGATATCGTGTTCATGTTGCTTTTCTTCTTCATGGTTACAACGACCATGCGCGAGGTGACCTTATTGGTTCGTGTGAAGAAGCCAAAAGCAACAGAGATTCAGAAGTTGGACCGCAAAGACTTGACAACCTATATCTACTTGGGTGCGCCTCGGAATACCGAGTTGTATGGGTCTGAACCCCGCATTCAGTTGGATGATCAGCTTGGAAGCGTTGGAGATGTTCAATCTTTTGTAATCCTCAAAAGAGAAGAAATCAATGAGGCAGAGCGCCCAAAGTTCACTGTCTCCATTAAGGCAGATATCGATGTGAAAATGGGCCTAATCTCTGATTTGAAGCAAGAGTTACGCAAGGCACAGGCTTTAAAGATTAGCTATTCGACAAATCCTGCGGGATCACCTGAAGAGCTCTTCAAGACCTATTAAGCTTAGCTAGAAAAATGATATTAAAACCCGGTCAGCTGATCGGGTTTTTTTTTACCTCAACTCCGCTTAGAAAAAGAAGTCCTACGATGCAGCGCATAAGCAGCTGCTATAGCGGCTAAAGTGAACGTCGTGGTCTGTAGCCAGGGGAGCGGATTGTCTAATTGTCCATATGCTCCCGGACCGGCCTCTAAGGTCCAGTAATAGGTCATCGCGTTATGCAGGACATGCGCCACCATAGAGAGCCACAACCTGCCAGAGAGCGCATAGAGAGCTCCTAAAATTAGCCCTGCACCAAGGAGAAATGGCCATTGGACAAAATTCAGATGGCCCAGAGTAAAGGCAATGGCGCCTCCAAGAATCGCCCAACGCATCCGACGGCCTTGATGCAGAAAACGCTGGATAACACCACGGAATAATACTTCTTCGGCAAGAGCTGCAAGGAAAACGAATACGAGCACGCCCGAAAGTCGATCCATAGGCCCCGGTAGGAAGAGCATGCGTTCAACCATATTGGCGCCTTGACTTTGGGATGCGAGTGCGGACTGCATAAAGCTCCAGTCCTTTGAGACCATAATCCAGGCCTCATTGGCCACATTCAAAAGCGGTAGCGAAGCAGGTAAAATAACTATGGCAAGTAAATAATCCACCCAGGTCCATGAAGGCTGTCCTAAAGCGGCCACATCGCTTCGCTTTTGCCAACGCTGCAATATAAATACGGCAGGGATGACGAACATGAATACAGTGTATAGTGCTTGGCTCAGTAGCAATGCCCGACCGACACCGTCTTCTTTTCTCGCCAGTAGGCTAGGCAAATCCATGGCAAATTCTCGGTAACCAAAAAGTTCCAAACCATTTGCGGTAAATAGACTGGCCAATATGGTGCCTCCTAAGAGGGCAAATAGCAAAATGAGCACTTCTTTACGCAGCTGTGGCATAGTCACTTTTTTGAGAGGATACCATAAACCTACAACGGGGAGGGGGCCCATTGATCGGAAAGGGGTAATTTTGTCAAAAATTAAATAGATGGCGCGGATTGCGGACATTGAATTAGGTGATTTCCCCTTATTGCTCGCTCCTATGGAGGATGTGAGTGATCCCCCCTTCCGTGCGCTGTGCAAGCAACATGGGGCCGATCTAATGTATACGGAGTTTATTTCTTCCGAAGGCCTAATCCGGGATGCTGCTAAATCTGTGGCAAAGCTTGATATTTTCGAATATGAGCGGCCAATTGGCATCCAAATTTTTGGTGCCGAAATTGATTCCATGCGGGAAGCAGCAGCCATCTGTGAAGAGGCGAACCCCGATATCATTGATATCAACTACGGATGTCCGGTCAAAAAAGTAGCCTGCAAAGGCGCTGGTGCTGGCATCCTTCAGAACATTCCCAAAATGATCAGCATGACGGCCGAGATAGTCAAGGCTGTGAATAAGCCTGTAACCGTAAAAACACGCTTAGGCTGGGATGATGAAAGTAAGCACATTGTGGAAGTTGCTGAACGACTCCAGGATGTCGGCATTCAAGCAATCAGCATCCATGGCCGGACGCGCAAACAGATGTACAAGGGAGAAGCGGATTGGTCCCTTATAGGCGAAGTCAAAAATAACTCCCGAATGCACATCCCCGTCTTTGGAAACGGAGATATTGATAGCCCCGAAAAAGCCATCATGATGCGCGATCAATATGGCGTTGATGGCGTGATGATTGGACGCGCATCCATTGGATACCCATGGGTCTTTAATGAAATCAAACACTTCATGGCGACCGGCGAGCACTTGGCTGCCCCTACGTTAGAAGATCGCGTTGCTGCTGCGCGTCGCCATCTCGAATTGGCGATCCAATGGAAAGGTGAGGGCTTGGCCATCACAGAAACACGCCGACACTACGGGAATTACTTCCGGGATTTTCCCAACTTCAAGGATTATCGAATGACATTAGTAACCTCCAATGAGGTAGATGAGTTGATGTCAACGTTTGATGCGATTATTCATCAGTACGGCCCAAGTTTTCTCGAGGTTTAAAAGCAGGGGTCTGTGACTTAGGATCCGCGAAGTCCAGTAAGTGGACTTTTCAAGCGGGCGGTGGCTCCCCAGCCTAATAAAGCTCCAACTGTCAAGACGAAGGCACAGACCGATAAGGACTGTCCCAAATGAAAGGACACCGGGTAGGCTTCGACCACATACCCTGAACCGAGCTGAACCCACCCAAAGATGGATTGTCCAGCGACCAACCCAGCCCCGATAAGCCAACCAATTATTGCGCCCACGGCGCTCACCCACACAGCACTCCACCAAAAAGCACGACGCACTTTTTGATCAGACATTCCCATAGCGCGTAGAATGGCTCGTTGATTGATTTTCTCCAATCCTAAAAGAACCGTTGCACTATAGAGGCCGAGGGAGGCTAAGAGCACGATAAAGGCCAAAATGGCGGTGGTTATTAGCCCCTCACTTCGCATAACTCGAAATAATGCGGCTTCCTGATCCTCTGGAGTAAGGGCAATTAAAGAAGAGGCTGAAGCGCCCATACTACGAAGCACCTGTTCACTATTCCCACCCCATATTTGGATGGCATCAATCCGGTCATCTTGACTCCAGCTCTGCAAAGCGGCCAGATCAACGACTATATGACTTTGGTCAATTTGAGGATGTACATAAAAGATGATCTCTGGGGAAATCACATGGCGACGAAATGAAGAAGTCAAATCAAAGCCCAGGGTCTTTCCAGGCCAGAGGAGCTCCATTCCCTCCCGCCCAGAAAGCTTCAAAATCCCCATCTGGAGGGCGACCCCATAGCCTAAAGCGGCAAATTGAGCTAGCGTTGATTCCGGATTCCCTTGAGAGCTAATAGAGTCCAACCATGGTTGACTGGACCAAAGCGGTCGGGGCATGCCCACCACGGTGACCAACATTTCACGTTGCGCGCCGCGGAGCAAAGCTTTTTGCTCTTGAATGGGAATCCATCGCAAGGCCGTATCCCCATCCAAGTGCAGAATCATCTCTTCCGTTAAGTCAAAGCGTGCCCCTTCGGCACTGACGAGACTGACTTCGGGGTGTACATCCTTAAAGGTATCCAAGACAAGTTCCTCCAGGCCGTTAAAAGCCGAAAGGACCAAAATCATTGCGGCCGTTCCCACCGCCACACCGGCCGCGGCCGCTCGGGTAACATAATGCGAGAGCGTGCGCCCCTTTAAGAAGCGTCCCCCTAGTCGAAACGGATGGGACGGATCCATGGCAATGGCCTTATTTGAGTGGGTTTTCGCCACCCTCGCGGAGAATGCGGTCAATATTGGCCTCGTACTCCATCGAGTCGTCCAAATGGTAATGTAAAGTAGGGACGATACGCAGCTGGCTGCGAACTTTTTGCGCCAAAGACGAACGAAGTCGTGCCGCCTGATCCGCTGTAAATTCCATCACAAGTTGGGAGCGATCAGTTGGGAAAACGGAGAGATAAACACGGCAAAGCCCCAAGTCCGGTGAGACGCGCACTTTACTGACGGTCACCAGGGTACCGGGGAAATCACTTGCGGCCATTCCACGAAAGATTTCGGCGAGGTCGCGCTGCAATAAACTGGCAATCTTTTTTTGACGGGTGCTTTCCATAGCGCAAAAGTACGCCGGTAGTCGGGATAAGGCAGTACTTTCGCCTCTATGACCCCTTTGCGACGGATTTTAGGCATGGCCGGTGCATTTCGAGGTGCATTTTCCGGTGCAGCGCTATTTTATGTGCTGTATACCCTTGTGTCTCTTGTGTCCCTCGGAATGATAATCCCGGTATTGGATGTCATCCTCTCAGCAGGTTCATCTAGTCCTGGGGAGGTGGCCATGCCGTCAATGCCCACCACGGCGTCCATCCAGGATTGGATCTCTCATTTCGTTGGACGCGCCGTGTCAAAGTATGGACCCTTGGGAACCTTGGGCCGGGTATCTGTGGCTGCGATGGGTCTTTTCTTTTTGAAAAATGGCTTCCGTTACGCCGCCTTGTGGAACATGTCCACATTGCGCACGGGAATCTCTTCCATGCTCCGAAATGCGCTTCATGAAAAGCTCCTTCATCTCGCGCCAGCCACTGTACATGAAAAACGAAAGGGCGATATCCTCGCGCGCGCATCCAATGATGTAAACGAAGTAGAATGGGCTATCCTCACAGGTCTAGAATTACTCGTCAGGGAGCCATTAGTCATTCTTGGTTCTTTGATTGTGCTCCTTGCGATGAGTGCTAAATTGACCTTGATTCTTTTGATCATAGGACCTTTGGCGGCTTGGCTCTTGCAAATGGTGAGCAAGCGACTCAAACGCAAGTCGACCTTGGCTCAAGATCGACTTGGCGAAGTGCTGTCCGCGATAGAAGAAAGTCTCAGCGGGCTTCGAATTCTGCAGGCCTTCCAGGCAGAATCCTATCAGTCGAGTCGCTTCGCTCAGATTAATGAACGGGCATTTCACGCCACACGGGAGGTCCATCGCCGACGAGACCTGGCCAGTCCGCTCTCAGAACTCATTGGTGTGGGGGCGCTTCTTCTGATCCTCTTTTATGGAGGGCGTGAAGTACTCCAAGGGGACGGCCTCACGGGCCCTACCCTAGTGGCTTACCTACTTTTCTTTTATCAGTTGATTCCGGCCTTCAAATCTGTCTCCATGGCCTTGTACAATCTCCAAAAGGGAAATGCCGCCGCGGAGCGCCTGTTTGCCATTTTGGATTTGCCCGAAACCCTCCGCGACCCGGAACATACAGAATCGTGGGAATGCCCCCCCCATGGTCCTAAAACCATTGAATTCAGGGACATTCATTACAGCTATCCTGGAGCGAGTCATCCGGCACTAAAAGGGCTTCATTTGCATATCGGGCAGGGACAAACCATCGCGCTCGTAGGCCCCTCCGGTGGTGGAAAATCAACCGTGGTGAATTTGCTTCTTCGGGCCATGGATCCAGATAGTGGGGGTATTTTTATCGATGGTCGCCCGATTTCAGCCTGCTACAAAGACCCCCAGGACCCCCAAGAAATTGCTCAATTACCCATGCCAATGAAGGATCTTCGCTCGGCCATGGGTTTGGTGACGCAAGATCCCATCCTGTTTCAGGGGACCGCCCTTGAAAATATTGCTCTTGGGGACCCAAAACCCAACTTGGAACGTGCCAAAAAAGCAGCCCAAGAAGCCCAGGCTATTGGATTCATAGAGGACTTACCAAAGGGATGGGACCATATTATTGCTGAGGGAGGGCAGTCACTTTCTGGGGGACAACGGCAACGGATGGCCTTGGCCCGGGCCCTTTACCGTAATGCGCCTATTTTATTGCTAGATGAAGCTACCTCAGCGTTGGATGCGGAAAATGAAAGGCTTGTGCAAGAGGCCCTCGAAGCGGCCAGTGCGGGACGGACAACCCTCGTGGTAGCACATCGTTTGGCTACGGTACAAAAAGCGGATAGGATCATTGTTTTAGACCAAGGCAAGGTAGTAGAGGAGGGGGATCACCGGACCTTGATGGCCAATGGGGGCTTATATTTCACATTGGTACAAACTCAGCAATTAGAGACTTAGGACTTTGGCAGTCTGCGCATTGAGTACCAAGCGGAATTTTAAACGTTTAATGTCTTTTGTGTCTCATTGAGGTTTTGGAACTTCAGCACGCGCCCCTACATTAGCTAAAATACCCTTCAACCCTTCAACCCTTTCACCCGCCTATGTCCCAACATTTTAAACAAATCGAACACCTCGGAATAGCTGTAGCGAACCTTTTGGAGGCGGAAGAGCGCTATACCGCGATGTTAGGCCATCCCCCTTACAAGCGGGAAGCAGTGGAGCGAGAAGGGGTGATGACAAGCTTTTTTCAAGTGGGGCCCAATAAAATCGAATTGCTCGAAGCCACCCGCCCGGATAGCCCGATTTCTGCATTCATCGAAAAACGCGGAGAGGGACTCCATCATGTGGCCTATTTGGTGAAGGACATTCGTGTAGAGATGGAGCGTCTCAAATCGGAAGGGTTTAAGCTGCTCAGTGACGAACCCAAGCCCGGCGCAGACGGCATGTTAGTGGCTTTTGTGCACCCTAAAACTGCGGGAGGGGTGCTTGTGGAGCTCTGCCAGCCCAATCACTAAACGTTTTTAGATAAACTGCTTCGCCTTCCAGCCATGTTGGAGGGCCGCTTCGATGTTGGCAGCATTGTCGTCGAGAAAAAAGACACGTGCGGGGTCTTTGACGCCGATGATGCGGTCAACGGCTTGATAGATTGCGGGATCAGGTTTTCGAAGTTGCAAATCGTAGGAGTAGAAGATGTTCTCAAAGCAACGGCTGAATTCACCATAGCCGCGCGGCCCTAGGCGTCGTTTGACTTCGTTAATATGGATTCGATTCGTATTACTCAAAACTTGCAGGCGGTACCCTTGCCCCAATTCTCGCAATTGCCCCATTAGCCAGGGTTGGAATTCGAGCAGTAGCGCATTCCACGCGGCATCGAGGCTTTCATCGGAAGCTCTGTAGCGCAGATGCGGCCGAAAGGCTTGGCGAAATTCTGCCGGGCTTAGGGCATCTGTTTCCACAGTTTGATAGGCATTGTGCTGTTTGTAACCAAGCTCACCCACGCTAAAACTCGGCCGAGCGCCCAGCGAAATAAAGGATTCTGCACTCAGGCGTGGTTCGATGTCGATGAGCACTTTCCCAAAATCTAAAACGATATGTTCGGCGTCGCCGGCCCATTCGGCGATCTCGTGAGCACGAAACCGTCGAATGGGGGGCAAAGCAGGGGGTAATTCAGGGTAGAATAGCGCCATAGTTTATTCAGGGAGCCCAGCGCGGAAGCAAGGGGAGGGCGGTAGATTCAATGCGCTCCACAAATTCGCGGTAGGCAGTTTCTAAGAATTGGGTAATCAGATTGATCTCCTCTTGAGTGCGTTTCTCCCATGTGGCCTGCATGTTTAAAGTATTTGCACTTGGCTTTCCATGTAAGCTCCAGAGGTAACCGCCAAATTGACCATTGACGGAGGCCCATGTTTCGGGCTGCTCAAAGTAGCCTTTCACATCTTCCTTGCCAAATAGGCGCAAACGATGCGCTTCAATGTCTTTTTTGAGGGCTTTTAGATCTTCCATGATGGCCCCCACTTTGGCACTGTCTTCCGAGGCCTCCATGCGATCCTTCAAGATGCGCTCCAAGCCGCTCAATCCTTGGTTTGCCTCGTACAAAGCTGAAACGGCATCAGACATTTCTTGGTTGATGGCATATAAACTCCGTTGGAAGCTAATCTGTGCATCCCACTCGGCGGCGGCCATGTTGATGCGAGGATCGTCAACGACAGTCACCGAAGCCGAATCGATATTTTCGCCTAGCGTGAATACCGCTAGGTAGACACCAGGAGCCACACTTGCGCCCCTTGGATCGGATTTTTCACGTTCTTCATTTGGCTTGCCCCACCGTGGGCGCCGGCTCCCTTTTTCAGCCATGTCCCAAGTGTAGCGGTAAAGACCTATATCCTCTTTATCTAGCTTGCGCTCCATGTGACGAACTGGCTCTCCTTGTGCGTTGTAGATGTCGATGATGAGAGGATCTTTGCCATCCGATTCTCTTCGCAAGTAAAGTGCAAAACGGGCACCCCCGCCGCGGTTTTCTCCTTTAAAATCAGCCCAACCTTGAAAGCGGATGCCGTCCGATACGCGAGTTTCGGCATGAATAGCTAAGGGAGC
Source organism: Schleiferiaceae bacterium (assembly GCA_029254375.1). Classification (GTDB taxonomy): domain Bacteria; phylum Bacteroidota; class Bacteroidia; order Flavobacteriales; family Schleiferiaceae; genus TMED14. The sequence goes on along the minus strand of JAQWXR010000032.1, from coordinate 4,393 downwards.
ATCAAAGGAGGTCAAGTTGCGGCCTGTGGAGGCTCCTTTCACCATCGCACGCAGCGGACGAAGATCGTCCAAGACCCAGGCAGAACGGCCGAAGGTGCCTAAGATCAAGTCTTGCTCGCGCTCTTGGATGGCCAAATCTTGCACGGGCATGGTGGGGAGGCCCTTCCATGCCTGCCATGTCTTGCCGTAGTCAGTACTCAGCTGCAGACCCGTTTCGGTGCCCAGGTAAAGAATGCTTCGCACTTCGTTGTCCTGGATTACGCTCAAGGCATGGCCAGTCATTTCAGCTTTGGCCACCAGATTAGTCCAGGTCTTTCCGTAATCCTTCGTGTGAAAGAGGTAGGCATTCCAATCGTTCTGGCGGTAGTTGTTCACCACCACAAAGGCTTCGCCCGCGTCGTAGGCGGAAGCGTGGATGTGAGGCACCCAGGCGCCTTCGGGAAGTCCCTTGATCTTAGGGCTGCAATTGGTCCAAGTAGCGCCGCCGTCTTTACTGACTTGGATGTTGCCGTCATCTGTTCCGACCCAAAGGGTTTGTGGATTCTTGGGTGATGGGGCAATGGTCAAAATACAGGTATGATTTTCCGCACCGGTCACGTCAAAAGTCAGACCGCCGGACTCGAGAGCCTTTTGCTTGTCTGGGTTGTTGGTCGTGAGGTCGGGAGAAATGATGGTCCAAGTGCGCCCTTGGTCGGGGCTGTGATGCACATACTGAGATCCATAATAGAGGCCGTCGGCGTTACTGGGATCGCCCGCGATAGCCGCGTTCCAATGCCAGCGCAGCCATTCCCCTTCAGGATGGACGGGTTTAATAGATTCGGTCATGCCGGTGAGCATATCGATGCGCGCCAGCGAGCCTTCCTGGGCCATCGCATAGGAAATACGCGAATTGCTCGGGTGGGGAAGCACGTCAAAACCGTCGCCAAAGTAGAGCTCTTGCCATTCGTTGTTCCCGATGCCCGTGCCAATCCACGAGTATGCCGGACCGCGCCAAGAGCCATTGTCTTGCATGCCTCCATAGACATTGTATGGAAGTTGATTATCAACTCGAATATGGTAGAACTGAGCCACGGGGAGATTCTCCACAAAGCGCCAGCTTGCACCAGCATCCCATGAAATATTTAGTCCGCCGTCGTTGCCCTCAATCACATGGCCGGGGCGGCGAGGATTGAGCCAGATGGCGTGGTGGTCCGGGTGAACCTTGGAGTAAGGGGTCGTAATATCCCAGGTCTTGCCTCCATCGGTACTTTTTGAAACAAGCGTCCAAAGTGAATACAGTGTTTGATCGCTAAATGGATCAACAAAGAGGTCCGAATAGTAAAAAGGTCGGTTCCCGATGTTTTCGTCTTCGCTGATTTTGAACCATTTAAAGCCGCCATCATTGGAGCCGTAGAGGCCGTTTTTGGCTTTGTTCTCTACCAATGCATAGACCTTTTTGGGGTTGCTTGGGGCGATGGCAATACCCATCCGGCCCAAATCTCCCTCGGGGAGTCCGTCTTCCGAGGTGCGCTTCGTCCAGGTTTCACCTCCGTCCAAGGTGACGTACATGCCACTGCCTTCCCCTCCTGATTTAAAAACCCATGGCCAGCGGCGGTATTCCCACATGGCACAAATGAGTTTATTCGGATTGACGGGGTCCATGACTAAGTCTGCAGCGCCAGTTCGCTCGTTGTTATAGAGCACTTTGCTCCAGGTCTTTCCACCATCGGTGGTTTTATATACGCCGCGGTGAGGGCTATCCCCCCAGGCTACACCAATCGCAGCTACATAGACGGTGTTGGGGTTGCGGTGGTCCACCACAATACGGTGAATATGCTTGGTTTCCTTGAGCCCAACGAGCTGGAAGGATTTTCCGCCGTCCACGGACTTAAAGAGCCCGCCGCCGCTCGATTGAGAATTTCGGGGGTTGCCTTCGCCCGTTCCCACCCAGATGATATCGGGGTTCGTGGGATCAATCTTGACCGCACCAATTCCGGCGGTAGGTTGATCGTCCCAAATGGAGGTCCAACTTTGGCCCGCATTCTCGCTCATCCACACCCCGCCTGAGGCGGTTCCAACATATATATGATTGTCGTTCAATGGGTTAACGTCAATAGAGGTCACGCGGCCGGACATTCCCGCGGGGCCAATATTCCGAAACTTCATCTGCTCTAAATCGGAGGGGGCCATACTTTGAGCAAATCCAGCCGTGGCAAAGGCCAAGGCTAGAATAGATAGGACTAACTTCTTCATAGTGGGAAGATAGTACCCAAAGTCCTTCAGTCTGCCACTTTATACTTGCGTGGCGTGGTGCCAAATTTCTTTTTGAACGCCGCAATAAAATGGCTCGGGTTGGTGTAGCCAATGTCAAAAGCTACCTCATTAACGGATTTTCCGCCGGCATCCAGCATGCGCCGGGCATGGTTTAGGCGCGTATCCATGACAAAGCCGTATACCGTATTTCCATAGATTTCTTTGAAGCCCGCTTTGAGGCGGTAGGCATTGAGTCCTGTTTGTTGCGAAAGCTGCGCAATCGTCGGAGGACTTTGCCAGCGGTCCAATATGATCGATTTGGCCTCCCGAATTTTACGGACGGTCTCCTCATCCTTCAGAAACGGACAGGCCGCTACGTTGGGCTCACTCGTATGAAAGTAGAGCCCAAGCAACTCTAATATTTGGCCCAAATGCGCTACACGTTGAGCGTTGGGGCTGAGGCGCTCATGAAAAAGTCCTTCCAACAAAATCTGCATAGCGGCATCTACCGCCTTTTGATCATAGATGGGTCGCTGTAAATCCTTCTGATTTAAGAAAGGCAGCTCCTTCGAATCTTGTCCATCTCGCATGAAAAGGGTGTGCATCCGTGAAAAAGAAAGCCGAAGTCCGACCATGCGATGCCCCTTCGGCATGCTGGCCTGAGCGCGTAAGGCTTCTTTTGGATTAAAAATGAAAAAGCTTTGGCCCTGCGGAAGTGGGCGCATATACATAGGCCCAAATTGGAACGCCACATCTCCCTCCATGCTGAAAAACAGGTGGATGTGTTCCGGCTGAACATCAATGGGACAGGGTTTTTCGTCCGTTCCCATGGTAATGCGGAGTAAGCCAATTCCTTCATACAAGTCATGAAACGGAATCAATTGATCTTTTGGGGCATTTCGTGCGTTGGATAGAAGGGGCATGTTCTCAATAATTTAGCCCAAAATTAGGCGCTTGGCCTTGAGATAACGCCGGAGTCCCATCATTTGTTTTTTTGGGTATTGTATTTCTAATAAGGGTATTTGCTAGGACAGGAAGCCTGTAATTTTGGCCCCAATGAAGCAACTACGTCTCTACCGTACAATCCTCCGTGAGGAAGGCTGGGCCGCTCTGTCTAAAAAGGCAGGCCGCCCCGTAGCTATTGGCTTATTCATGTTTTTCCTTCTGAAAGGCATCGCATGGCTGGTGTTAGCTTACGGGGGCTTTGAGCTTTTTTTCTAAATATTTATTGCCTAAAATAGAGTCCGCGGATGTCCGCCGGACGCAGTATTTTTGCCTTCCTTGCAGAAGTTAAATTCTGGATTCGCGCCCATAGCTCAGTGGTTAGAGCAGGGGACTCATAAAATGTTATTCTAAGGCATAAACGAGCCATAGAACAACAGTAAATCAACTAGTTAACTTTTTGTCATCACTAGGCGAGTCTAAAAGACGAGTCTAACATGACTGAATTACGCACCATAGGGGTCACAAAGGTGTCCAAGGATCGCTACTGCTTATCCATCAATTGGGGGGGTAAGCGCTACCGCTTTTACAATGCCAGCAAGATTGGCATTAACAATAACCCAAATAAACTTGATCCAAAGGAGCGGACTGCTGCGTTCAGCTTGATGAAGAGGCAGTATATGGATGCAATCAAACGCGGTTGGACACCAGAAGACGATTGGGAGAAGCTCATTAGCTTCAACACGCGACCAACTAGCCTAATTAGAATAGCTCTAAAGGAGAAACTTAAAGGACAGTATTCGTACCACTACGAGCGGAAACTTGTCTGGCTTGTAGATAACCTTGAAAAGCACTTGAAACGTCAGCCATTGACGGTAAAACGCGCTGCAGCATACCTCAATGACAGTAAGTGGTCACCAGCAATGAGGAATAACCTCCGCAGGCACTATATCGCCCTAGAACCAGAGCTTAAAAAGTTTGGGTATGAAGGTTCTGTAGCTACTCTTGTGAAACGCTCTCGCGTAGTGGAACAGCTGCACAAGCCCATCAAGGATATAAATGCCTTGTTGGAGGAGATTAAGAGCTTTGATCGTAATCTTTATATGTGTTGCTTATTAACCTATGGCTGTTTATTAAGACCGCATAGAGAGATCCGTCTATTGATGTGGGGGGACTTCAATGATTCTCTAGATACTGTTGCGTTATCTGGCAGCAGAAC
>JAQWXR010000023.1 GCA_029254375.1 Schleiferiaceae bacterium | reverse complement strand
CGTCGTACTGAAGGTGAGCGGACTTGCCAAAGAAGCCATCCGAGGGGAATGGGCCTTGAATCAGTGCGCCCCGTTGCTTCATAGATTCGATCCACGGGCTCAAAATATCTATTTCCTCGTTGCCCATGGCGCCACCGTCTCCGGCATGCGGGTTGATACTTAGAACAGCAATTCTTGGACGCTGAACAGCAAAATCAAGTTTGAGAGCCGCCTCAAAGGCCTCTAGCTTTTGAGTCAAGACGTCAACGCTTAAGCTCGAGGCGACAGACTGTAATGCGATGTGTTCCGTGGCGAGTGCGACACGCATACCCTCTGCGGCCATGACCATGAGGGGCTTGACATGAAAGCGTTGACCGAGATAGCCTGTATGGCCGGTGAATGTGGCGTCCGAAGTGCTCGGAATATTGGCTTTGCTTAAAGGAGCGGTAACCAGGGCATCGAGTTGCCCCGCCTCAATCGCGGCACAAACGGCAGATAGGCTGTCTAGTGCAGCCTGACCAGATTCTTCCGTGAGCTGTCCAAAATCAACCCGCACATCGCGATTCCAGGGATCGACAAGGCCGATACGGCCGTCCGAAAGCGCTTCACCTGGGCCAACCTGACTGTAGGGAATATCCCCAACCTCAAGCGATTTTCGATGGTACGCGAGCACCTGAGGAGAGCAAAAGAGATAGAACTGAGCCATACTGCGCACTTCGGGGTGCGCAAGTGTTTTGAGCACGACTTCAAGTCCGATTCCATTAGGGTCCCCGCAGGAAATGCCAATACGCATCACGAGCTAACTTGACTTAAAAAATGGGTCAACATGCGCACGCCAACGCCGGTTCCACCCTTGCCGTAGTAGCCCCAAGGGCTATCCAAAAACGCCGGACCCGCAATATCCAAGTGCACATAGGGATAGTCGGTAAAGTGCTCCAAGAACTTTCCGGCGGTAATGGCGCCAGCTTCAGCCCCCCCAATGTTCTTGAGGTCGGCAATTTCGCTTTTGAGCAAGTCATTGTATTCATCCCAGAAAGGGAATTCAACGAGTCGTTCATGGGTGCTTGCAGCGCTGGCCTGAAGCTTATCCCACACCTCGCGGCCGGCATTTCCCATAGCCACCGTGGCGTTGGGGCCAATGGCGCGTGCCGCGGAGCCGGTCAAAGTGGCAAGATCGATAACCAATTGTGGCTTGTATTTTTTAGCGTAGTGTAAGGCGTCTGCCAAGATCAACCGGCCTTCAGCATCTGTATTCAATACCTCAACGGTCGTCCCATCCGAAATGGTAATCACGTCGCCCGGAGTAATGGCATTTCCGCCTGGACGATTGTCGGTCGCGGGAATCAAGCCAATGACATGGACGGGAAGCTGTTGTCCCGCGACAGCGCAGAAGGTGCCAATTACAGCCGCAGCGCCAGACATATCGCACTTCATGGTATCCATGAAATTGCTTGGCTTCAGGCTGAGACCGCCGGTATCGTATACCACGCCCTTTCCTACGAGGACATAGGGGGCAGAATTCACTGCATTGGCCGGAGAATATTCCAAGATACTGAAGGTAGCCGGATCCAAAGAACCTTTGTTGACCCCCAAAAGGCCGCCCATCTTCAGTGATTCGATTTTGGCTTGGTTCAGGACGGTTACTTTGAAACCATGTGTTTTTCCAAGCTCCACCGCACGGTCAGCCAAATCTTCGGCCGTTAGGTCCAAAACAGGGGTATTGATCAAGTCACGAGCTTCAGAAACCGCCGTAATGAGCACCCGAAGGCACTTAGCATCTGCATCGCTGAGTCCGACAACTTCCAACTCCTCCAAAGTCCAGGCGTCTTTCGCTTTTTTGGAAAGCAATCGCGTGTAACGGTAGGCGGCCAAGGCCAAGCCTTCCGCTACATGAAAACCAAGGTCACCTGCATCGAGGCTGATCCGTGAAATTTTACTTTTCGCCAAAAGTCTAGCTAATTCGACGCCGGCTTTGCGACCGGCGTGTGCCGTAGCTTCTTTGCTTGTACCTGATTCTAGCGCGAGAGAGAAGTGGTCCTGGGCCCCTTGGGCTTGGTGAAGCCATCCTTTGACCCCACGCTGACTGCGGGCTTCTAAGGTTTGGCGTGTATCTAAAGATTCAAATGCCGAGGTGTCAGGGCGAAGTACTGCCGTCGCCAGGTCTGCCTGATGGGAAGAAGAAAAAGTCCATTTCATAGCCACGAAGGTAGGCATCGTACCTTTGCTTTATGTTCACAGGAATCATTGAAAATGTCGGCCAAATTGCCAAATTGGAACGCGAAGGAGGCAATCTGCATATCACGGTGGAAAGTGCCCTGGCAGCGGAATTAAAAATCGACCAAAGTGTGGCCCACGATGGATGCTGCCTAACCGTGGTGGAGCTCTTTGGTGGAACTACGCCACATGCCTACCGAGTTACGGCTATTGCAGAAACGCTGGCTAAGACAACTGTGGGCAACTGGATTCTTGGGCAAGCAGTAAATATTGAACGCTGTACCGTTTCGGGCGCTCGCCTGGATGGCCATGTGGTCCAAGGCCATGTGGATGGGATGGGAGTGGTCTCGGCGATCGAGGATCAGGACGGAAGCTGGAAAGTCCAAATCAATCATCCACGTAGTGATGACCATGTCACCGT
>JAQWXR010000016.1 GCA_029254375.1 Schleiferiaceae bacterium | reverse complement strand
ATCCTTCAAAGGGATGCGATACCGCTGACCTTGGACTTCAAAAACGACATGTCGAGGCTGCAGTTTGAGCAGCTGTCCTTCGAAAATTTGACCCGTTTGCAAGGCAATCAAGTCTTTGGCCCCTAGCGCAAGAGGTAAAAAGGCCAAAAGGAGTAGAAACTTTTTCATATTCATAACGCCCACCGAAAGTAAGGCAGATATCTTTGGAATGAAATGACAGGCAGGGTAATCAAATCAACAGGAAGCTGGTACCGCGTGCAATTGCATGATGGGCCGTCCGTGGATGCGCGACTACGCGGATCAATGCGCCTTCAGGGCAGTCGTGCAACAAATCCAGTGGCAGTTGGAGACTTCGTTGAATTGGAGCCGGAGTCAGAGGGCCGGTATGCCATTTCGAATGTCTTGGAGCGCAAAAATCACCTGATCCGCCGCTCCGTGAACCTATCCAAAAAAACCCAGGTCATAGCCGCAAATATTGACCAAGCTATTCTCATTTGTACCATCGCGGAACCCAAAACCCTCCTCGGATTCATGGATCGCTTCTTGGCTAGCGCGGAAGCCTACGGCATTCCGGCGCTTCTGGTATTCAATAAAATGGATGCCTACGGGCCCAACGAAATGGAAGAGTTGACCTACCGCGAGGCGGCCTACGGTCGGGCGGGATATCCCTGTATGCGCGTCTCGGCGCAGAGCGGGGAGGGGATCGATGCACTTCGCGACGTTCTAAAAGATCAGGTGAGCCTTTTCTCTGGCCATTCTGGCGTAGGGAAGAGCACGCTGGCCAATGCCTTACAACGTGGCTTGGACCTCAAGACAGGTGCCATATCTAGCGCCCATGGTCAAGGACAGCATACCACCACCTTTGCGGAAATGCATCCCTTGGACTTTGGGGGCTACCTAATTGATACCCCAGGGATTCGTGGATTTGGCCTCGTCAACATGGAAAAGGATCAGGTTAGCCATTATTTCCCAGAAATATTTGCCTTGAGCGAGAGCTGCAAGTACCATAATTGCACGCATGTGGATGAGCCAAATTGTGCCGTCATATCGGCATATGAGGCCCATGAAGTCGCTCCAAGCCGTTATGAGAACTATGTGCGCATGCTCCATGGAGATGAGGGGGATGACCCCTATCGCCATGCCGAATCCAAAATCGAATGAGATGCGCGTGGTGATTCAAAAAGTCCAAGAGGCCTCAGTTCGAATAGATGGAAAAGTGTATTCATCCATCGGTGCAGGATTGCTCATTTTTGCCAGCTGGGAAGAGGATGATAGCCCGGAAGGCAATGCATGGATGGCCCAGAAAATCTGCAAAATGCGACTTTTTGAAGATCATGAAGGGGTGATGAATCGCTCGATCATGGAGCGTTCCGGCCAGCTTCTAGTTGTCTCGCAATTCACGTTACATGCGACTACGAAAAAAGGAAACCGACCCAGTTACTATAGAGCAGCCCATCCACGGATTTCCAAGCCCCTATATGATGACTTTTTGGAACAGCTCTGGAATTCCTCAAATCTGCCCGTGAAATCTGGGAAATTCGGAGCGGACATGAAAGTGGCTCTGATCAACGATGGTCCGGTCACCATAACGATAGACAGTAAAAACAAAGAATAAGATGGAAGCAGCAATTCAATCTCTTCAGAAAGAAGTGGATGCCTGGATTCAGGAATTTGGCGTTCGCTACTTTAATGAACTCACTAACATGGCGCAACTCACCGAAGAAGTAGGTGAAGTGGCTCGAATCATTTCCCGTCGCTATGGTGAGCAATCAGAAAAAGAAAGCGACCGGTCCAAAGATTTGGGCGAAGAGTTGGCCGATGTGCTTTTTGTCACCCTGTGCCTGGCCAATCAAACAGGGACCGATTTGCAGGCGGCCTTTGATCGCCGCATGATCGCCAAAGGTGCCCGGGACAAAGACCGCCACGCCAGTAATTCCAAACTACGTTAAACAAAGCGAAATGCACTCTGACTTATCTTTGCTCCCACAAACCTTTCGTTATGCGTCCTGATCTTTTTGAACACCCCGATTATTACCTTCTAGACGAACTTTTAAGTGACGAGCATAAGCTCGTACGAGACGCCACCCGGGACTGGGTCAAGCGGGATGTGAGTCCGATTATTGAGGAATATGCACAAAAAGCAGAATTCCCGCAGCAAATCGTGAAAGGCCTCGCAGATATTGGTGCATTTGGCCCCTACATCCCGTCTGAATACGGCGGAGCAGGATTGGACCAAATTTCCTACGGTTTGATGATGCAGGAAATCGAGCGCGGTGATAGTGGGGTTCGTTCGACGTGCTCCGTCCAGTCGTCTTTGGTCATGTATCCGATTTATGCATACGGCAATGAGGAGCAACGTATGAAGTACTTGCCTAAGTTGGCCAGTGGCGAATGGCTAGGCAGTTTTGGATTGACCGAACCTAATTTCGGATCCAACCCAGGAGGCATGGTGACGAACTTCAAGGATATGGGAGACCATTACCTTTTGAACGGTGCTAAAATGTGGATTTCTAATGCTCCTTTTTGCCATGTAGCGGTCGTTTGGGCGAAGAGCGAAGAAGGCCGAATCCATGGACTCATCGTAGAACGCGGCATGGAAGGCTTCAGCACCCCCGAAACACACAATAAATGGTCCCTTCGTGCTTCCTCCACAGGTGAGCTCGTTTTTGATAACGTGAAGGTCCCTAAAGAAAATATCCTTCCCAACAAATCTGGCTTAGGCGCTCCATTGGGCTGCCTAGACTCCGCTAGATTCGGCATCGCATGGGGTGCCATTGGTGCGGCCATGGATTGCTACGATACCGCCCTCCGCTATTCGAAAGAGCGCATCCAGTTTGATAAGCCGATTGGCGCTTTCCAACTGCAGCAAAAGAAGTTGGCTGAAATGATCACCGAGATCACTAAAGCGCAATTGCTTACATTCCGCTTGGGTCAACTCAAGAATGAAGGGCGCGCCACGACGGCCCAAATCTCCATGGCGAAGCGTAACAATGTTGATATGGCCTTGACCATCGCCCGCGATGCACGTCAAATGCTCGGCGGCATGGGTATCACAGGGGACTACCCCATCATGCGACACATGATGAATTTAGAGTCTGTAGTGACCTATGAAGGCACCCACGACATTCACTTACTCATTACGGGCATGGATGTGACTGGGCTTCCTGCATTTAAGTGAAAGAGTGAAAGGGTGAAAGAGTGAAAGGGTTGAAGGTGGCAAATCGACGCAAAGTTTTGGCGCGCAGCAAAGGTCAAGGCAAACCCGATCGGCTAAAAGAGAAAAAACATTTATTTCACCCTTTCACTCTTCAACCCTAGCTTGACTCAGCATAGGTTTCGGAGACTAGTACAAAAAGGTATCAAATGGGAAGCGTGCGGCATGTAAAGTCGATACGGCACGATATATAGACTCTCGAAGGGAATCAAAGTTGTCCTTATTTGTTGCAGAGATGAAGACGCATTGTCCCCCGAGCTCCTTGATCCAGCGATTTTGAACATCTTCTATTCGGCCGAGGTGGCCGTCGGCATCTTTTTCAGGCATCCAGGCATCCACTTTGTTGAAAACAACAAGAATCGGCTTCTCATGGGCGCCGAGCTCCGTTAAAATTTGATTGACCGAGGCCATATGGTCCTCATAGGAATCATGGGCGATATCGACCACATGGAATAGAATGTCAGATTCGCGAACCTCGTCCAGGGTTGACTTGAAGGACTCCACAAGTTGAGTGGGAAGCTTTCGAATAAAACCAACCGTATCGGTAAGGAGGAAGGGGAGATTTCCGATGACAATTTTACGTACAGTGGTATCCAAGGTGGCAAAGAGCTTATTCTCGGCTAAGACATCTGTCTTCCCAAGGGAATTCATCAGAGTGGACTTCCCAACGTTGGTGTAACCTACCAAGGAGGCACGAATGAGCGTCCCGCGGTTTCCTCGCTGGGTAGCCATTTGACGGTCAATTTTAACCAGTTTTTCGCGAAGGAGGGCGATTTTTATCTTGATGATTCGCCGGTCTGTTTCAATCTGAGTTTCTCCAGGGCCACGCATGCCAATTCCGCCTTTTTGGCGTTCAAGGTGAGTCCACATCCGAGTCAATCGCGGCAGGAGATACTCGTATTGCGCAAGTTCCACTTGGGTTCGAGCATATGAAGTTTGGGCTCTCGCTGCAAAAATATCCAGGATCAAATTGGTTCGATCCATCACCTTAATTTCTAAAAGGCGCTCGATATTCTTGAGTTGCGAAGGACTTAATTCATCGTCAAAAATGGCCAAGTCAATCCGCTCTTCTCCGATATATTCTTTGATTTCTTCCATCTTTCCGCTTCCCAAAAAGGTGGAGGAGTCAGGCCGGTCGAGTTTCTGAGTGAATACAGCTAAGGTTTCTGCGCCTGCGGTGAAGGCAAGGAAGCGGAGTTCCTCCAGGTATTCTTCGCTTTTGGCTTCCGGCTGCTCGCGAGTGATGGCACCAATTAAAATGCAACGCTCGGCTTGGCTCGGACGGCCCGAATCTCTTTCTAGCATATCGTCTGCTTAGAAAAGACGCTCCCACGGAATGCGAGAGAGAATAAGGAGGAAGCCAAGGCCAAAGAAAACAAGGATCGCTTTGTCCTTCGATGCGCCAGAACTGGCTTTTTTGAATTTGCTGTTGCCGATCGTGATCAAAACTATACCCGCAATATTGGCTGAAATATGCTCCAAAGCAAACCAGCGGAGGTCGGCATTTTTCATGACTTCGGCCGTGTTATTGGTTAGCTGCTCGAACCAAGGGCCGATAAAATACAGGCCTAAGCCCAGTAAAAGCTGAGTGTGGCCCAAAATAAGGCTCAATTTGGACAAAAATGTTATTGGAATTCCAAACTGCTCGGTTCTCGTAAGTCGACGGTAAAGCGCAAGGAAAACTAGCCCTAAAGTGCTTAGTAAAAAGAAGTAGGCAAAAAGTCTGTGGCTGTGAAGTAATCCTGTATACACGATTAAAATGCGTTTAGTCCGATTCCAAAGGTAGTTCAATAAAAAATCGTCCCCACCTTTGTGTTTGATAAAGCAGTATCCCATGGCGAAGAAAAATGCCCCCATACGTAAGCGCGACATATTAGACTACCATGAAGGGACCCGCCCTGGAAAGGTGGAAGTCATTCCTACCAAACCGTCGAATTCTCAGCGGGATTTAAGTATTGCCTACTCCCCCGGAGTGGCAGAGCCCTGCTTGGAAATTGCCGCCAATCCGTCGGATGCCTACCGCTACACTGCAAAGGGCAACTTGGTGGCGGTCATTACGAATGGTACGGCTGTTTTAGGCCTAGGAGATATAGGCCCATTGGCATCGAAACCAGTGATGGAAGGGAAGGGAGTGCTCTTCAAAATCTTTGCAGATATTGACGTTTTTGACCTTGAATTGGACACCAAGGACCCTGAAAAATTTATTCAAACGGTCAAAATCCTTGCCCCAACCTTCGGTGGAATCAATCTGGAAGATATTTCGGCGCCAGAATGCTTTGAAATTGAGCAGCGCTTGCGCGAAGAGCTGGATATCCCCGTCATGCATGACGATCAGCATGGAACGGCTATCATTACCGGCGCGGCTTTATTAAATGCCCTCGAAATTGTCGGCAAGGATATTTCAAAAGTGAAAGTGGTCTTCAATGGAGCAGGAGCCAGTGCAATATCCTGCGCCACCTTGTATTTATCCCTTGGTGTTCGGCCAGAAAACCTCTTAATGTGCGATTCCAAAGGGGTCATTCATTCAGAGCGTAGCGGTTTAACACATGAAAAGTTAGGTTTTGCTCGTGACACTCCGTTGCGATATTTATCCGAAGCGATTGTTGGTGCGGACATATTCGTGGGCTTGTCCAAAGGAAATATTCTCCAGCCTGAAATGATTCAAAGTATGGCCAAAGACCCGGTAGTTTTTGCCTTAGCTAATCCCGACCCCGAAATCCAATATGAGCTCGCCAAATCCACCCGTGAGGACTTGATTATGGCGACGGGTCGAAGTGACAATCCCAACCAGGTGAATAATGTCCTGGGCTTCCCGTACATCTTCCGCGGCGCACTGGATGTCCGCGCAACGCAGATCAACGAGCCCATGAAGTTAGCCGCAGTCCGCGCCATTGCGGAATTAGCTAAAGAGCCTGTACCGGAAATTGTAAACCTCGCCTATGGAAGCCGGAATTTGACCTTTGGGCCCGACTATATCATCCCGAAACCGTTTGATCCCCGGTTGATTTATAAGGTTTCTTCGGCGGTTGCACGCGCAGCAATGGAATCCGGTGTTGCCAAAACATCCATTGCTAATTGGGATGCGTACGAAGAGGAACTGCGCAGCCGCCTTGGCCGCGATGACAAGTTTATCCGCTTGGTCATGGAAAAAGCTAAGACGAATCCAAAACGGGTGGTGTTCAATGAGGCGGATAACTACAAAGTCTTAAAAGCAGCCCAAATCGTCATGGAAGAGGGCATCGCAGAGCCGATCCTTCTCGGGGACGTTACCCGCATTCAAGCATTGAATGAGGAGTATTCATTGGGACTTGAAGATGTTCAAATTATTGATGTAAAGTCCTTCCACGTTCCGCGCATTGCAGAGTATGCGGATGAATACTATAAATGGCGTCAGCGTAAAGGTGTTGGGGTGGATGAAGCACGCCGAAACATGCGCAATCGGGATTATTACGGTCCTATGATGGTTCGCATGGGCGATGCCGATGCCTACATAACGGGCTCGATGGTAAAATATCCGAGAGCCGTAAAGCCTGTATTAGAGATTTTGGGCCCAAAGGATCATTCAAGGACGGTAGCTGGCGTGTATGTGATGCTGACTAAGCGCGGCCCGCGCTTCTTTGCCGATACTACCATGAATCAAGACCCTTCAGCGGACCGAGTGGCTCAAATAGCCTGTGAAGCAGCGGCCATGGTGCGGCGGATGAATCTTGAGCCGCGAGTGGCCTTACTGAGTTATTCCAATTTTGGATCATCCGCTGAAGGCAAGACCCCGAGGAAGATGCGCGAAGCCTTGAAGCTCATTCGTGAGCGCGAGCCGGGACTTATTGCAGATGGTGAAATGCAAGCCAATTTTGCCGTTGACAATAGCTTGCTCAACGAGCAATTTCCTTTTAGCGATTTGGTAGGAAAAGAGCCCAACATTTTTATTTTCCCAGGCTTGAGCTCTGCGAATATTTCATACAAACTCCTTCAATCCATGGGGAGCATGGAGGCGGTAGGGCCGTTGTTGATTGGATTGAACTATCCGGCACACGTGCTTCAGCTCGGTTCTAATGTCCGTGAGATAGTCAACGCGGCCGCGATGGCTGTGATTGATGCCCAGTCGCGGGAGGTAATTGACTAAAGCCAAGCGCCGCGAGCAGGGCGAGCCCGACACATAGCCACCAGAGCGAGGGGAAGCCTGGGCCGGCAATCATTCGTGTACCAATGATAGGAGCGAGGATATGGCCGAGAGCATAGGTGGCGGCATACATACCGAGGTAGCGTCCACGGGAGGCATTCCCAGCGCGCAAGGTGATCCATGAAATCATGAAGGGCATCGCCAAGATCTCGGATATACTCAAGATTCCCATCGAAAGGAATAAGTTAGGTACCCCTTCAAGAAGATTGAGGCTGGCAAAAGAAAGTGCGAGAATCACACAGCCAAGGGCGATGGCAAAACGGGGCTTAATTCGGTTTTGGGCCCAATTCACAAAGACCATTTCGCATCCTACGACGAGCACGCCATTGGCTCCAAGCAATAGGCCAATCATTGGCTCAGAAAGGTGGTACTCATTTCGGTAGTATAAGGGCAGGGAAGCGACGAGTTGGAAAAAAACGATGGCAAAAAGAAGGACAAGCGCCGAAAAGGCCAAGGCGCTGCGATCTCTGAAAGGGGAACGTCCTCTGGGTTTTGCTTCCCGTGCTTGACGAGGTTGTCGCTTGCGGAAGTAGGCGGTAAATAATATGCCCGCGCCGAAGCAAGTCAAAGCATCGGCCCAAAACAGGCCTTGATAATTGAGGGCGGCAATCAGGCCTGCTGCTGCGGGACCCAAGGAAAAGCCCAGATTGATGGCCATCCGATTGAGGCTGAATGCTTTGGTTACGTTTTCGGGCTTGGCGTATTCAAAAACGGCCGCGGAGTTAGCCGGGCGGACCATATCGGCAATGGCCGTCAACAAGAACACGCCCAAGCAAAGCAGCCAGAAGGATGAGATGAAGGAGAGCCCAAGGAACAAGATGCTCCCCCCGAAAAGAGCAAAACTTTGCACACGGTAACTGCCAATACGGTCGGTCCAATACCCCCCATTAAAGGAGCCAAGCATGGACCCTGCGCCAAAGCAGGCCATCACATAGCCGGTGTCTTCCAGCGTAAATCCCAACCCTTCCGTGAGGTACAAGCTCAGGAAGGGAAGCACCATGGTGCCGGCCCGGTTGATCAACATGACCGTAGCCAGGACCCAGGCCTCAGGAGATAGCCCGCTAAAGGCGGCCTTGTAGCCTCGCAAGGCGGCGTGAATCGGATTTTGAATGGGCATGCTTTGGCAAAGGTATCGCCGAAAAGCCATGGGGCTTTTCTTATCTTCACCCCTATGAAGCGCTTTCTTACATTTTTGTCGCTAAGCTTTGCCTTCACTGCCTTTGGGCAAAATGAAGCGGAGTTTCTTCACGGATTTGGCTATGATTATTCGATTGGAGTGCCTCGAAATGGTTCGGGGCAGCTTTTCATTGGAAACGGCTTGGGATATGTGCCTCGCTACGTGAAGCCCGTAGGGGATAATCTGAGTTATGGAATAGCCTTGCCTGTAGGGGCCTCCTTTGTTCAGTCCATGGTTTCCGGAGCGGGTGCCCTCGGGGTGAATTATGCGCTCTGTGCCGAAATACATGCGGGTATGGGCTCGACCCAAAGAAGCAGCAATAGGCTTGGTGCATTTTTTGGCCTGGGCTTGGGTAGCTATGACCTCTATTACATTGACATCTATGGGACTACGAGAGATAGTCATTATGGGCCCTACGTTCAGGCAGGATTTCGTCTGCCCTATTACGGTCAGGATTTGACCGTGGTGCTATCCAATTGGCGTGGAATGAACCCAAACAACGGCCGGTCACAGGTTTTCTCTCTCAAGCTGATTTACGAGTTCTACTAGCTATTCAATAGCTTTTTGACAGCCTCCGCCACAGCCTTGCCTTCGGCCTTTCCCGCCAAGGCTTTACTGCATGCACCCATGGCTTTACCGAAATCTCCAGGCCCACTTGCTCCTACTTGCGCGATCAAAGGGCGCAAAGCATCCTCTAAGGCTTGTCCTTCGAGCATTTCTGGGAGGTAGCTCGCGATGACTTCTAACTGCTCTTCTTCCACCTTAGCCAAATCGGGGCGATTCTGCTGATGGTAAATGTCCGCTGATTCTTGACGCTGCTTTTTTAGTCGCTGTAATACGGCTACTACCTGGGCTTCATTTAGGCTCCCGTGGTTTCCGGGATTGGATTTCTCCATTGTAACTGCACTCCGAATCGAGCGAATGGCCTCGAGGCGGATGGTGGCTTTGGCTCGCATCGCCTCCTTGAGGTCTTCACTGAGCTGTTGGTCTAAAGCGTCAATCGACATTGTCATGGAGGAATGAATTGTGGGAACGGAACTCGATGTCTTTCTTTTCGCCGCTGATCCCTGTTTGACCCAAATTGGATTCTTTGGAATAGGTTTTCGGCTCTACATCAATGCCATTGCGCTCATAGCTGGGGCTATTCCATTCTTGCTCTGTGACCATCGCTTGGACAGTGTTTTGGAAGCTATGGTTGTAATTCTGTAAATAGGCACGACGGTCAGCCGACAAGCGTTGCAATTGCTCTCGACTAATCGGGTCGTTTTCAGGATCCAATTGAACAGGTCCACGGGGAGAAGGGGGCAAGACTTTGAGTTCGAATCCAGCATCATCATGATCTCCGTCGGCAGGACTGGTAATGGGAATTTCACTTGAGGGACTTGAACTAGGAAGGGCCTCCTCCGGGTCCAAGGTCAGTGGGGATCTGGCTTCGGTCTTAAGAATGGGCTCCTCGATACAACTATCTGTATCGGAATGCATCCTTGTCTCTGCGACGGCGGAAGGTTCTACCAGCGGGTGGGTCTTGTCTTCTTGCAGCGAAGCTTCGAGGGCACGTAAATCGTCCAAATTGAAGCTAGACACTTCACGACGCTGCGGATGCTCCTGCTGGATGCTAGCTGGTGGTTCCATTTCTAAATTAGCCATGCTGGCGGTAGGTTCTTCTGTCTCAGCCTGGACATCTTCAGTACCAAAGTCCATTTCTTCAGTAGAGGTGGGCTTTGTGAAAGCATCCGTCGCTTCCATATCGGGAGTTTCCGTGCTCGCCAGCTCGTTAAGCAAAGAATCATCTTCCAAAACATCCAGGGCAGGAATACCTTCAGGAATAAATTCATCCTCTGGAGCATCTAGGCTAAATGCGTCAAAGCTGCTTGGTTGTTCCAGAATGAATCCAGCGTCTTCGTCTTCGTCCAGCGTAAAAACGGTGGGCTCACCTTCCTCCTTCATGGTGGAGCCAGAAAGAGGTTTTTCAAAGTCCCATTCTACATCGTGAAGCAATTCAAAGGCGGGGGCCTCATAGGCGGCTTCCTCCACCTCGTCCAATTCCGTGGAAAGCTCGTTCATTTGGATATCCTCCGCAGCTTCTTCAGTCCAAGGACTTTCTTCTGCGGCCGCCTCGAGGGTTTCAGGGAGCGCGTATTCCAATTCGTCCTCTTGGATAGCCGCTTCATTGGCCGACGTAAAGTTTTCTGCTAGGGCCTGGACAGGTATGTCCTCCTCATCGAGAAGATGAACGACTGGAGAGCTGTGATCCTCAGTATCTGAAATCGACGCTAAGGGTTGTTCGGCGGCCAAGGGTACAATAGCTCCAGGTCGATTGGCTGACTTTGGATCTTCAGGAAGGGGTTGGTTTTCGATCGCATCGAATAAATCGATTTGCGCATTCGATGCGGACGGTGCTTTGGCAACGGGTGCCTTCGGCACTTCATTCAGAGGCTTATCCTCGTCTAGGTCGTAGACAATAGTTTCTGGAACGGCGTGGGCAATCGCTCCTACGGGGTTGCTTGCACTGAACCCGGTGGCAATAACGGTAACTTGAACGGCGTCATTCAACTGTTCATCTTCCCCTATGCCCATGATGATATCCACCTGGCGACCGGCTTGATCTTGGATGTAATCGTTAATCTCTCCGATTTCATCAAAAGTGATTTCATGCGCTCCGCTGCCCGAAACAATGAGCAAGAGTGCATGCCTCGCCCCGTGAATGTGATTGTCATTCAGGAGCGGGGAGTCTAAGGCGTCCTGTACTGCGGTCATGGCACGATTAGGGCCACTTGCTTTTGCGGAGCCCATGATGGCCGTACCTGAATTGTGGAGCACCGTGCGCGCATCACGGAGATCAATATTAACACTGTAGTGGTGCGTAATGACTTCCGCTATGCCTTTTGCGGCAGTCGCTAAGACTTCATCTGCCTTGTTGAATCCAGCTTTAAATCCGAGATTACCGTAGACTTCGCGGAGCTTATTGTTATTGATGACAATGAGTGAGTCGACATTCTCTTTGAGCTTTTCTACACCAGCTTCTGCTTGTCGTTGACGGAGCCCTCCTTCAAAAGCGAACGGCGCCGTCACGATGCCAACAGTTAAAATGCCCATTTCGCGAGCTGCTTTGGCGATGACAGGGGCTGCCCCCGTACCTGTGCCTCCCCCCATACCCGCAGTAATGAATACCATTTTGGTTTGGCTTTGGAGGGCTGCCTGGATGACTTCATAGCTTTCCAAGGCGGCTTTTTCGCCCACTTCTGGATTAGCTCCTGCGCCAAGACCTTCCGTGAGGTCAGCGCCAAGTTGGATTTTGGTCTCCACAGGGCTGTGTGCCAGCGCTTGCGCATCCGTGTTGCAGACGATAAAGTCTACCCCCCGAATCCCTTGGAGTTTCATGTAGTTGACGGCATTCGAACCACCGCCACCCACTCCGATTACCTTGATGACGGAGGAGCGATGCTTGGGGAGGTCGAAATCTAAAATATCAGACATAGTATAGGGAAAGTATCATTCGTCAATCATGTCAATGAACTTGTCAGCCCAGCGTTTAAACCAATTTCCATGGTTAGGACTCTGTGCGACTGGAGCGGAACTCGGTTGATCTGCCTGGACGGATTCCAATTCATCCAAATCATTTAGTGGCTGTTCGCCATCTAAAATGGAATCAAACGAGGCTTCGTCCAGGGGATCTTCGGTCGAAGAGAGCATCGGCTCAACAGATTCTTCATTCAATAAGTCAATTGCCAGGGGCATCCCTTCCATCGCTTCGACAAAGTCCACTTCCTTGCGGCTGTTCAAGCCCTGCATCAGCAGTCCAACGGCCGTGGCATAGATGGGGGAGTTTAACGGATTGCTGGGGTCGAGGGAGGCCAAATGCTCATTCGGGTAGCCTACCCGTGTATCCAAGCCTGTCAAGTACTCCACCAATTGCTTGATGTGCTTGAGCTGGCTACCTCCTCCGGTAATTACCACCCCAGCGATGAGTTTCTTCGAGGGTTGGTCGTAGCCGTAATTTTTGATTTCGGTGAAAACCGCATGGATAATTTCCGAGCAACGGGCGTGGATAATTCGGCTCAAATTCTTGAGACTAATTTCCTTGGGATCGCGACCCCGCAAGCCGGGAATGGCGACAATCTCGTTCTCCTTATTTTCTCCAGGCCAGGCACTTCCAAAGCGAACTTTCAATGTCTCGGCCTGCTTTTCAATGATGGCACAGCCTTCTTTGATGTCACTCGTGATGATGTTTCCGCCATGTGGAATGACGGCGGTATGGCGGATAATACCATCTTTGAAAATGGCCACATCCGTAGTTCCTCCACCGATGTCGACGAGTACAACCCCAGCCTCTTTCTCTTCCTGGCTGAGTACCGCATCGGCGCTTGCGAGTGGCTCCAAATTGACGGTGTGTAGGTCCAAATCCGCACTTTTCACACAGCGAGCAATATTCTTAATGCTGGTCAGTTGGCCAACCACGATGTGGAAAGAGGCCTCCAAACGGCCTCCGTACATGCCACGGGGTTCTTTGATGTCACCTTGACCGTCCACCTTGTACTCTTGAGGCAGAACGTGGATAATCTCTTCCCCAGGCATCATCGCCAGCTTGTGTACGTTTTCAGTCAATCGGTCCAAATCGGCATCTTCAATCACTTCTTCTGCGTCCTCGCGCGTGATATAGTCACTGTGCTGAAGGCTTCGGATATGCTGACCAGCAATGCCGACCGCAACAGATTTGATATTCAGACCAGAGCTCTGTTGAGCGAGTTCGACCGCTTTCTCAATGGACTCGATCGTCTGCGTAATATTGACCACCACGCCACGCTGAACGCCCAAGCTTGGCGCCGTGCCATGACCGATAATTTCAATTTTTCCAAACTCATTATGGCGTCCAATCAAGGCCACAATTTTGGTGGTTCCAATGTCTAAGCCGACGGCAATACGATGGGTCTTCATAGGTCAATCGATAAATTCATAAACAACTTGGCCGGCAAAACGCACGTCCATCCAGGCGAGGCTATCCAGGGAATTTGCCTGGAGCAGTTGCGCATAGAGAGCGTGTGCCTTGTGGGCTTTTTCTTCAAAATGCTGGGCATGACCCCAGAGAATAGCATGGCCGTGCCAGTCAGGGTAGGCGGTAAAGCGCCCTTGATGATCGCGATCAAGTGCGGACCAACCCCCAGGAAAGGCGGGATGTACGTCAGACTGTGCCAATAAATCCAACGCTTTGACTCGCTGAGCAGAGTCCAAAAGGCCTGTCAGGAGGGGCAAACGCGACGTGGCATGCGCTGATAAAGGAAAAGTTCCTCCATTTTCATCGACATACATCATCTCTAATCCTTTGGTCATACGCGCTTTAGCTTCTTTTTGGACAATTTTCACAAGGACTACTCCTTCCCATGTTGAAAATACCTCGGCGCCCAGTATCAGCGGGTGTTTAAGCAAGTTTTCTTCTAACAATGGTATGTTCATTTCTGTCCGTTCGACCGAATCCCATGGCGCTCCGGCTTCGGATAAGATACTAGCCAGGTCTTCTTCGATCAAAAAGTGCTGATTTTCAGGATGTTGTATGTACACCTCGTAGCCGATAATAGGACGCGATTCGCGCAAGCTCTGACTGCTTATCAAGGCAAAACTGCCACCGACCAAAACAATAGCCCAGGTAAGAAGAATGGCAAAGCGTTTTAACCAAGTCATGCGCGGTGAATTTTGAGCTGTTCAACAATCCGCTCTACGAGTCGATCAATATCTCCTGCGCCGACCGTGAGTTTGATGTCAGCCCCTTGATGCACCAGCCAGGACTGGCCGTCCTCTGCACTGAGCACCTGAGCTCCGGGAATGAGGCTAGCTAAGGCCTCCGAATCAATTCCAGGGATAGCTTCCTCTCGGGCCGGATATATAGCCAATAATGCGACATCATCCGCAGCGCCGAGTGCTTCAGCGAATCCCTTCATGAAATCTCGAGTTCGGCTGAATAGATGGGGCTGAAAGAGGAGCGCCACACGTTTCCCTGGATATAAGGAATGGACGGCATCCAGCAATCGAGTAATCTCCGTGGGGTGGTGTGCGTAGTCGTCCACGTAGGCTTCCCCTGGGGCACTCCATCGCAGATCAAAGCGCCTTCGAACCCCTTTAAAGGTCGAAATACCGCGTCTAATATCTTCCATACTTAGGCCAACTTCCCGCGCCAAGCAAGCCGCTGCGACGGCATTTTCAATATTGTGCATTCCAGGTAGTCCAGCTATAACATCGTCGATGGATTCGTGGCCCAAGACTAATCGAAAACGTTGAATACCCTCCGCCACACGAATATTTTCTGCGCGGTACTGTTCATTCTGGAGGCCATAGGCGACGCCCACTAAATCCTCAGCGCTCGCACTCCGGAATACTTTTTGGCATTGCTGTGCAAACTGCCCAAAAGCATTCATCACCTGGGCCGCATCTCCATAAATATCGAGGTGATCAGCATCCGTCGAGGTGATCGCTGCCGCGGTGGGATTCAAATGCAAAAATGAGCGATCAAATTCGTCTGCCTCCACAACGGTAATATCTGCAGGTCCGGCTAAGAAATTACTATTCAGATTACTCGAAATTCCCCCCAAAAAAGCCTGAACTGGCCTTCCAGACTGGTGAATAATCCATGCGAGTAAGCAGGAAGTGGTTGTTTTTCCATGGGTTCCAGCTACGGCAAGGCAGGTGCCGGCGTTGGCCAATTGCCCCAAGAATTCCGCCCGCTTTAGCACCCGTTGACCGCGCTCTTTGGCCGCCAAGAGCTGAGGATGCGACAAAGGAATAGCCGGGGTGTAAATTACCCACGTGGCCAAATCTGTTTCTCCATCTTCTGCCCGATCCGAAAACCGCAATGCGGCGCCTTCTTGAATCAGGGTATCGGTCAGAGCACTTGGCGTTTTGTCATAGCCAGTCACCTCGATACCCTGAGCCAAGGCCCAGCGCGCTAAAGAAGACATACCAATCCCCCCGATGCCTAAGAAGTCGATGGATCGAGGGATTAGGCGCTCCATGACCAATGCTTTTCGAGTTGATCTACGATGTCTTGTGCCGCACGGGGCTGCGCCAGCGCACGGGCGCCTGCCCGGAGGCCCTCCATCTTTTCTGGATGTTTCAAATAATCCATAACGATGCCTTCTAGCTCATGAGCTTGATTCTCCGGGAGGTGGAGGGCCGCGTCGCGATCATGTAGACTAAGGGCGTTGTGCGTTTGGTGGTCTTCCGCCACGTTAGGGGAAGGAATCAAAATGGCCGCGGCGCTAGCGCAGCAAAGCTCCGACAAGGTTCCTGCTCCGGCGCGAGAAACCACCAAATCTGCCGCGCAGTAGGTCATGACCATGTCATCAATAAAGGCAGCGATCTGACGGTCTGCACTGCTCCCGATGCGCTCATTTAAATCGGTGAAATAGAACTTACCGCATTGCCACAGAAGTTGATGGCCGGCATCGAGCCATGACGTTTGAGCATGCTCCACGGCCTGATTAATCGCGCGTGCCCCTTGACTTCCGCCAAGGATGAGAATGAGTTTTCTATTCGGATCAAAGCCTAGGGCAGTCTTTGCCGAAGCCCGGTCATCGGAGTTGGGCGTACCATGCGCCATGGCGGCGATTTCGGGGCGAACGGGATTGCCGGTTTGGATAGTTTGTCCCGGGGGGAAGACCCTTTCCATATTGGGGTAGGCGGTACAAATGGCTTTAGCCTGGCGGCTCACCAAGCGGTTAGTCCAACCGGCGAAGCCGTTTTGCTCTTGGATTAGGGTGGGGATGCCTTGACGCTGCGCCATGAAGAGGGTAGGGCCACTGACATATCCTCCTGTGCCTATGACTGCGTGAGGCTTGGTGCGTTGAAGTAGTTGACGGACGAGGCCCAGGCTGCGAAGTATTTGTAGCGGCAGTCTTAGATTTTTGTAAAGCGCCTTGCGCTGAAAACCCGCAATGGGAATTCCCATAATCGGATAGCCTGCGGCCGGGATTCGCTCCATTTCCATCCGCCCTTGGGCACCTACAAATTGGATATCTGCCTCGGGATAGCGCGCCTTGATTTCATGGGCGATGCTCACCGCTGGAAAGATGTGCCCTCCGGTTCCGCCGCCGCTGAGTATGATGCGCAATGGATTAGGCATCTTCGAGGGTTTTGAGGGTTTCAATTTCGGCGCTGTTGGCGGCGTCCATGTCCGCATCCATAGTTTCACCATCACCTCGGCCTCGGCTAACGGCCAGGATGATGCCAATGGCCAAGCAAGTCATCCAAATGGAAGAGCCCCCTGCGCTAACGAGTGGGAGCGTTTGGCCGGTAACCGGAAATAAGTTGACCGCTACAGCCATGTTGATCATGGCTTGAAGAGAGATGGAGAAACTTAGGCCGATGACCACCAAACGCCCGAATAAATCGTGGGCTCGCCGGGCAACGCGTACGGATGCCAGCATGAACCAGAGGTACATGAGTAATACCGAGGTGCCACCTATCAAACCATACTCTTCTACAATAGTGGCATAGATGAAATCAGAGTTGTTTTGGGGCAAGAAATGCTTGTGTAATCCGCGGCCGGGTCCCATACCCTTGACTCCACCTTCTGCAATGGCGGTCATGGCCAGAGTGGTCTGGTAGGTGTCGTCTTCATCTCCGCCACCGGTGAAGGTGTCAATTCGGGCCATCCAGGTGTCCACACGGTTGGGCATAGCTTCGGGGAAAGCCTTGGCGATAAGAATGAAAACAGCCAGAAAAAGAATTCCGGCCCCTACGATTTTACCGACATGTTTCAGAGGGTAGCCCCCAACAGCTAATAGGATCATGCTGTTGGTGAAAAGTAATGCCGTCGTGGAAAAATTTGCAGGCAGGACCAACGCGCAGATGGCAAAAATGGGCCAGAGAATACTTTTAATGGAGGCTTTAAATTCCCATGGGCCTTCATGCTTGGATAGCTTTCGAGAAAGGAAAACCATTAAGGTCACAGAAGCGAGTGCGCTGGGCTGAAAGGACATACCCCACATATAAATCCAGCGAGAAGAATTGGCACCTCCAATAGTTTGACCTTGGGCAATGGTAAACACGAGAAGTCCCAAAGAAATCCAGAGAAAAAGTGTCGAGAGCGGTCCGAAGAAGCGGTAGGGTACGCGGTGAACACCTTGCGCAATGACTAGACCCAAGATGATGTGGCCCATGTGCATATACACGCTGGTGCTGGCACTAAATACGGGTAGGAACGAGAACACCGCCAAGAGCAACGTGATCATCCAGATCTGGGTGCTACCTTGAAAATAGGTGGTAAAACGTTCCATGGGGTTCATTGGTCGATTTGCGGATTAGAGTTTGCGAACGGCAGCTTTAAACTGTTGGCCGCGGTCTTGATAATTTTGAAATAAATCGAAGCTGGCGCAGCAGGGGGATAGCAGGACGGTTTCCCCTTTGGTCGCATGCAAGTAGCTGCTGCGAACGGCGGCCGCCATGCTGGACACCTCCTCATAGATTTCGACGCGACCGGTAAACGCCGCACGAATCTTACCCACATCAGCCCCGACTGCGATGATGGCTTTGACCTTTTTGTCTACCAGTGAGAAAAGCTCTGAATAGTCATTGCCTTTGTCGACTCCGCCAAGGATCCAAACCACGGGGGTCTTGATGCTTTCCAGGGCATAATAGGTGGAGTTGACATTGGTGGCTTTGGAGTCATTCACGAAATGAATTCCATGCACATGACCCACCGATTCCATGCGGTGCTCCAAGCCTTCAAAATGGGCGAGAGATTCGCGCACCATTTCGCTACGAACATGCAGCAGGCGGGCGGATAGGCCGGCGGCAAGGGCATTGTAGCTGTTGTGTTTGCCTTGTAAGGCGAGTTCCTCGATTGTCATAGCTTCTTCTGGATGAGGGATGATGGTATAGTGTTTGGCTTCTGGAAAAGCACCCACCTGGGGCTTGGTCCGGGGTTCTGTCGTGTAAATAGGGTAGCGCTGGGCGTGCACGCGCTCGAGTCGCTCCAAGGTGATCGGATCTTCTGCGTAATACAGGAAGGCGTCTTCCGGGCCTTGATGGGCGGTAATCTGAAACTTGGCTTCGGCATAGTTTTCTAAGCTGCCGTATCGGTCCAAATGGTCGGGGGTAATGTTTGTCAACACGGCCACATTCGGACGAAAACTTGGACAGAATTCGAGCTGGTAACTGCTGACTTCAAGGACGTAAATATCCGCGGCAGGGCCCAGCAATAAGCGCCCCGCACCTATGCCAATATTTCCGCCTACGCGCACATTGGCACCGCTCTGTTCCATGATATGGCCGAGCCAAGCGGTGGTAGTTGTTTTACCATTGGAGCCGGTGATAGCCGCGACTTTAGCTTGAGCGGGCTTACAGCGATAAAACCACTCGATGTCACTCCAAATCTCCTTGCCTTGAGCTAAAAGCGAAGCCATGACAGGGACGCTGGACGCAATTCCTGGGCTCTTGATAATCACATCGCAGGCAAGGAGCCGCACAAGGTCGTGACGGCCTTCTTCAAAGGGAATCCCTGCCGTCTCAAGTTCCGTCCGATGCGCCTCACCGAGCGTTTTACCCTCGGATAAAAAGCATGGAATTCCCAAGTGCTTAGCGAGCAAAGCTGCGCTAACACCGCTTTCGCCGCCGCCCAAAACACCAATGGATCCCGGCTGACTCATTATCGAAGTTTAAGGGTGATGAGCGTGAAAATGGCCAAGAATATCCCCGTAATCCAAAAACGCGTGACGATTTTGGACTCATGCAAGCCCTTCTTTTGGAAATGGTGATGGAGGGGGGACATTAGGAAGATGCGTCGTCCCTCTCCGAATTTTTTCTTCGTGTATTTGAAGTAGCTAACCTGAAGGATGACACTCAGGTTTTCGACCAAGAAAATCCCCGCTAAAATGGGGATCAACAATTCTTTACGCACCGCAATAGCAAAGACAGCAATTATAGCTCCTATCGAAAGGCTACCGGTGTCCCCCATAAATACTTGGGCAGGATAGGTGTTGTACCACAAGAACCCAATGCAGGCCCCAAGAAAGGCCGCTGCAAAAACGACAAGTTCACCCGAATTCGGGATGTACATGATGTCGAGGTAGCTGGCGAAAACAACCGAACCACTGACATAGGCAAGAATGGCGAGGGTAAAGGCAATGATGGCAGACGTGCCACCGGCCAAGCCATCAAGGCCATCCGTTAAATTGGCTCCATTACTCACTGCGGTAATAATGAAAATGACAACCAGAATAAATCCAATCCATGCCCACTCGCTACCCATCCAATCCATCACGCTGTGATAATCAAAGGTGGCATCCTTCAAGAAGGGTATCGTTGTTTTAAGGCTGTGTTCCGCTTGGCCAAACACAGGGGCTTGCTGAACCCCTTCGCCATATAAATTGGTCTGCCGGGCAATGGGCACCTCTTCTTTCATGGTCACGTCGGGGTGGAACGCCAATACGGCCCCGACAATCACCCCAAGGGTTACTTGGCCGATCACCTTGAACAACCCGCGTAAGCCCTCTTTATTCTTTTGAAAAACCTTGATGTAATCGTCGGCAAAGCCAATGGCTCCCATCCAAACCGTGGTTAAGAGGAGTAGCTGGATATAGATGTTCCCCAAATCAGCAAAAAGAAGCACGGGAATAACAAGGGCCGCCAATATGATCAAGCCCCCCATGGTTGGAGTGCCTTTCTTGGCCATCTGCCCTTCTAGGCCGAGGTCGCGAATAGTTTCTCCAATTTGCTGAGCCCGCAAGCGTTCAATCAGTTGGCGGCCAAAAAGTAGGCTGATGGTGAGCGCTCCCAAAATGGCCATTGCGGCGCGAAAGGTCAAGAATTGGAATAGTCCAGCGCCGGGCACATCCAATTGATCTAGGTAGGCGAAGAGTTCGTAGAGCATAGCTTAGGCGTGGACGTCTTTAAGGGTTGATTTCAGTACGGCAACGTCATCAAAGGGATGCTTTACCCCCTGAATGTCTTGATATTTCTCGTGCCCTTTTCCGGCGACAAGAATGATGTCCCCTGGATGAGCGTGCTGGCAAGCCAGCTTGATGCCCTGGGCGCGGTCTTCGATGGTGATACAACGTCTTTTTTGAACAGGATCGAGGCCTGCCTCCATATCTCGGAGTATGTCGCTTGGCGTTTCACTCCGTGGGTTGTCGCTTGTCAAAATCACATAATCACTGAGGTCTGCGGCAATCTGTGCCATCACAGGGCGTTTGCCCTTGTCGCGGTCGCCGCCACATCCAAGCACTGTGATGATCCGTTGCGAACCTTGGCGGAAGGCTTGCAGCGTTTGAAGCACATTTTGCAGGGCATCGGGGGTATGGGCATAATCCACGATACCCACCAGGTCTTTAGGCCCCTGGACGCGTTGAAAGCGGCCATCCACCGACTGCAATGCAGAAATACCCTGTAAAGCCTCATCTGCAGGCATACCTAAGGCGGTGGCGGCGCCATAAATGGCGGCCGCATTGTAGGCATTAAACTCCCCAATCAGTTGCATCCAGCATTCTCGTTGATTGATGCTAATGAGGGTGCCGTTCAAATGACTTTCTAGGACGCGCACTTTTATGTCAGCGACTCGGCGCAGGGCATAGGTCATCGGCTTGGCTGCGCAATCGAGAAGCATCGTTTCCCCATGTTTGTCATCGCTATTGACTATAGCAAAAGCTTTGTTGGAAAGGCTGTCAAAAAGCAACTTTTTGGCGGCCACGTAGGCATCCATTGTTTCATGGTAGTCGAGATGATCTCGGCTGATATTCGAAAAAATAGCACCTGCGAAAGGAATGCCAGCCACCCGATGTTGGATTAAGCCATGCGAACTGACCTCCATGAAGACCACCTTGCAGCCGGCCTCGACCATGTCTGCCAGATGTTTTTGCAAGATCCAGGCATCGGGGGTGGTATGCGTCGCTGGAATTTCTTTTTGGTGAATGACAATGCGCACCGTCGAAATGAGTCCAGCTTTGACTCCGCGGTGGGTATACAGTTGATGTAGGAGGGTGGCCGTTGTTGTTTTTCCATTGGTCCCAGTGACACCAATCACTTGCATGCGCTCCGCCGGACGGCCATGCCAGTTTGCCACCAGGAGAGCATAGGCTTGATGGCTGTTGGGTACTTGGATATAAGTGACATGCTCCGAAACCTGCTCAGGAACCTGCTCACAAATGACTGCACGAGCTCCAGCTGTTATGGCGTTCTCGATATACTCATGCCCGTCACTCGCCGTGCCCCGAATCGCGACAAATAAGAAGTCCTTGCGCACGGCTCGTGAGTCGCACGTAACGCCGTCCACGGCCAGTCGGGTGGACCCGAGCACTTCTTGGAGGCGCAAACCGAAGAGGATGTCTTTCAGTAGTTTCATCCGAGCTGGAGTTCGATCGTTTTGTTTTGGCGAGTGGCGTGAATTACACGGCCATGGCCGCGTAGTTTAATGGCATACCCATGCTCTTCTAAAAGGGCAATGGCATCCGCTGCAGCCCAGCCGGTAAGATTGGGCATTTTTCCCGCTTCGAGCGTTTGAAGAGCCGCATCCCGATACTGTTTTTGTAGGCGATTATGACGCTCTTGGGCCTTTTGAATTCCATCAGCCCAATAGCCAGCGGCAGGGCTGGCCTCTTGGGGTGTCATGCGGTACACGGCCATAGCCAAATCCCGAAAGACGGGCGCGGCCACAATGTTGGCATAGAATCCGACATTAATCTTGGGGCGGTTGATTACGACAATACAGGAGTACATTGGCTCATCGGCGGGAAAGTATCCCGCAAAGGAGGCCTGATAGCCACGGCTTTCAGGATCCCAATAGTTCAATTGGCAGGTCCCTGTTTTGCCGGCCATGCTGAGTGAGTCTGTATAAATATTTTTCGCTGTGCCTCGAATGACAATCTTCTCCAAGAGGTCTTGGATTTGGTCAATATTTCCTTTGGAAGCAATTGCTGGGTGCAATACCTGAGTTTCATAAGCATCAATCACAATCCCTCGGTCTCTCGTAGCTTCCCAAAGTGAGGGAGCCACCATCGTGCCCTCATTGGCGATGGCATTGTAGAACGTCAGGGTTTGAAGGGGCGTGGATAGCACACCATATCCAAAGAACATCCATGGGAGGGTGGTGCCATACCAGTCCTTATCCCCAGGCTTGGGAATGTGTGGGAGGCTTTCCCCTTTAATTTGGATACCGGAGCGATCCGCCAGCCCGAGTTGGTACATTCGGTCGATGAAGGCCTCAGGATTTTTGGCATATTTGGGATAGAGGGCTTTCACGATCCCCGTGTTGGAAGAGAGTTCCAATGAGCGACCTAAGGAGATTCGGCCATAACCCCCGCGATGAGAGTCATTGACGTTTCGGCCATAGATGGTGTACACTCCAGGCGAAGTGTCAATTATATCGGAGGTATCTACGGTGCCATCTTCAAGTCCAATGAGAACACTTGCGACTTTAAACGTTGATCCAGGTTCTGTTTTTTCCCAAACAGCGTAGTTGCGGAGCTCAGAGTAAACGCTGTCTCCCGAGAGCTTCCCTAGATTCGCCATCGCACGGATTTTACCCGTTTTTACCTCCATGAGGACGACACACCCATGGTCTGCACCATATTTTTTTAAGGCCTGAAGCAAGGCACGATGCGCTGCATCTTGCATTCGAGCATCCAAGGTGGTGATGATGTCTTTGCCATTTTGCGGGTCATCCGTGAAGGAGCTCTGCATGGGTTTCCATTGATTCCCTCCCAAATTCTGCATCCATCGCCGGCCATCATGACCGCGCAAGGTTTCATGGAATGAGGCTTCAAGTCCTGCGGTGGCATCTGGCCGCTGATACCCTATGGTACGCTCCGCCAGGTTGCCCAAGGGCATTAATCGGGCAAATCGCTCTTCAGCAATCAACCCAGATTTGTACTTGCTACCAGAAAAAAGAGGAGTTTGAGCCACTTTTCTATAATGGGAATAACTGAGATTCTTGGCAATGAGGGCGTAGCGCCGCTTGGCATTGAACTGCTGTCGTAAATAGCCAGCCCATTCGGACGCATTGCGCTCCGGAAGCAATAGTGCGAGGGCTTTAGCGGTTTCACTCACATGCGAGCTCATCCGCTCGTCTCCCACCACAGCGGCATCCCAGCGAATCTCATACACGGGCATGGAGGTAGCCAGAAGTTGGCCATCCGACGAGTAAATATTCCCCCGACTAGCTGGCACGTCACGTTCTTGAATCACTTTTTCTCGTGCCGCAGCCACGAGGTCGGGCCCAAGGGTGAAAGACACATGGTACAATCGGCCAATAATACTTAAGGCGAGGCCGCTAATGAGCAATACGAGCCCAGCGAGCCAGCGGGTGCTTCTTGGATCAAAGTCACTCATCTCCTGGCGGTGTGATGCGCGCCGGGGCGCGATAAGACGGGACGAGACCGAGTGCTTGGCTCCGTTGACGCACCGAAGACTCAGTACCCATTTTCATGAGATTGGATTTGGCTTCCAAGTATTCACTTTCGAGTTCATTCAAAAGCACTACTTTTTTAGAAATCTCCTTGACGCGGGATTCGGCCCGGTGGGCTCCCCAAATAGCCAAAAGACTTAAGCCTGTGAGATACAAGGCAAATGGAAGATTGCGAATAATGACGGGATGCCCAATAAAACTTCCGCGCAAAATTTCCCGGGCTGCATACCCCGACGTTTTAATCCGCTTCTTGGAAATTTTGAAGTTCATGGCTGTTCTAGTTTTTCCGCGGCACGCAACTTGGCGCTGCGGGCACGGGGATTAACTTGAACTTCGTCGACGCTAGGAACTAAAGCCTTGCGGGTGATTAGCTTAAAAGGAACCAAGCGATTCCCAAAGGAATCTCGGGGGGCCTCCCCTTCAAATTGTCCTTCTCGGAAGTAGAGTTTTACCCGGCGATCTTCAAGGCTATGATAGGAGATCACGACAAAACGACCGCCTAGTGCTAAGACCTCTCGACCACTTTCTAAAAGCTGCTCTAAAACCTCCATCTCGCGATTCACGGCAATTCGGAATGCTTGAAAAACTTTTGCAAAGAGCTTCTCTCCCCGCGTTCCCAAGGGCTCGATGACATTCAATAGTTGCTGTGTGCGGGTCATTGGCTCTTCGGCGTGTGCGGCTAAAATGGCTTGTGCGACACGCTTGGGCCGATCTACTTCACCATAAACAGCAAGGGCTCGAATGAGGGTCAATTCATCCACTTCATTCAGCCATTCAGCCGCGGATTGGCCGATACGAGGATTCATGCGCATGTCCAAGGGGCCATCTCCGCGAATGCTAAAGCCGCGGTCAAAGACATCAAACTGATGCGAACTCACACCTAAGTCGGCCAAAATCCCATCCACTTTGGGAGCTTTGTGTAATTTTAAGAAGCGACGAAGGTGTTCAAAGTTGTGTGGAATGAGGGTAAAGCGAGGATCGTCAATAGCGTTCGCTGCGGCATCGGGATCTTGGTCAAAGACCAGTAAACGCCCATTCGGGCCAAGCCTTTCCAAAATCGCTCGGCTATGGCCGCCGCCGCCAAAAGTGACGTCGACATAGGTGCCATCTGGGCGAAGGTGCAGTAAATCGAGGGATTCGTTGAGGAGGACCGGGTTATGGTAGGTCATGCTGTTCGGATTGATCGCCCATAACCTCTTCTGCCAGGGCAGCGAAATCCAGATCAACCGGATTCACTGCGTTCTCATAATCTGATTGGTTCCAAATTTCCAAACCAAAGGGGGTGGCACTAAACACCACGGTACTCTCCAAATTGGCAAACGCAATCAGGTCTTTGGAAATCAGTAAGCGCCCCGCTGCGTCCATTTCCACTTGCTTCACGCCGGCGTGAAAAATGCGAATGAATTCGGCATTTTTCTTTACAAAGCGGTTTAGTTTGCTAATGGATGCGGTGACTTCGGCCCATTCGGCCTGGCTATGCAATTCCAAGCAAGGGCTAAAAAGGCTGCGCTTAAGAATAAATCCACCTACACCTAGCTCCGCCAACTGCTTCTTGATACCAGCAGGGACGGTGACGCGGCCTTTCGCGTCAATTTTGCATTCATAAACACCAATTAATGGGGCCATAGGGGGAATTTATATCTTCAAAAATACCGATTTCTCCCACTTTCTC
This sequence comes from Schleiferiaceae bacterium, assembly GCA_029254375.1. Lineage (GTDB taxonomy): Bacteria > Bacteroidota > Bacteroidia > Flavobacteriales > Schleiferiaceae > TMED14. Next base: position 24,671 of record JAQWXR010000016.1, on the reverse strand, counting down.
CCACTAATACCCACAATAGTTGATAACTTTTGAAATTTGGCACGAACGTTTACGTCAATAGCACGGTAGCTGATTTCTAATGAGCGGCATGCGTAATGCGTATCTTTGCCACTCAAAATCCACTCCTATGACCGATTTTATTCAAGAAAAAGAGTTTGGCTACCTCCAAGAAGGAGAGGGTCAACCGGTTATTTTTCTTCATGGATTGATGGGAACCTTGACCAATTTCCAATCCCAGATTGATCACTTCAGTAGGAACGGCTGCCAAGTAACGGTGCCCCAACTTCCCCTTTATACCATGCCTTTGGCAACGACCTCCGTCAAAAGTCTAACCAAATTTGTAAAGGCTTTTGTAGACCATAAAGGCTATGAAAAAGTTGTTTTAGTCGGTAATTCCTTAGGCGGACACATCGCCCTTATGTTCCAGAAAATGTATCCAGAATATATCTCGGGACTTGTCTTAGCGGGGTCTTCAGGCCTCTATGAATCGGCAATGGGGAACACCTACCCTCGCAGAGGTGACCGCAATTATATAGCAGAGCGCGTTCGGGATGTGTTCTACGTAAAAGATGTCGCTACCGAAGAACTCATTGACAATGTGTTTGAAGTGGTGAGCGATCGCAATAAGGCGATTCGCACCTTGGCTATTTCCAAGTCGGCTATCCGGCACAATATGGCCGAGGACTTACCTAATTTTCATATCCCAGTTTGCGTTATTTGGGGTCGTCAAGACGCAGTAACCCCCCCGGAAGTTGCTTTTAAGTTTAACGAGTTATTACCTCAATCCGAACTTCATTGGTTGGATGAATGTGGCCACGCTGCCATGATGGAGCGCCCTGCAGAATTTAATCATATTGTTTCGGAATGGCTGGATCGGACTCTCCCAAAAGTTTAATTCACGTCAAGGCGGAGTTCCTTCAGTCCGCCTCGCGGACCGAAGAATGCCCGGAACTTAAAGTCCCGGAATACGCTTTTATTGGCCGTTCCAATGTGGGCAAGTCCTCCCTTATCAATATGTTGGCGAACCATCAAGGCTTGGCCAAGATTTCTGGGAAGCCTGGAAAGACGCAATTAATCAACCTCTTCAAAATGGATGAGGGGACTTGGTCCTTGGTAGATTTGCCAGGCTATGGCTACGCGCGAGTGAGTAAGGTTCAGCGAGAAAGTTTCTCCAAAATGATCAGCCACTATTTGCGTAACCGCAAGAATTTGGTGAACGTGTTCGTTCTAATTGATGGGCGTCACGAACCCCAAGAGATTGATTTAGATTTTTTGCGCAGTCTCGGTCAATGGGGCATTCCATTTAGCTTGGTATTCACCAAATTGGATAAACTGAGCTCCTCGGCTTTTGGTAAAAATCAGGCAAGTATGAAGCGAAAGCTTCTAAAAGAATGGGAAAATTTGCCCCCTATGTTTCTTTCAAGTGCCACCTCAGGGCTTGGTCGGAGTGAAATTATCCATTACATCCAGGAACTCAACGAAGAATTGAGCCCTTCGATCGCCGCGCTGTAGACAGAGTCAATTGTCGACGAGTCTATCCAATTAACTTCTGCTTTTCCGCGAAATAGCGGGCGAAATCGCGCATGTCCTCGGCCATTTCATCTTCATTGGTCGCCCTCTGAAAGCCATCGGCCATAGCCAATAATGTTTGGTGGTAGAATTTTTTCATGTCATCCACTAACATGTCCTTGGTCCATAGGTCAATGCGCAAGGCCTCTTTTCCTTTGCCATCCCATACGGTTAGCATAAAAGCATCGGCCACCGATTGATCCACCCCGCCTTCAGGAGCCTTCCAGGTGATCTGTTCTGGGACGCGATTGTTGTCGAGGGCAATGTTTAGGGTAATGGTAGAATCCATGAAAAGAAAATTAGGGGCGGTACCCCGATTGTTGAAAGAGCGATTGGGCGTTATCGAAGGCCATGAGTTCCTGAAGGCTGGCTTCGGGGTGCTGACGCCAATAGGATTGTAAAATTTGCCAACCGAACCAAACCCCGGCTTTTCCGGGAATTTCACGGTCTTTTGGAGTTCCGAACTTGCTAAAGGGCGCGGGTTGAATAAGCTTGCGTTTGAGATCAATTTCATCCTCGAAAAGCCAGCGTTGACTTACGAAAATACCCCATAATTCGGCCTCGTTTTCCTCCAAAAAGGATTGATCACCGGAGGAATAGCCTAAAGATCGCCGCGCGGCGGCATCGCCTAGAGTGGCTTGAATAAAGAGAACGCTTTTGGCCTCAGAAAGCATACTGGCCAGAAGCGTAAAGTCGCTCGGCAGGCCTTCGGGATAGTGCCATGAGGCGATGGCCTTGAAGATTTCGACGGGAGCATTTTCTGGCTGGTGCTGTTGTACCATATAGGCGCTTTCTCGAGCGTAGGCTGGGTGGTTGGCGCCTAGGTAGCGGTCGAGCGGCAAGAAAACAGCTTCTGGGGCGATGAGGACCATGGGTTCCTCGTTTCGGCTCACATAGGTATATAGTCTTTTAGCAGGATAGCGGTTGACCATATTGGACCCCATGTGCGCATCGTAGCGATCCAAACCGGCCTGAATGGTTGCCAGTAATTCCGCATTTTGAAGCGCGGGCACCTCAGATTGAACGGTGAGCACGTCTTGGTAGAGTGCTTTCACTTCAGGGTCTTGTAAATAGGGCAAAAGGTCATCCCGCCAGTCACCACCTTGCACACTTGGCAGGAAAAGTTCGGAATATTTGGGGGCCAAATGCTCTAGTGCGGGCAGCAGAGAAGCCGAATCTAGAGGCAACACGGAGTCCGCAAAGGCCACAAATTCAATCGCTTCTGATTCTACGGGAGCAATATCCCAAGGATCATTTTGACAGCCACTGAAAGCCGCCCCTATCCCGAGCAGGAGTAGTAAATTTGAACCGATTTGTTTCATTTGCGTTTCAAAAGTACTCCGCAACCCATGAATGCTTCTACTATCACTTCGCACATTGTTGATTGGATGAGATCCTATGCTCTTGAAGCGAGAGCAAAGGGCTTTGTGATTGGGGTTTCCGGAGGGATTGATTCGGCGGTAACCTCGGCTCTAGCGGCGCGGACGGGACTGGAGGTCCATCTCCTCGAAATGCCTGTTTATCAACCAGAAAGCCATGTGAATCGGGCCTGGGAGCATATGGATCTTCTTACGGATCAGTTTGAAAACGTCTTCAAACGTCGCGTGGACTTGAGCCCGGTCTATGAAGCCCACGTAAAGGCACTCGACCTGGAAGATTCGGACAGTCAATTCCTCGCCCTGGCGAATTTGCGCGCACGTCTTCGCATGGCGACGCTTTATGCAGAAGGTCAGAATCACAGCCTTCTTGTAGCAGGAACGGGAAATAAGGTGGAAGATTTTGGCGTTGGATTTTATACCAAATACGGTGATGGTGGCGTGGATCTCAGCCCCATTGCCGACTTGATGAAAACGGAGGTTTACGCGTTGGGCGCCTACTTGGGCGTCCCCAAATCCATTCTAAAAGCTGCTCCGACAGATGGCTTATGGAGTGATGACCGCAATGACGAAGATCAGCTTGGTGCGAGTTACCCAGAGCTTGAATGGGCCATGGAATTTGCCGTGAACATGGGTTGGGATGCCACAACGCCAAAAGAAGCCGACGGGCGTTTCCTAGCCGGTCGGGGATTGACGGTTCGGCAAGGGGAAATCTTCCAGATTTATGCGCGTTTTCACCGGGCGAATCGGCATAAGATGCAGCCGATCCCCGTTTGCGTTGTCCCTAAGTACTTGAAATAATACTACTTAGTCAGCCCAACCCGCGTCAACCCAAAGGGGGTTGCCGGTGCAGGCACTAGGAAAGGCGATATCTAAGATTTTACACAGAGTAGGCGCAATGTCTTTGATGCCAATGCGCTCGTTGTGGCGCGAACGGGGATTGAAGCCGTTGCCCATAAAGACCACAGGTACATGCGTGTCGTAAGTGTATCCTGAACCATGCGTGGTGCCATCATTGCTGTAAGAAAGATGACCGGGATGCAGGGAAAAGTAGACTTGCCCGCCACGCTTGTCCGTGCCGTTTCGGCGCAGAACGGCAAAGGGATCAGGCGAAATTCGAATTTCCTCCATCGTCCAAGCCTCGGCAATGGCGGGGTGCTTCAACAATGCATCGCGCGTTGCCTCCACCCAGTCGTCTACTTCGGCATCGCCCAATTGCTTCAAGTCTAAATGCACTTGCTCATTGCTAAAGTTCAACACCGCTTCCGAAGGAACGCCTTCTTTGGCGATCAAGCTGCGTAGCTCCGATTCGAGGTCGGCCGGGTACCAGTTGGCCGTTGGCATAACATCTTCCATCAAGCGGGGATTTTGAGCCGCACCATGGTCGGCGGTCAGCACCACGATGTAGGAATCAGCACCCACCATTTCGTCTAAGCCCTTGAATAACTCTCCCAACTGGGCATCCAGACGCAAATACATGTCCATGGTTTCATGCGATCGAATCCCTGTAGCATGTCCAATGTAGTCAGTCGAGGAGAAGCTGATGGCTAGTACGTCTGTAACACCAGCCCGGTTTTGGCCCAGTTTCTCCGATTTTACAGCCGTCAGCGCCACATCCACCAAAATTTGATTGCCCGCAGGGCTAGCCTTCAAGGCTTCTATACCCCCCGCTTTATAGAGAGAGGCAAGGTCATAGGGGAAATCCGCAGATACGGCACCCTTCGGGGCACGCTCATAGGCGTTGGTGTAGGTGCTGGGGTAGAGGCTGCGGTCGCGCGCATAGTCCCAGGAGCCCTTCATATAGGAATCGGGACTGTATTTCTTGTTAAAGCGCTGCATCCATACAGGCAGCTCCTCCATATATGCGGTTGACGTGATAAAGCCGGAAGCATCCAGCCAAAAAGCCCCATCTCCAAAGTGTCCGGCCGCCGTGATGGCGCCGCGATCCTTCAAAGAGAAACCGAAGACTTTGGAAGCCCCGTCCGTCGCGAGTTCTAACTCATCCGTCCAGGTCGTGCTCTTGATGTTTTTGGGGCTACGTTTTCCTTGCGAAGCGCTTGGATCTAAGCCTTCCCCAACACCGAAAACATCGAAGTCTTCCACGCAGTACATGAAGTCTTGGGATTCGGGCTGATACCAGTCATTGGCAATGATGCCGTGGTAGCGGGGATCCGTGCCTGTGTAGATGGAGGCATGTCCGGGCCCGGTGTAGGTCGGTGCATAGGTGTAATGCGCGTTGTAAAATACTTCGCCATTAATCAAAAGATCTTTAAAGCCACCCTCGTAGAGGTCTGCCCATCGGGTTAAATAGTCCGCGCGCATCTGGTCTACCACAATGGAAACGATCAACTTGGGCTTTTGGGCATGTGCCGTGATTGAAAAAAATACGCCAAAGACGAGCACTAGAGAGTTGAAAATCCGCTTCATACGAAGAAATATTTGGGGTAATGGCCTAAAGTTAGGGCGCAATGGCTTCCCAAGCTGCTTGTCTAGAAGACAACTGTGCGGTCACCTTTTCCCATGCTTCAAAGGCAGTTTCAGAGTTCTTTTGTAGGCCTTCATATCGTTGATAAAAATCAGGTTCGGAAGACACCTTTTTGAACTCCACTGGATTGGCCATGATTTGGTCCACGGCATCCAAGGCCGCGTGGGCCTTTTCAAACGCTTCTTGCGCTTTTTTTTCTTCTCGTTCGGCTTGGCGCAGATTTTTCTCCGCCTCTTTCACGTCCTCCCGACTAGCCGCTTGGGGTGCTTTGATCTTAGCTGCCGCTTCTGCTTTTAATTGCTTCTTGGCATCCTGCTGAAGTTCAAGCTCGCGCATAGATTGCATCTTTCGCTGCTCCAAGAAGTACTCGATACCGCCTAGATATTGCTTGATGTTTCCTTCTTTGAATTCGTAGGTCATATTAGCTAGTCCATCTAGGAACTCCCGATCGTGTGAAACCACAACTAGAGCGCCTTCATAGGATTCAAGGGATTGCTTGAGTACGTCCTTGGCCTGCATGTCCAAGTGATTCGTTGGCTCGTCCAAAATCAATAAGTTAATGGGGTGGAGCATTAACTGACATAGCGCGAGACGACCGCGCTCACCGCCTGAAAGCACACTGACTTTTTTCTCCACATCATCACCCGCGAACATGAAGTTCCCCAGCAACTTGCGTGCGGATTTGCGAAGTTCCTCTGGAGCCGCTTCCTCAATAGTGGCTAAGACCGTTTTTCTTCCATCGAGTGCCTCAGCTTGATTCTGTGCGTAGTAGCCCAATTGCACTTGGTGCCCCCACTCGAGTTGTCCTTGGTGTGCGAGTTTTTCTGCCAAGATTTTAACTAGAGTTGATTTTCCTTGGCCATTCTGTCCGACAAAAGCCACTTTTTGGCCCCGCACCAGCTCCATATCCAAACCACGGAGTACGTGCTTTTCATCGTAATGTTTGTGAATACCTTCCATGCGGACCATCACTTTGCCAGAATGGGGGGCGGGAGGGAATTTGAAGCGCATGCTTCGAGTGTCTTCATCATCCACTTCGATGATGTCTACTTTATCCAATTTCTTGATCAAGCTCTGTGCAAAGGAGGCCTTTGAGGCCTTATAACGGAAGCGTTCAATGAGCTGCTCCGTTTGCTTGATTTCTTTTTCTTGGTTTGCCTTTGCTTGACGCTGCTTCTCACGAATCTCCGCACGAAGGCTCAAATACTTGTAATACGGACAAGGGAAGTCATAGCTCTTGCCCAAAACGATTTCAATGGTACGCGTCGTGGCGTTGTTCAAAAAGGTTCGGTCGTGTGACACGAGGATCACCGCCTGTGGACTATCACTTAAAAATTGTTCTAACCATAGGATACTCTCAATGTCCAAGTGGTTGGTCGGTTCGTCTAGCAGTAGCAAGTCGTTGTTCTGCATGAGGATTTTTGCCAACTCGACGCGCATCTGCCAACCACCACTGAAGGTGCTCAAGGGCTTTTGAAAATCTTCCGATTTGAATCCCAAACCTATCAAGACGCGCTCCATATCCGCTTGGTAGGTATAGCCGCCCTGCATCATGTATTCCTCTTGGGCATGGGTCAAATCCTCAATCAGCTTCATGTAGCCGTCGGATTCATAGTCTGTCCGCGTAGCAAGTTGCTCGTTATAGTGCTCCATGTCGGCTTCAAGCTTCTTAATTTCTTTGAAACTTGATGCAGCCTCTTCCCACACACTAGTACTTGGTTTAGGCGGGATATCTTGGGTAAGGAATCCAATTTTGAATCCGCTTGGGGTAGAAATTTTCCCCGTATCAGCCGCGTAATGCCCGGCAATTAGCTTTAATAAGGTCGACTTCCCTGCGCCGTTTCGGCCCACAAGGCCAATCCGTTCTCCGGGATTAACCAGAAAGGAAATGTCTTTGAAAAGGTCCGTACCGCCAAAGGCTAGACCCATTTGATATACACTCAGCATTTGGGTGACAAAAGTAACATTCCCTTGCGAGGCAGCGTCCTACCTTTATAAAGAACTTATAGAAGAATCGTAATAGATTGAATATGTTTAGCAAAGGCACACCGCTGTTCTCCATTTTACGTAGCAAATGTCCAAAATGCCACGAGGGAGATCTTTTTTTGGATCCAAATCCCTACCACTTGAAAAACATGGACAAAATGCACGTCAATTGTCCCGTATGTGGTGAGCCAACTGAGCCTGAGCCGAATTTTTACTACGGGGCGATGTATGTTTCATATGCCTATACCGTGGCATTATTCGTGGCAACCTATGTGGTTTCTGCGCTGGTCATTGGGCTCACCATGTGGCCAACCGTTGGCCTCTTAGCGGCCGTATTGATCGTCTTAGGTCCTTATTTATTCCGCTTAAGCAGAATTACCTATTTAAATTTTTTCGTTCGCTACGACAAAAAGGCCGCATCTAAGACGAAGTCTTAAGGCCAGCTAGTAGCTTTTCACTAAGCCAAGGGGAGGTCAAAGCACCTCGAGAGCCCAATCCATTGAGAAAGCCAAGGCGTTCCAGGCTCGGATGCCATGCCCATCTGGGTTGGCGGTCGCTCATGTTAGGGCGAATCCCATGCCATTGATCCAACACTTCTACAGGCTGATCAAACCAAGAGCGTAGTTTTTCGAGTAATTCTTCTTTTGCGGATTCTGAGGGAGGGCCACTAAGGGCGTCCCATGAATAGGTAGATCCGGCTTGATAGCTGCCATCACCGTCGGGTAAGAGAAAAATATTTTCATGAAGGGCATATGGGATCTCTTCTCCTTCCCACGTAACCCTTAGGCCTTCGCCTCGGCTTGGGGAGAAAGGGAGGGCTCCAAAAAACTTCTCCGTCCACTTGCCTGGATATCCTTCGGCAATAAGCAGAGCATCTAGCTTCCACGTCGAGTTCAAAATAAGGCCGCCATCTTCGATGCGCTCTATGGATTGAACCTCCACTTCCTCGAGGGAGTGATGCCTCTTAAAGAAGCCCCGTGATTCCATCAGATAGTGTGGTACACGCAAGCGTTTACTGCCTACAACAGAGGCCTGACTTTTTCCGAGGATTCGTGGGTGACAAAGTGATTGCGGTTGACCCAAGAAAGACTCAAATTCTCGCTGCAATCTCAAGTCTTTCCAATCCTCTTCGGCTTGGGCGTCGGATAAGATTTCATGAATGGGGCCAGGATAAAAAAGCGTCGTTCCAATTTCCCCTTCCACACGTCGGTAAAAGGATTGCATATGAGCGAGGTGCTCCGAGGCATCCTTGATAAGACGTTTTCTCCTAAGCACCAATGGATTGATCAAACCGGCAGCCACCCATGAAGCACTCTCCTTTAGGCCTCGATCAAAAATCGCCACGTCATGGCCTGCCCAATGGCTCTGCCATGCGAGTGCGGTTCCTGCTAATCCTTGACCAATGATCCCTATCCTCATGATGTAGAATAAAAAAGGCCGCTAATGCGGCCTTTTAGAAATGATTTTGAGACTTAGAACTGCCACAACGTGTGCTCATAATCGCGAAGCTCTTCACGTAGGCGTCGAGATTCGAGCAATTGCTCCATTGGACGGTTTTGCTTGTAATCCTTGATCATACGGTCGTAAACATTGTCTTCTTTATACACCACAGAATTAAAGTAGCGCATCTGAAGAATTTGGTCAAAAGTCAAACGACGTGTGTTATTCTCAGGGTTATAAGCAATATTTGTTGACAAGGCTTGACGTGCATCAGGGAACCAAATCCAGAAGATATTGTAGATCTCAGAGGTCTGAGGATCCTTCACTACGGGAGAAAGACCAATGATTCGGCTCTTCATTTCGCCGCGCTGCTTGTCGAAGTACCAATCTGATTTAATTTCCCAAGCAATTACGTTAGGGGCCTTTAATTCGATCGAGTCGACGGCAAGAATTACGCTGGGGTCATCTGGATCACGCAATGTATCAACACGGATAAGTATTTGAGCGACCTCTTGAGGAGTCAAGTACATTTCGAACAAGTCGTCACGGTATACCTCGCGAATGCTTCCTTCGGTCATGATGGCATCCTTTAAGACATCAAACATTGACTTGCGATCTGGTAGTGGCACTACAGGGTAGTATAGGGGGTGATTCAACTTCTCCTGAACATGGATTCGCTCCCAATGACGTGTAGACCACATCATGTCGTCCTGACGCAAAAAAGGATAGGCAACGACACGGGTATTGGCGAAGTGGATGTCGCTACGAGGGATTAAGCCATCATCCTCTGGACTAATGACTTGCCCGAATGAGGCCAAGGAAATGGCAAAAGCGACGAGGCTAAGAAACTTTTTCATAATTACTGAACGTCAATTGAGATGATACCCACATTGGAAACACGTTGGCCTTTGGGCGTAGTAGCAACAATTTTTCGAACACTCACAGTACTTCCTGGACGGAGGCGCGTGATAAGTTCTCGTGCGGTGCTAGGAATAGTATTCCCTTGAACTTGGATAGGAGGCTGACCATCCATCTTCAATTCAAAAGCAACGACTTTCAAAGGCAAGTCAAACGGAAAGTCTTGATATTCAGCTTCTATCGTGGCCTTGCTTAAGAGGCCAGAGGACATGATGCCTTCAGATTTCTTGAAGACCATACCAACAGCTTGAGGCAAACCTTTGATTCGGAATTCTTTAGATCCTGCGTTTCGTGTCTTGCCATCTGGCTCTTTTACACGAACGTTGATCACTACCTCTTTACCAGAAATCTTCGTAACATCTGCCGTGTAATTACCATTGCTACCACTTACACCAGGACCACTAACAATGAGGTCTTTCGGGGCCACACCGGGAACAGAAACTTCTAGAGGATTGTCTACGTTACGGTATAGAACGTTCATCTTAGAAGGCGAGATAACCACCATTGGAGGAGCTACGGTATAGACCACATCATAGGTGTAAACGGTCTCATTTCCTGGAAGTTGCATGGTACCAGTCAATTTCTTTTCTCCTATACCCGAGGCAGGTAATTTAAGTTTCCCCACGCCACCTTCGATAGCGGAAGGAGTGATCCCCGTGAATTCTGGGTTATTTCCACTGTTATATGCAGCTAAGAAAACATCCGCTTCATAGGTTCCTCCCTGAGTTACGAAGGTTCCATTCGTGGGCATAACCACGGCGCGAACTCCGTCAAACTTAATGGTTGATGCGTCAATGGTAGCAAAAAGGTGCTCCACTGATTTTGCCTCCATTCTACGAACACGTGATTGCAGGTCTGTGATGAAAGGGATGATGCCGGCAAGGGGTAATTCGGAAAACGTGGCGGTTTCCCACGTCATTTTCTTCCCTTCTTGCGTAACGTCTGAAAAGTCGAATGCTTGATTTAATTCGTTTTTCAGGTTTTCATCGTCCCCGGCTACTGTTATCAAATAATCATGGTACGCGATTAATTGATTTTTAATTTCTTTGGCGGCACCTTGACCTCCGATGCTCTTGTCGTTCAACAAGTAGTTCTCAGGAATGTCACGGTTGTCGGCACCGTTCAGGCGACCGTCTTCTTCTTCGTTAATACCACCCGTAAGTTCAATCAAGTCGCTACGTGTTTTATCCAATAGGCCAAAAGCAATCCCAGTTTGATTGCGCACTTCTTTGGCGACCTCCCAAGGTGCTGCTGCACGCGGGTTATCCTGAAGCTGAGCCTCAAAAGAACGATAGATATTTTCGGTACCCTTAGCTAGAGTTTTTACTGTCGCAGTCATGCCTTGATCGAGCTTGTGCAAAACCAACAGAATGTCTTTGGAAACGTTGAGTGCTAACATAGCAGTCAACACCAAGTACATCATGTTGATCATTTTTTGACGGGGAGACAGTTTACCTGAGGCCATGTTGGGTAGTTATTCGTTGAAAATGGAGCGGTTCAGTGCAGCGAAAATTAAGTATTAACGGTTACCGCCCATGGCAGCTAGCATATTGCCATATACTCCGTTGAGCTGTCCTAAATTACTGGCGAGCTTAGTAACTTCTTCATTCAAGTTTTCTGAGGTGGCCATGGATGTACCTAACTTCTCCATCAGGTTATTCTGAACTTCCACTTGGTTGGTCGTGTTCTCAAGTTGAACGGCATACAAAGCGTTGAGGGCCTCCATATTTTTGGCTGCCGAATTCAATTGATCTGAATAAGCAGCCGTAGCTCCTGCTGCGTCAACAGCCGAGTTTAAGGAGGCTGCAGTATCGCTCAATCGGCGCATGCCTTCACCTAAGCTGGACAACAATTCTGGGCCAATCTTGGCTTCGTCCATCATGCGATCCATTTCCTGAGTTAACGTGCCTTTTCGAGCGCCTTTACCCATTGCTTCGCCGCCTTCGAATTCGGGATAAACCAAAGACCAATCGTACTCCTTGGGTTGCGCCTCAAAAGCGGATATAGCAAAGATGACGGCTTCTGTAGTTAGACCTACGATAAGCATCAAGTCAGCAAATGGTAAGTGAATAATTTTAAACAATGCACCCATGATTACGACAGCTGCTCCCAAACCATAAAGTTTGGTCATGAAATTTTTGAAGCGATTACCGTTTACGTCAATTAAAGCCATGTCAAAGAAGAATTAGTGTTGGAATTTAGTGAGGGTAGTAATGTTTAGAAATCACGAGCATCGCGACCCAGAAAGCTCTGAACCGTTCTAAAGCCGATATAGGATTTGTTTGTGTCTTGATATTCGTAATCACGCGCTCCAACTTGCATGTAGGAGGCAATGTCTTTCCACGACCCACCGCGGATGACCTTGCGCTTTAGTGTTTCGGCATCCCCTTCTTGGGCGTTGTATTTAAAATCAGGGTTAAAGTCCGCCACATAGTAATAACTGGCTTCGTCCCAGGCAGTACTCGTCCATTCGGCTACGTTTCCAGCCATACAGTATAAACCATAGCCGTTGGGCTCATAGGAAGTCACCTTAACGGGGTGGAAACCACCATCAGCTGTTAAGTTACCTCGTGAGGGTTTGAAGTTGGCTAAAAAACAACCTTGGCTATTTGTAGTGTAGGGTCCACCCCAGGGGTATGTAGTCAACTCAAATCCTCCGCGTGCAGCGTACTCCCATTCAGATTCTGTGGGCAGACGAAACTCGTTTTCTTGAAAGTCAAGATTGTCTTTCAGATATTCATTGCGGTAGCGCGTACGCCAGTTACAGAAGGCCATCGCCTGCTTCCAGTTAATGCCCACAACAGGATAATTGTCATACGCTGGGTGCCAGAAATAATTGTCATGCATCTGCTCATTGAAAGAATACGTGAAGTCAGCAAGCCATACCAAGGTATCGGGATAGATGTTGACAGTCTCGCTTTCAAAGAAGCTAGAACGATCAGAGATGGCTTTGCCGTCTTTGATGTAGTCCTTGTAGGAGAAGGTGCGTCCATCTCCATCAGCATCATTGAAGTCGTAGGCTACACGATTAGATTTCTTCGCTGCCTTTTGCTTGTCAATCCAGAAGTATAGATAATTCAGTTGACGGGCATCTAACATGCGACCGCCCAGGTAGCGCTCTTCGGGGGCGAGATACATAGACTCGACTACTTCGGTATATTCAATCGAAGGGTAACGACGTGTGTCCCATGCCAACTTACGGCTCCAATCCAGATGCGTTTGCATTGAGTCAGGATATTCTAATCCAACATATTCCTCAAAATAGGTTGGGTTATTCATATCCGCATAGCTGATGTATTCAAAATCCTCGACGAGACCTTCGGCTAGGCGATAGCGCAAAATGGAATCACGCACCCACTGGATGAATTGGCGATACTCATTATTGGTGATTTCCGTTTCGTCCATGTAAAAGGATGAAACGCTTACGGTTTTGGTAGGAGCCGTTAGCGTCGAAGGGACATCGATATCAGAATTGCCCATATTGAACGAGCCTTGCGGAATGTAGACCATTCCGTAGGGATCTGATGGGTAAAAATCCGGGCGGTTTTGGACACCGACGAGCTCGCCGTGGTCCGAGCCAGAACACGCCGCCAAAATGGCAACGCTAGCCAAGGAGGCTAGTCGGAAGAAGATGTTTACGTTCTTCATAGGTACTTGCTTAACGCGTATAAGGCTGCGATATTACAAAAATCTTACGTTTCTATAGCTTCCTGGGATCGGTTCAGGGATCTCAATATTGAAACAATAGTTAAGGAAAATCTCATGACTCCCCGCACTGTAACCGCTCAAGGCGGACGTGGTAATGTCATAAGAGTATGCGAGGCGAAGAGATGGAAGTATTTGATATCCAGCCATTAAGCTGATTGCATCTTGATTTCTATAGCCCAAGCCACCATAAATTTTGTCCTGCAGCAAAGCGTTGACATTTAGATCAAATGACACGTTGGAATTTAAATCAGATTTTAACAAAATACTTGGGGTCAAAACCAATTGATAGTCGGGAATTGACAAATGATACCCACCAGTCAGATAATAGTGCAGTTTGCTTTTGAAGCGAGCAGAGCCACCAAAATTGGCTTCACTTTGCAACATTCGGCGAGTGGAAACACCAGCATACCAAAGATCTGTGGTGTAATAGGTTCCGAAATTGAGCTCGGGGGTCATTGCCGTCATTCCGCCGCGAAGAACGCTGGGGTCACTTGAGCCTGCCGTTCCGTCGGGATAAATCCATTGAGCTGTTTTGACATTCTTATTTCGGAAATCAACCGACAATCCGATACCCAAGGTTCCAGGGCCGAGGTCCATTTGATAGGCATAGCCTACCGCAGCGGCGATATCTTGAAAAAATCCAATTTGATCGTTGACGATATTGAGTAAAATCCCACCATGAAGCACAGATAGCGGAATATCCGCATTGATATTTTGCGTCGTGGGCGCATTGTCAAAACCCACCCACTGTGATCGATGGCCTACATTGAGGCAAATGGCATCATTGCTGCCGGCTACACCGGGGTTGAAGCCGATTGTATTGTGGTAGTACTGGGTGAACTGAACGTCCTGCTGTGCCTTGACCACTCCGGAGAGACCAATTAAAAGAGCGGTAGTAATGAAGATTCTAAAATTCATGCAGGGGAGTTTGAGGCCTAAAAATAGAAATAATCCGCCACCCTTTTGGTAATTGGGTAAAAATTTAAATGGCTTTGTGCACGGCTTTCCACCATCGGTCGGGAATTTCGCCTTGCTGTGCAGCCTCGTAATCTTTCGAAGAACAGGGCATTAAGTGTTGACGCGCATCCTGCCCAGGGTGCGCAGGAACTTCCATCCACCAGCGCCCGCTAAAAGGCGATTTATAAAATATGAGCTCTTGGCTATGAGACTCCAATAAAACGGTAAAGCGGGTATAGTCGTTTTTCGAGCGCATCGGATAGTCCCCTTTTCGCCACTGAACCCCCTCCAGGAAGTACCAAAATGCCTGGGCTATAAGCCGGGCATTTTGGCCCGTAGGATCGAGTTGAGGATTATAGTCGAAGTAGCCTATGGCGCTTAGCTTATCACTCATGCCCGCGTAGCGAAACGTGGCACAAAGCTCCTCCGCCGTCAACCCGTTGGGTGATGGATGAGACTGCCCGGGACCATCAGCCATGCGCAGGACGTGATTATTTAAAAGGAATAAATCGGCATCACGCACGAGGGGTTCGATTTCTTGAACTTGGCCTCGAATGTCTCCCAAGCGATGGGCATGAAAGTGCATACGCTCAAAGAGATCAAGGACCTCAGGAGCGACATAATAGGCTTGGTGGCCAATGTGCGAAAGGTTATAAAGCGAATAAGGTTTTGCCGTGAGCATGTGACTTAGCACATTTTGGTCTGATAAAGGCTCGCTATCCTGACCTAAGGCGATTCGGCTATGAGCCACTGCCACATTGATCATTTGTTCCATTTGTGAGTAGGCCCGGTATAACGCCAGACCTAGGTCCGAGCTTCCACCCAGTACAAATGGGATGCATTGGCATTTGAGCACTTCGACACAAAGCTCTTGCAATGCGGTCATACTGTCTACCGTATCTCTACCCGGAAGGATATCTCCCAAATCAGCCACCTTGAAATCCCAGGAGCCAGGAAACAGGGCGTACAATTCTTTGCGAACTACTCTGGAGGCATCACGTACGCCACGTTGCTCGGCACTTCCGCGATCTTCGGGGACTCCGATGAAGGCGATACGGACCTCAAGTAAATTAGGGAAACCATGTTCCTCTGTATGAACGATAAGACTTTGACCTAAAGTCCCTGGCAGGGCGTCCTCAAGCCAGGCGTTTGGTACGGGTTGAAGGGCGTTTTCCCACATGGTTTAGCTCTTTTTCGCTTTGCCTTTGCTCGCTGCAGGTTTGCGGCCTGCGGCTTTGCGTCCCCGGCTCGAGGGTTTTCGGTCCCCTGTGGCGGCGATAAGTTCCAGTGCAGTTTCTGCCGTTAATGTCCCAGCATCCGTAGTTTTCGGGATGGGGTAATTGGCGCCGTTGTACTTCATGTAGGGGCCGTAGCGGCCTTGCGTCACGAGGATGGGTCCTTCAGGTCCTTCAAAAGAGGCTAGCTGTGCAGCGGCCGTGGCCAAGGCTTTGGCTTGGATGAGTGCCACCGCTTCGGCTTCCGTAACGGAGTATGGGCTAAGTTCTTCTGGGAGGCTGACAAAGGTCTTGCCCACTTGAACATACGGGCCGAATCGGCCAATGCTCGTTTTCAATGGCTGCCCCTCATAGGATCCTAAGGTGCGTGGCAAGCTCAGTAATGGTAGGGCTTCTTCGAGGGTAATCGTTTCGACGGACATTCCTTCTGGAATCCCTGCAAAACGAGGTTTCTCTTCATCGGTGGTCTCTCCAACTTGAACCACCGCCCCAAATCGAGCAATCCGAGCATAGACAGGTTTTCCTGTTTTGGGCTCCTCTCCAAGAAGACGCTGGCCACTCGCGCGGTCAGCATCGGCAGACTTCATAATGAGGCCATTGAAGCCTTGATAGAAATCAGCGAGGATTTCCGTCCAGGGCACTTTGCCGTCGGCAACCAAGTCAAAATCACTTTCCATCTTGGCTGTGAACTGATAGTCCATAACAGTAGCAAAATGCTCATTGAGAAAATCAGTCACAATATTTCCCATGTCGGTTGGGACCATTCGGCCTTTGTCCGAGCCTGTTTTTTCTGTTTTGTCTTCCCAATTCCATTGTCCAGCGCTGAAGGTGCCCACAGCATAGGCCCGTTCGAGTCCTTCGTTCACGCCTTTCTGGACATAACCGCGCTTCTGAACAGTGGTAATTGTGGGGGCATAAGTCGATGGCCGGCCAATGCCAAGTTCTTCAAGGGCTTTGACCAGGGTGGCTTCGGTAAAGCGCCCTGGAGGGCGAGTGAAGCGTTGTTGAGCCGTTGCACGCAACAAGGCCACAGCGTCTCCTTGGGCGAGGGAGGGCAATAAACCGGCATCCTCTTCTTCCTCGTCGACTCCCTCACGGTAGACTTTAAGAAATCCATCAAAGGCAATCATCTCGCCTTTGGCTACAAAGCGAAGTCCCGCCGAATTTTCAAGTTGAGCCGTTGTGCGTTCGAGCTTGGCGTCGGCCATTTGGGAAGCCATGGTGCGCTTCCATATGAGTTCATATAGCTTCTTTTGGCCCGGATCAAGTCCCCCAGTACTCACGTGTAAATTTGTTGGCCGAATGGCTTCGTGCGCTTCTTGGGCTCCTTTTGCCTTCGTGCTGTAGCGGCGCAATTGAACATATTGGGAGCCATAGTTCGAGCTGATGCTGTCTTGCGCAGCGGCTAAGGCGTCTTCACTCAGATTAACGGAATCCGTTCGCATGTAAGTTATCAAGCCGTTCTCATACAGGCCTTGGGCTAACGACATCGTCCGATTCACTGAGTAGCCTAGTTTTCGTGAGGCTTCCTGTTGCAAGGTAGACGTGGTAAATGGGGCGGCAGGACGGCGACTCGCCGCCTTCTTTTCTAAGGAAGCCACATGGAATGGAGATGTTCCGAGGCTCTCGAGGGTTTGCTCCACCTCATGGCGCTCGCCAACGCCTTGGGGCATTTCAGCTGAAAATACGGCCCCGCCTGGATTGGCGAATTGGCCTTGAATCCGGAAGTCGCTTTGGGCTTCAAAGGCTTGAATTTCCCGCTCCCGCTCGACAATCAAACGAACGGCCACAGACTGCACTCGTCCGGCACTGAGGCCACGCTGTACTTTTTTCCACAATACAGGGGAGAGTTCAAAGCCCACAATCCGGTCTAACACGCGTCTTGCCTGTTGAGCGTTGACGAGATCCATATCGATGCGTCGCGGCTCGTCAATAGCTTTTAGGATGGCGGTTTTGGTAATTTCGTGGAAAACGATGCGATTCGTCTTCAAGGCATCTAGCTCCAAGGCCTCCGCAAGGTGCCAGGCAATAGCTTCTCCCTCACGGTCCTCATCCGAAGCGAGCCAAACCGTTTCAGATTCCTTTGCGAGTTTCTTCAGTTTCTTGACGACATCCTTTTTATCCACACTGACGGCATAATCAGGAGCAAAATCTTTTTCTACGTCGACCCCGAGTCCTTTATTACTCAAATCACGAATATGACCGAAGCTGGATTCTACTTTAAAGTCCGGACCTAAGAATTTTTCAATCGTCTTTGCTTTTGCCGGGGACTCGACGATAACCAGATTTTTTGCCATGAGGAAGATTTAAGGCCACAAAGTAAAGGCCACATTATTATACAATCGGCAGAAATCGTTTACTGACATTTTGTCATAAACTTCGGACGTAGTCCGTAATTTCGCATTATGGAAAAGAACGTCGTAGAGCGCGAATTGTTGGAAGAGTCTCGTCAAGGCGAAGCCTTGGTGCTAGAAGGCATAGGCACTGGCAAGAAATTATACATGGAATCCTATGGATGCCAAATGAATTTTTCGGACAGTGAAATTGTGGCTTCGATTCTCCAAAAGGATGGCTATGAAACCACAAATTCTTTGGAAGAAGCGGATTTAATCCTACTGAATACCTGTTCTATTCGTGAAAAAGCGGAGCAAACGGTGCGGACGCGCTTGGATCAGTTCAACACTTTGAAGAAAGAAAATCCTGAACTAAAAATTGGCGTTCTCGGCTGTATGGCGGAGCGAGTGAAAGAAAAATTTTTCCAGGAAGAAAAGTTGGTTGATCTGGTCGTTGGCCCCGATGCCTACCGCGATTTGCCCAATCTGCTCGAAGAGATGGATGGCGGACGAAAGGCCGTGAACGTGCTCCTGTCCAAAGAAGAAACCTACCATGACATTGAGCCAGTCCGATTGGGCGGCAATGGCGTCACGGCCTTTGTCTCCATCACCCGAGGCTGCGACAACATGTGCACCTTCTGTGTCGTCCCATTTACTCGGGGGCGTGAGCGCAGCCGCAATCCACAAACCATCATCGACGAGTGCATCCAGTTGGGCGCAGATGGCTATAAAGAAATAACCCTTTTGGGTCAAAACGTGGATAGCTACCTCTGGTACGGTGGAGGGCTGAAGAAGGACTTTACCAAGGCGAGCAGTATGGCCCAATCCACTGCGGTTCATTTTGCGGACCTCTTGCACATGGTGGCCAAGGCGGTCCCGACGATGCGCATTCGCTTTTCAACCTCGAATCCTCAAGACATGAAGGACGATGTGTTGCACGCGATAGCATCCCATGAAAACATTTGCAAATACATCCACCTCCCAGTTCAAAGTGGAAGCTCACGGATCCTGAAAGAAATGAATCGCGGCCACAATCGGGAGGAGTACATCGAGTTGATTGACCGCATTCGGAAGATCATTCCCGGCTGTGCGATATCCCACGACATGATTTCGGGCTTCCCGACTGAAACAGAGGAGGACCATGCAGAAACTCTGAGCTTGATGGAGTATGTGAAGTATGAATTTGGCTACATGTTCTTTTACTCTGAGCGACCAAATACCTATGCCGCTCGTAAGATGGAAGATGATATTCCCCTGGTGGTGAAGAAGCGCCGTTTGGCCGAAATCATTTCAAAGCAACAGGAGCACAGTGCCGAGCGCACGGGAAGTTATGTGGGCCGAATCCTAGAAGTTCTTGTAGAGGGACGATCCAAGAAGTCGGAAGCAGATCTTTATGGCCGAACGACGTATAACACTGTGGTGGTTTTTCCGCGTGAAAACTACAAGCCCGGAGATATGGTTCGCGTAGAGGTGGAACGCGCCACACCTGCTACCTTAATTGGAAAAGCAAAAGGCTACGCATCATGAAAAACGTATTTGCCTTTATTCTCCTGGTCTTAGGCGTCGCCCTGATGGGTCAGACCCGTTTACCGGATGGGAGCTTAGAGGATACCCAGCTAGAAATTGTGCTCCTCGAAGAGACGATCCAAGAGGACGGAGCCCTGTCATTGTGTATTGCAAAGGGGGATAATTGCATCGAAAATTTAACCGTAGGATTTACCATTCGGGTGTATGATTCGGCGGGAAAAGAAATCTGGAATTCCGTTTGGTCGGGTCGAACGATGGATATTCAGTTCAAAAATCCTCTTCCAAAAGCCCACAAAATTTTCGTGGAAGCAAGTGGAGATTTTGTCATCAACACCACGACGGCAAACCGAATTTCTACGCGTCAGCCACTGAAACTTACCTACCTGTTGAACGAAACGTCAGGACGATGAGCAGCATTCAAGAAGTGAAACAGCGCTTTGGCATCATTGGGAGCAATCCCGTGTTGGATCGAGCCATTTTCAAGGCCATCCAAGTAGCGCCAACGGATATTTCTGTTTTGGTGACGGGCGAGAGCGGGGTGGGGAAGGAGGCTATCCCGAAAATCATTCACCACTTGTCGCATCGCAAGCATGCGCCTTTGATTGCAGTAAACTGCGGCGCCATCCCCGAGGGCACGATAGATTCGGAACTCTTTGGCCATGAAAAAGGAGCATTCACAGGAGCTGCGGGTGCACGTAAAGGCTATTTTGAGGAGGCAGATAATGGAACTATTTTTATGGATGAAGTGGGGGAGCTTCCTCTTGGGACGCAAGTTCGCCTACTTCGGGTGCTGGAATCTGGGGAGTTTATTCGGGTAGGTTCCTCTAAGGGCCAAAAGGTCAATGTTCGGGTGGTTGGTGCAACCAATGCGGACATGCTGGGCAGCGTCGAAAAAAATCAATTTCGTGAAGACCTCTACTACCGCCTCAATACGGTTGAAATTCACCTTCCGCCCCTCCGAGAGCGAAAGGAGGATATTCATTTGCTCTTTCGAAAATTTGCCCAAGATTTTTCTCAGAAGTACCGTATTCCTGCGGTCCGTTTGAACGAAGATGCTGTTCGCGTTCTGGAATCTTACCGCTGGCCTGGAAACATTCGACAACTTCGCAATTTAGTGGAGCAGCTTAGCGTGGTGGAGAGTGACCGGGAACTCGGTGCCGAAGTACTTCGCAGCTATATCCCTGAGATTGACCGATCCAACCTTCCTGCACGCAGTGATAAAGTCGTTTCTTCCGCCGAATTCAATTCAGAGCGAGAGATCTTATACAAGGTGCTTTTTGACATGCGGGCGGATATTTCCAATTTGAAGCAAGCCATGCAGTCCATGGCTTCAGGCCATAATTCAGAGGCTGGAAATAACCCGGCCCCAAGCCAAACCGGGTTGGCGCGATTGGATTCGTTTAGTCACAGTTCAACGCCGGCACGAGAGGAGTCCTACTTGCCCGAAATCATGTCCGATGAAGAGACCTTGGATGTTGAATCAGCCGAAGAAGGAGCGGATCGCATGTCCTTGCAAGATTTGGAAATTGATATGATACGAAAGGCGATTGAACGCCATCGGGGTCGCCGTAAAGAAGCAGCAGAGGAGTTGGGCATTTCTGAACGGACGCTTTATCGTAAAATCAAGCAATTCAAATTGGGATGAGGGTTCTCGTGATTTCCTCTGTTCTCGCCCTGTTGGTGAACGCCTGCTCCGGAGGCTATTCCTTTACTGGGGGTGATGTAGGGGAGGCTAAAACCCTGAGTATTCAGCGTTTTGACAATAATGCGCCGCTGGTCAACCCCAAGCTTTCGCAACAATTTACTGAGACGCTGCAGCAAGTCATGGTCCGCCAAACGCCTCTTTCTTTGGTTCGAGTGGATGGGGATTTGGATTTTTCTGGCTCGATTACTAGCTACGAAGTGCGCTCCGAGGCGCCAAGCGCCAATGATCAAGTCGCACAGAGCCGATTGTCAATGACCGTCCGCGTGGAGTATGTCAATCACCTGGACGACGGCAAAAATTTTCAGCAATCATTTTCCGTTTACCGAAACTTCCCTGCCACGTCGGACCTCACTTCGGTAGAAGACGCTTTGGTCGACGAAATCGTGCAGGAATTGGCGGAGAAAATTTTTAACCGTTCCTTGGTTAATTGGTAATGGGGGCACAACGACAAGACATTCAAAATTATTTCAGCCAGGGCGCTGGATTGCCTGCGTCGGCTGACTTGGCTGAGCTCGTAGAGAAGTATCCCTATGCGGCGATCCTCCATTTTATCTATTTGAGAAGCCTGCAAGAAGAAGACAGTTATAAGTTTCCTGCTCAGCTGCATCGAACAGCCATTTCTACGATGAATCGGCAGGCATTACTTGATTGGGCAGAAGCCCCATTGATCCCTATCGAAGTGCAGGCGGCGGCTTGGCAACAAAAGCAAAGTGAGCCTAAGGAGTCAGTTCAATCAACTCCTGAAAAATCTGAAGTGGCACCCAAAACATCGGCGCAGCCTCTAGAATCTACCATTTTGGACTCGGTCAAATTACCCAAAGAGCCTCTTCAGCTTGAGAAACAAAAGGAGGCCTCTGGGGTCGCAGTGCTTCGTGCGCAAGATCCTATCCCTGAGATTCCCAAAGTGGAGGCGGCAGAAAAGGTCCCGGTATCGACGCAAGCGAAGTCAAAGCCCGCAGCCCAGACCAAACTTTCTGATATCAATCTAGATGCCCTCCCCCCGGCCGTGCGAGCTCAAGTGTTGCGCAGTCGAGCGATCCAAGTGCAGTTGGGAAAGACCAGCAAGGCGAAGAGCGATATCGTCGAGGTGAAGCCCCTTTCTCAACCTAATCCCTTGCCTGATTCTCAAGCCCTTCCTGAAGACGGCAATGTTCCGGTTCAGGTTGTTGAAAATGAAGTCCTCACCCCTCTGGCGGAAGTGAAAAAAGTCCCTTTAATCGAACCCCTAAAATCTGCTTCAAAGACGCCTTCTCAGGAGGTGAAAGCCAAGGAGCAATTCACCGAAATTACTCCGCCCAAAAAAAATAAAACAAGAAAGGCCAAAGTCTCTCAGGAAAAGAAGTCAAAACGTTTGGAGGCATCTCCGCCCACGAGCGTAATAGATCCTACGATTTCGCCTTTTGCAAATTTCCTCATAGGCCTTCAATCTACCGGTCCGAAAGAGGCTATGCAGGCTGTTCCACTAAGTGAGCGCGACCCTGCTATGGAACGAGCCATTCTGGAGCAGTTCCTTCAGGTGAACCCCAAAATCAAACCCGTTCGAGATGCGCCAATGGGTGAAAATTTGGCCTTAAGAACGCCGAATGTAAGTGGTCTTGTGACGGAGACCTTGGCGAACCATTATTACGACCAAGGGATGACAGAAAAGGCTATACAAGCCTATGAGATTTTGAAATTGAAAGTTCCCGAGAAAAGCGCCATCTTTGCGGCCCGTATTTTAAAAATGCGCAAAACTCAATCTTCTACAAAATGACATACTTAATCATGTCGCTGATCACCATCGTCAGCATCTTGTTGATCCTCGTTGTGTTGGTTCAAAACCCAAAAGGAGGCGGCTTGAGCAGCGCATTTGGTGGATCCTCCGCTTCGATGATAGGCGGCGTCAAGCGCACGAATGACTTCCTTGAAAAGGCAACATGGTCTCTAGCCATTGCCTTGTTGGTGCTGGTTATAGCGGTAAACGTAATAAATCCAAGTCAGGGTTCCGAGGCATTGCCTGAATCTCAAGTCAGCGAAGAATTAGACAATGCAACGCCTAGCTTCCAAACGCCAATTCAACCAGCGGCGCCTGCGACAGAATTGCCAGCCTCCGCGGAATAAGCGCAAAAATTGTCACGCTCTATATGCCACCTTGTCATCAAGGTGGCATTTTTTTTGACCCCAAAAGACTTGGCATAGCGTGTGCTGTAGTGATGGAGGCATAACGCCAAGGACTAAACACAATCAAACTAATTGAACATGGCAAACTTGACCATTAAACCATTGGCTGACCGGGTTATCGTGGAACCTGCTGCGGCCGAGACCAAGACGGCATCGGGCCTTATTATCCCGGATACGGCCCAAGAAAAGCCCCAAAAAGGGACTGTCATGGCCGTTGGAAACGGTAAAAAAGATGAACCCATGACGGTTTCCGTCGGCGACACCGTTTTGTACGGCAAGTATGCAGGTACAGAATTCAAATTTGACGGTGCAGATTACCTCATCATGCGAGAGTCTGACATCCTAGCTATCATCTAATTCAAAAAATAGTAAAACGATGAGTTCAAAAGATATCAAATTCGACGTTTCGGCGCGTGACGCCTTACGTGCGGGGGTAGATGCCCTGGCAAATGCAGTCAAGGTCACCCTCGGCCCCAAAGGCCGCAACGTGATCATCGAAAAGTCCTTTGGCGCCCCTACGGTTACTAAGGACGGTGTAACGGTGGCCAAAGAGATTCAGTTAGAAGACAGAATTCAAAACCTAGGGGCCCAAATGGTGAAAGAAGTGGCTTCTAAGACCGCGGATGTGGCGGGGGATGGAACAACCACTGCAACGGTTTTGGCCCAAGCAATTGTTAACCATGGACACCGCAATGTAGCGGCTGGAGCGAACCCTATGGATCTTAAGAGAGGTATCGATAAAGCCGTGACAGCGGTTGTAGCGGAGCTCAAGAGTATGGCTATAGAAGTCGGCGACAACAATCAAAAGATTGAGCAGGTAGCTTCGATTTCTGCCAACAATGACCCGACCATTGGTTCCCTCATCGCAGAGGCGATGGCCAAGGTGAAGAAGGAAGGAGTCATCACGGTAGAAGAAGCTAAAGGCACGGAAACATATGTGGACGTCGTCGAAGGCATGCAGTTTGACCGCGGGTATTTATCGGCCTATTTTGTGACAAACACGGATAAAATGATTGCTGATATTGAGCAGCCATTCATCTTGATCTACGATAAGAAGATCAGCACCATGAAGGAGTTGCTTCCCATTTTGGAACCAGTCGCACAGACGGGTAAGCCCTTGGTGATTATTGCGGAAGATGTAGACGGAGAAGCCTTGGGTACCCTTGTGGTAAACAAAATCCGCGGCGCCCTGAAAGTCGCTGCGGTCAAAGCTCCAGGTTTTGGAGATCGTCGCAAGGCTATGTTGGAAGACATCGCCATCTTGACCGGTGG
>JAQWXR010000045.1 GCA_029254375.1 Schleiferiaceae bacterium | reverse complement strand
AGATTAGTTCAATGAATTAAAGGCTGCCGTGAAGTCGCCATAGTTCTGTTGGAACAATATTTTGCCTTCCTCATCAAAATCAAAAGACGAGTATACGGGAACCGTAAAGGACTTAGCCTCTAGAGAATCTGTAGCTGTTCTCGTGACTTTCCATACACCGTAGTAACGAACTGAGCCATCCATCATATTCGTGTTTGGGTCCACCCCAGATAGGAATTTAAGGTCTGAAACGAGCTCATAGTCCATTATTGCCCATCCGTTCAAGTTGCTTTCCTTCATCTCGTCAAGAGAAATAGAATCTCCTTCCGATGGGTTAAAACGCGTAGGTCTCGCCCAAAAGCTCTCTTGATTGTACATGGAGTAATCTCCAGTTTCATTTTGAAAGTTCTCTAAGGCCGTGCTCACTGTAGCACAGTTTGCTTCATACATGGCTTGCACCTCTGAAGTCTCATTTTCTGCTGGCATACACCCTATAACTAATGCACTTAGGGAGGTAATCGCTAGTATTTTTCTCATGATTTTAAATTTAAATAATTAGAAAAAAGGCCGGCACACCATATGGAAATACCGGCCTTGTTAGGTGCTCTTAAAGGGCCTCTGCTCTCTCTTTAGAAGCGGTCCAATTGTTATTCAATTCATAGGCTTTCATATACATCTGCTTCGCCATTGCGGAATCGCCTGCAGTTAAATAATACTCCCCATAAGAATCATAGGCGTTTGGCACCTCTGCATTAGCGCGCACGAAAATTTCGAAGTGTTGCTTCGCTTTTTCCATATCACCGGCAGCCATGTACTTATAACCCATCATGTTGTTTACGCCGCCCTGCTCTGGCATTCTGTCCCACGCTATTTTCATGATGTCAATAGCAAGTTCAGGGTCTTCTTGTCCCCATGCATACCATACGCGAACCATTGGATCTGCTGGAGCAAAAATTAGGGCCTGCTCTAAATGGTGATCTCCAGCCTCACGATCAGTTGTGTATGACCTTATGAAATGGGCTTCAGCGCGGCTTGCTCCATCTAGTTTAGATTCAGCAATGGCGCGAGTAGCGTTTAAACTTTCTACATCTTTTTTCATCCAGTGGTACTGAAGCTGTCCTAGGTGCGCCGATGCCCAGCTTGGATCAGCATCAACAAGTGAATCTGAGATTGTTTTAGCACGATCCATTTCTAAATTCATCATTGCATTTCTCATCTCGTTGTAAGCGCTCATTGCTCCTTCCATCTCCGTTGAAGGCCAAAGGAAACCCTTAGATAAGGTCTGGTTGTCAACAGCTACGAAGCGGCTCCATTTTAGTTGGCCGTCCTCCTCTGTTACAATCCCAGAAAAGTTTCTATAGGTCGTATTCACCCCAGCGATATACCACTGTATGGTTCCCATAACGTTAGCATGTCCTCCCATGAGGTATACGTCATGCAGGGTCACCTTAATAGAGTCCTCGTAAAATAAACTCCCGTCGTTATTTTCGTCTACAACGAAATCACGCGGTACATTTTTCCATACCGGGTTTGGCCAAATCTTGAGATCAGAGGCGGCTCCATTATAATAGCCATCAACTGCGGCGTCATAGCCCACCTGATTCTCAATTTGAGAGATTGCAAATTCGCGTACAGCATCCTCTGAAAGAGTAGGCTGAGTACAGCTCACAGCAGTCAAAGCTGCTGCTGCTAGAAATACATATTTTTTCATGGTATGTTGTTTTTTTAGTTAGCCATATAGATTACTTCTCTCGTAACCTTGCCGTCATCATTGAAGTCGTGGCTCATATGAAGATATTCGCGAGTGACTTCTCCCGTTTCTGCATTTGTATTGTTCACCCACCACCATGATTGAACTACCCATTGGCCTTCACCTCTTGAGTAATAAATAGCATCTGGATATCCTGACTGCTCTAGATTGCGTACGCTGTTTTTAGCAACTGATGCATGCCAGGTAGCAGTACGCTCTTCAAGGTTCAGCTTTCCATCTACACCCAAGCGATAAAACTCTGCATCCTCCGTAAAGTACGTGGCCAATTCTGTTATCTCACCTGCTTCAAAATGTGCCACCATTTCATTCAATGTGTTGATTATTGGATGCTCATCATACACTCTTCCATTTCTGTGTGCCCCAAATGAATTCTGAATTTGTGCTCCAAGTTCATTTTGATTGTAATAACTCAGCCACATGGTGATTTTGTTGTCATTGCTTACATAGAACTCATCGTGAAACCATGTTTTTACCGTATCGCCTGATGTCTTGTTTATGGCAGTAAGTCGTGTCCAATCATAGACCCACACCCCCTTTTTATCGCCCTTATATTGAATTATATCCGGAGTAACATTTTGATCTCTGCTAATTTTGAGAGTGAAATTGTCAGTCCACCATTTGGACGATTCTAAGTCCTTTTTCAAACCATGTGGCTCTGTGTCTCCGATGCTCCAAATCCTGACGTCAGGATCAAAATGTGAAGCATAGCTTTCTAAATCGCCACTGCAAAAGGTTTTGTAAGTATCTTCTACTATCAAAAGGGCGGGATGCTCGGAAAAAATAACTCCTGATTTTTTCTGTGCAAAAACGCAAAGCGGAAATAGCATCAGAACGACGAAATAATTCTTCATTTTTCTATTATATAGGTTATTAATCTATTAAATTACTTAAAAAGTATTAAAAAAATAATGTTAGACCAGGCTAAGATTATCCATTTCAGGATATTTGCCCTTGCTTGTTCAATGACTGAACTCATCAGGTGATCGGTTGATGCTATTTATGCCTGCTATATTCAAGGCCATAAGGGAGTCCTCAAAGAATCGCTTCCAATCGAGCCTAAAGAATCCAAGCAGAATGGTCCAGGAAAAGGTATATTCCCGGTCGTAAATTCACTTTGTAGATGAGAGTCCTTGTTATAATCCTTGCCTTTACATCGTTGCATCCGTTAATTGCGCAAAAGCTTAAAACGAATAACACGTATCCTATAAGTAATCATTTTGATCGATTACTTAAAGACAGCTTGCAGGAATCGTCGGCTCCGAAATTAATTAATTACCCTACACTTGCATATTCACCAGAAACACGCTGGGAGTTTGGAGTTTCTAGTTTGTACATCTATTCAGCCAAAAACGATTTAAGAAATAGATTAAGTCAGCTTAAAGCCTTCACCTTTTATACGCTCGAGAGTCAATATGGACTTTGGTTTGATCATGCCATGTATACGGACGAAAATCTATGGTTTTTTTATGGGAGGGCGCGCTATCAGAGCTTTCCACTATTTTATTATGGTGTTGGGCCCAATAGCCCTGAGGACTACACTGCACTTATAGACGGCAATTATACGTTGGTTAAAGAACGATTTTTAAGAGCTTTGAAGCCTTCCTTGTACTTCGGCCTTGAAGTGGATTATCAGCGGCTGAGCAACGTATCCTATCAAAACACGAATGCAAATTTTCAAGCCCCTGAAATTGGCGCAAATGGCTCGGTTAACCTGGGTTTGGGGCTTGGAATTCTTTACGATAATATTCACAATGCGTTAAATCCCAGGAAAGGAATCTACAGTGAATGGGCATTTTTGAAGTACGGAAATGATCAGGGAAGTGACTACACGTTCACTTCCTACATCGTCGATAACCGATTTTATCATCCAATTGGTGAAAATCGTGTGCTGGCAGCTCAAGCTTTTGCTCAGTTTACTGCGGGTCAGGCACCTTTTAATATGCTTGCATTGATGGGCGGTGAAAGCACTATGCGAGGCTATTACCTAGGTCGTTTTCGAGATAATAATCTAGTCGCAGCCCAATTAGAATATCGTATTTTACCCTTTTCATTTTCGAAAACTTGGGGGGCGAGCGCCTTTGTTTCAACAGGTCAGGTTTTTGGATCTCAATCACAATTTGCATGGGAGGCGATGTTGCCTACGGCAGGGCTTGGAATTCGTTACCTTATTTTCCCGGAAAAGGATATTTACACCCGAATTGATGTGGCCATAACTCGGGAAGGCAGCGGGGTATATTTTTTCATAGGCGAAGCATTCTAAACTATGCAGCCATGAACGAATCAAAACAACGAGAACATTAGCCTCGCCCATGGGAGCGCAGAGCTACGATACCGGGGAGAAGGTTCCTCACTCCACGACTAAAATCCCATGTGAAAATCCGCTGTGGTCTATAACCTGGAGCTCATACGTCCCCGGGGAAAGCATGGAAATATCCAAGCGGAATGTAGAGCCATGAGAAAGACGTTCTACATGAATCAAGCGCCCAAGTAGATCGAGTACTTGGACCTCCGCCCGAGACGTGAATGCATAGTCCCATGTCAAATTCACATGCTGCTTTGCAGGGTTGGGGTGGATCCGTAGGCGCCCATTTCGGACCGATTCATCGATGGAGAATGGAATAGTAGTGCTGTTCCAATACGTTCGGGTTGCCTTTGAAGGCGTTGCTAATGACGTCCCTGCCAGGATAATGTCCGGGTCATAATCACCATCTAAGTCTCCAATAGCCACGCTGGATAAGTAGGCGCCTTCGAGGGTGTCAGTCAGGGCATAACCCTGAACACCTTGATTTTGGTACACATATGCAAAGACCCCTGGCGCACCAAAGCCTGCCACAACGACATCTAAGTCACCGTCCAAATCCAAGTCATGCCAAGCCGCAAAGCCGGCACCTGATCCTATCAGGGAATAGGTGCTCGAGCTGACATAGCTGCCTGAACCTTGATTTTCATATACCCCAGAAATTTGGGTGCCTGCAGGGTTAGAATCCCCATTGAGCAGAAGGTCCAAATCGCCGTCTAAATCCACATCTCCAAGGGATAAACTGCCGTTACATGCTCCGGGCAGGGAGGTCGGCTCAAACGTTGGAAAGCCGCTCATTCCTTGATTTTTAACCACTTTCGTGACGCAAACCCCATTTGCCCGCTTCCCCGTCACCAAAAGGTCTATGTCGCCATCTTGCTCATAATCTAATGCCAAAGCTCGCGGCAACTCCAAGCTGTCGCACAATATAAAGGGACTAGAGAAACTCAAGCTCCCAAAAACAGAGGTGTTTTGTAATAAATAGACGTAGGACTCCGAGTTGCTCGTGATGCCCGTATAGATCAAATCTAGGTCTCCATCGCCATCAAAGTCAGCTGCTTCGGCTGTGCCGCCCCAAAGTCCCGGAAAGCTAGTTCCCGTGAACAGTGAAAAGCTCCCAGTGCCATTATTCACATAGAGCTCTGCGGTCTTTATCCCACCAAACGTGTTTCCGCTCTCAAAAAGGTCCACGTCACCATCGCCATCCGCATCAAAGAACAGCACACTGCCCCCGAAGAGATGAGTAAAACTAGAACTGCTTTGGCTGAACCCTCCATTGCCATCATTTAGGTAGAGGATCGATTGTACCGGCCCCCCTTTCCCGCTAATGAACGCATCCAAATCCCCATCGCTATCCACATCGGCAAGCGTCATGGCTCCTACATCCGCATCGTGAAAAGCGGGGCCTGAACTCGCCAAGCCGAACTGGATTGGGATTTGCGCACAAACGGTTGAGCTGAGTATCATCAAGACGTGTACGTGGGCTTTCATGGGATTTGTATTCGTGGATTTCGAATATACCAATTTTGCGAACAGGCATCCATGTGCCTTGGGGATAGGAGTATGTAGGTGAGACGCCATAGACAAAGCGCTACCTTTGCTACGCCGCATCGGGCGGCTCAAAACGAACACGCAGTTACACAGTAGATGAAGTTTACAGATTTTGGACTCAATGACGCCCTCTTAGATGCGCTCTATTACATGAATTTTGAGGAGGCCACCGAGATTCAAGACAAGGCCATTCCTTTAATTTTGGAAGGGAAGGATGTTATCGGCTGTGCTCAGACTGGGACAGGTAAAACCGCGGCATTTGTACTACCTATTTTGAACCACATCTCGGAAAGCGACAAAGGAGGGGTCCAAACCTTAATTCTGTGCCCCACCCGGGAGCTAGCCATTCAGATTGATCATCAAATCCAAGGCTTAGCATACTTTGCTCAGGCTACGTGTCACCCAGTGTATGGAGGAGGCGATGGGGTGGCGTGGGACCAAGAAGCCAAAGCGCTCAAAGGCGGAGCTGATATCATCATTGCAACCCCAGGAAGACTTCTGTCTCATATGGAGCAGGGAAATGTGGACTTTTCTGAGGTCAAACACTTGATTTTAGATGAGGCAGATCGCATGCTGGATATTGGTTTTTATGATGACATCATTCGCATCATTAAAACGTTGCCGTCAAAACGCCAAAGCCTGATGTTTTCGGCTACGATGGCGTCAAAAATTCGAAATTTAGCTAAAGAAATCCTAAACAATCCCGAAGAAATTTCCGTCGCTATTTCAAAGCCAGCAGACGGGGTGACACAACAGGTTTACTTAGCACATGAAGACCAAAAAATCGGACTGACCCAGCACCTCTTGAAGGACAAGGAAGGTTTTAATAGTATTATCATTTTCTGTTCTACTAAGCGCAAGGTGGAGCAACTTACGCGGAAGTTGGCGCAACGTAATTACTCTGTTCAAGGCATGTCGTCCGATTATGAACAAGACGCTCGCGAAAAGGCATTGAGCGCGTTCAAAGCCGGCCGCACGCGCATCATGGTCGCCACGGACGTCATGAGCCGAGGCATTGACATCAAAGGCATCGACCTCGTGGTCAACTACGACGTCCCCAATGATGCCGAAGACTATGTGCACCGCATTGGCCGCACGGCGCGTGCCAAAACGGAAGGCATGGCCATCACCTATGTCTGCAGTGAGGATATGTATAAGTTCACCAAGATCGAGCGACTCATCGAGCGCGATTTTGAAAAACTCAGCCCGCCGGAACATCTAGGGGAAGGCCCTGAATGGAATGCGGGAGCCAAGAGTCAAGGATTCAGGGGTCGCTCAGGCGTTCCCTCGCGTTCTGGTGGCTCCGTTTCGTCCAATGGGCGGCCCCAAAGAGGCTTCCGAGGGGGGGATCAGCGTCACAGTGGAAAAGGCAAGCCAGGTAAAACAGGATCAGCTAGTTAAGAGCGTCGAACTAGAATCTGTAAAGATTGTAATGGATTTGATCTTTTCAGCGTTTTAGCACTCGCATTACGGCCATCTATTGGCTGATCATCTTGTGTGTTTAATAGCCCACTTGGGTCCTTCTGAATGCGAGTTGACCTGAGTCAATGACCGGTTTTTTGGAGCGTAACCTATATCACGATGCATTAAATCTAAAATTACGAAATTTGATTTATGACAAATTCAATCACATTACGAGAGCATTGGGAGCGTATTCATGAAACCAAGCCATCAGATAAGGTTTCTTGGACCCAAAATGATCCGCAACCCAGTCTAGATTGGATTCTAGATTTGAAATTAGATCCCAAGGATATGATCGTAGATTGCGGAGGAGGACGGAGTGTCCTAGCCGAACGATTAGTGGATGCCGGACAGCTTCAAGTGGAGGTGTTTGACATCTCGATCCGTTCCCTAGCGCAAGCCAAATTGGAATTGAAATCGGAAGAGGCTCGTCAAAACATTTCTTACCGTGTTTGCAATGTTTTGGACTACAAACCTGAAAAAGCGGTGTGTGTATGGCATGATCGTGCTGTCTTTCACTTTTTGACAGAGAAAAAAGATTTTGAGACGTATATAGAGCTCGTTGAAAAGATGGCTCCAGAACATGTGATCATCGGAACATTCAATGGCGAGTCTCCAGAGATCTGTAGTGGATTGCCCGTAAAGCACTACCAAACTGAGGCTTTGGCCACTTTGTTTTCGGACACATACGAATGTGTCAAGTCTCTAGAGACCGTTCACCGCACACCGGCAGGGAAGGAGCAGGACTTCTCTTTTGTCCACTTAAAACTGCGAAAGCCCTAAAGATGTGACACGCATCACATTGTCTACTTTAATCACAACTAACTTGGGCTGAGCTAAATGTAAAATTGCTTTACTATGATTGATTTTTTGTTGAACCCTTGGCCATGGTGGTTTTCGGGTGCCATGATTTCAGCGGTTATGTTTGCTCTGATATTTTTCGGTAAATCTTTTGGTTTTTCCTCTAATTTGCGCACCATCTGTGCGATGACTTTTGGTAGAAAAATCAAATTTTTTGACTTTGATTGGAAAGAAAATACGTGGAACCTCACCTTTCTAGTGGGAGCCGTTTTGGGTGGATTTATCTCCTATCACTTTATGCATGGGGGAATTGCAGTGACAATTTCTGATTCTACTCTCTCTGACTTGGCTCAATTAGGATTCGCCCCCCCTACAGGGATGCAACCCTCGGAGGTTTTTTCATGGGAGTCGGTTTTGACCGTACATGGCTTTTTAGTCCTTGCCCTCGGAGGATTTCTAGTAGGCTTTGGAACGCGTTATGCCGGAGGCTGTACCTCAGGCCATGCCATTTCGGGGCTGTCTAATCTCCAATTGCCCTCCTTGGTGGCGGTGATTGGCTTTTTCATTGGAGGCTTGGCGATGACACACCTAATTTTTCCATACATCTACTAAAAAAGCACGGTATGAAATTTTTAAAATTCCTTTTAGCCGGCATAATCTTCGGCATCGTCATGGCGCAATCGGAAGCGCTATCCTGGTATCGAATTCAGGAGATGTTCCGTTTCCAATCCTTTCACATGTACGGGATCATCGGCACGGCGGTGGTGCTTGGTGCAGTTGGCGTCTTCATGATCAAAAAATTCAACCTGAGGGACATCCAGGGAAATCCGATTGAATTTGCTGCAAAAGAGCCACAACTTATCAAATCAATTTTGGGTGGCACGATTTTCGGTTTAGGCTGGGCTCTTAGTGGCGCCTGCCCAGGGCCGATTGTCGTCAATGTGGGGTATGGCATCACGTCCATGCTGATTGTATTGTTTTTTGCCGTGTTGGGCACGTATGCCTATGGCCTCCTTCGCGACAAGTTGCCTCACTAAATGAGCCAGAGGGATCCTCAAATGCACTTAGAACCAATGATTCTCAAATTGCTTCGGCAATTGATTGGCTTAGTTGGTTTTTTGGTTCTTTTTGCGGCATTCCTTCTCGTATACATTCGCTACTTCACTCAGCCGGCCATATGGTGGACAGAGTACTTAGCGGAAGCGTCTTCACCCGCTGAAAGTTCCGATTTGTTGACTGGAAAAATGATCGAGCCTAACTTTTGGTCTGCTCCTGATGTGAATTCCGTGGCGGATGAGATCGAAAAGGCCCAGCTGCTTTTTGGAAAAGAATTGGTAGCGCATACCGCACAATACTTTGGCCCAAACGGTTCCATCGAAGCCAACAAAACAAATGGCTTGAATTGCCAAAACTGCCATCTTGACGCGGGCAGGAAGATTTTTGGTAACAATTATTCTCGCGTAGCAGCTACCTATCCCAAGTTGCGCGCCCGCTCCGGTCAGGTAGAGGATGTCTACAAGCGAATCAATGATTGCTTTGAACGGAGTTTGAATGGGCAAGCCCTAGCGGTCGACTCGGAAGAAATGCAAGCGATGGCGGCCTATATCCAGTTCCTGGGAAAGGACGTTCCGAAAGGGGAAAAGCCTGCAGGGTCAGGATTCAAAGATTTAGCCTTTCTCAATCGACCGTTGGATCCAATTCATGGCGAAGCAGTCTATGTTGAGAAATGTCTTTCATGCCACCAATTAGATGGCCAAGGGTTAAAAGATCCGAATGGAGTATTTACCTATCCGCCTTTATGGGGTCCGTTATCCTACAACGAAGGCGCGGGGCTATACCGCATGTCCAACTTTGCGAAATACGTGAAATGGAACATGCCGTTAGGCATCAATTATGACGATCCCGAACTGACGGACGAAGAGGCATGGGATGTGGCTGCCTGGGTAAATACCCAAGTACGCCCTGGCAAGGATCTTTCCCAAGATTGGCCAGACATTGCCAAGAAACCCTATGATCACCCCTTCGGTCCCTATGCTGACGGGTTCTCCGAAGCACAGCACAAATTTGGACCCTTTGGTCCGATTAAAGCCAAACTCGAAGCGTTGGCTACAGGCACGAATTAATTCTGATACGAACGCAGTACTACCCATCTTATGAAACGCAGATCCTTTTTACTCGGCGCAGGTGCCCTAGGTTCCGTCGCAGCCTTCAAAGGCTTACAAATACTCATGTCTGACGATGCTTCAACGACTGATCATGGAAGTGCTTCTGGTGATGCGGGAGATGGAAGTGGCAATACGACGGTAACCATCTTGCAAACAACGGATGTGCACTGTCAAGTGCATCCACACGATGAACTATTCTGGGAAAATGATCAAGCCGTCTATCGAAAGACGGGAGGGTATGCGCACTTAGCGACCTATCTGAAGCAAGAACGTGCGAAGCATACTCACAGCTTTTTGATGGATACCGGGGACATGTTCCA
Source organism: Schleiferiaceae bacterium (assembly GCA_029254375.1). GTDB lineage: Bacteria > Bacteroidota > Bacteroidia > Flavobacteriales > Schleiferiaceae > TMED14. The sequence continues at coordinate 68,921 of JAQWXR010000045.1, read as the reverse complement.
GGGCTCTGAGCTCAGTGTAAAAACTACCGGAAAGGCGATGGTGCCTATTTTGAATGGACTCGGTTATGACCTCTATTTACCAGGCAATTGGGAGGTTGTTTACTATAAAAAGGCCATGCAGGAACTTTTAGGCTCGTTGCACGCCCCGAAGGTTTGTGCCAATATGTACCATGATGCGGGGGATGGTCAGCGTGGGGAACTCATTTTTCCTCCTTACCATATTTGGTCAGTCAATGGCGTAAAAATTGGTTTCCTTGGCTACACCGACCACTTGGTCCCGGTCCGCCAGTCCCCGAATTACTCTAAAGGCTTGTTATATTCCAAGCCGGAGGAGAATACAGCGCATTATGTGGACGTTCTTCGCAACCAAGAGCAATGTGCTGCCGTCATCATCATTGCCCACATGGGCTTGTCTCAGCAAATAGCCTTGGCGAACCTCGAAGTCTGTGAAGGTGTGGATTACATTTTTGGCGGGGATACGCATGAGCGTGTGCGCGTGCCCATCCAATGCGCCTACGCCAAGGTGGTTGAGCCTGGTGCTTTCGGATCTTTTGTGGGCCGTTTAGAAATGCGTTTCGAAAACGGCCAATTGGTCGAGGACAGGTACACGTTGGATGAGGTAAACGCGGAGCAATATCCTGCAGATGCGAAAATGACAGCGATTATTCAAGAAAACGAGGCGCCATTTCATAAAGAGATCGAGACGATTGTCGGGTATAGCACCTTGCCACTGTACCGCTATTTCGTGATTGAGAATCCAATGGATACCATGATCCTCAATGCCTTGCATTGGAAGCTAAAAGAAGTAGACGTCGTTCTTTCTAACGGCTTCCGATTCTGCCCGCCCCGAACTACCCCCGATGAAACAGGTCATATTCCAATCACGGCGGGGTATCTCTACGACATGCTGCCGGTGGATTCCAATGTCCGTATAGCCCAAGCCAATGGAGCTCAAATAAAAAAATGGCTCGAAAAGGAGTTGAATAATGTATTTGCCAAAGAAGCGGCCGAACGTTTTGGCGGCTGGGTAATCAAATTCCAAGGGATGACCATCGAGTTTGAAGCCTTTGCTCCCAAGGGGCAGCGAGTCAAAAAGGCGCACATTCACGGCGAACCCATCGAATTATCTCGCATGTACACACTCTCCGCTTGTGAGCGCGACGGAGATCCCGAGGATATTCTTTGCCGAATTAAAGGGGTCAAAAATGCAGTAACCAAGGATTTCACTTTACACGAAGTAATTAAAGAATACCTCGCGGCGAATAGTCCTGTGACGCCTACACCTCCTCAAGCAGCCAAGGTGCTCGACGCCCCTCAAACCCTGCTTACGCAGGTTTCAGGGGTCGATTATCAATTTGTCTAAAGTTGATACACCGCACCGATACCGGTGTGGTAAGGTATCCCCGTGCTCACTTGAAGTTTCCAATTCGGACTGAGACGGATTGGAGCAAAGAGGATAAGTGCGACGGGTCCTAGCCCAGGGCCTTGTGTGGCTCGATCATTCCAGCGGAGGTCAAGTTCACCACCTAAGGCGATACGCTGCGTGAGGGAAAACACTTTGCCCAATCCAAGTATAGGACTCATTTGTGGTCTATTCACATCTCCTGAAAACCATGCCGTGTAGCGCGTCATAGCGATTCGGGCACTTGCATAGTTCTTTTTACCCAGGTCCACATTAAGCCCAATTTCATTGGAACTAGCGAAATCCAAGGCTCCGCCCATGCGTGTGTGCATGGATAGGCTGAGTTGAGCTTGCGCGCTCCAACACGCACAAAACAGGAAGAGGGGAAGAAGAACTTTAGACATGGCTTGAAGTTACAGACTTGAGCCGTTGGTAGGCAGAAAAAAAAGCGCCCGGGCAATGCCCAGGCGCTTTGACGATCGAAGAGGCTCGAATTAACGACCTACTACGACATTGAATTTAGACTCTTTACCATCCATGGATTGAATGTGGAAGAGGTAGGTGGCAGAAGGAAGGGCGCTGACGTCCACCTTTAAGACATTTCCGTCTTTTTGCAGTTCGTCTTGGCTCAATACCATGTTGCCGGCCATATCATACACGTGTAAGCTGCCTTCGTTAACCATGTTCACCATGGGCACATTCAAAATGTGTGCGGCGGGCACGGGGTATGGCTTGATCTCAACAGCAGTTTCATCAACAGAGATATTGTTCTCGCTCATGATCAACTGAATGGTCGGTACATACCCATCCCATCCGTTCTCGCTCCAAGTACCATCAACCATTAACAGATCCACAGGCTGCGCCGTAGACTGTTGGTCATTGAAGGTGTATGCTGGGTCACGAGAGAAGTTGATGTACATGTCTGTATTCGCAGAGACTACCGCTACCACATAGCGCTGGTAATTGTCCATTTCCAAAGGCGTTTGGAACATATGAGTTACCGCTGAATCTTGGTATTCACCTAAGAACATATACGATTCAAGAATCAAAGGTGTATTGGACAACGTGCTAGTGCTGATTCCTGGGTCGTTCAATCCGAAGAAGAAATCATCCCATTCATATACAGCGATGTCGACCGCGCGACCAGTGATGGAATCACCGTTGGTCATGTAAGCGGCAAACTTTACCCCATCAAGGGTCATGGCAGAAGCATCCTTGTGATAGAAGTGCACCGCGGGTGCCCAATAAGAGAAAGAGCTTGGGCGCACAGAGTTGTTGTCCATAGGCTGGAAGTCGGCATCAACACGTGCATAGGAATAAATGCCATCATTCATCCGAACCGTATAGCTGATTTCATTGTCCGCAGGGAAGTCATCCGTGCCGCCAGTGATTCCCACCATGTAAGTGAATACATATTCACCATTTGGATAGGAATTCTGCTTGAAAGGAGGGAAGGAGATGTAGCTAGAGTCGCCAATGTTTAGGCCAAAGCTGTTCGTGCTATTGCTGTATACCGTGCTACCATTGTAAGTAACTTCGGCGCTCGCATAGGCTGCCGTTTGGTTGCTAGAACCATCATTGCGCATCCAGAAGCCTAAGTCCACTGAGTAGGCTGCAGAATCAGCGGAGATCAATTGAGGACGAGCCATTTGATTGGGTGAGAGGACTTTATCAGAGGTCATGGCGATGTCATTGGCAAATGCACCGACTTTAGCACCCAAGAAAGCAACTACGGGGGTACCTGCATCTACTTGAGTTTTGAAAATAGTTCCATCACCGTTGCCAACGAATGCTACAGGAATGGTTACGTTCATCCCGTAATCACCACCAGCCATGTTGATTAATCCTCCGGAAGGATCGGAATCCAAGAAGGCGTTGTATATGATAACCCCTACAGCTCCGCGAAGCTGAGCGAAGTAGGCTTTGGCACCAAACTGGCAAGAACCCCGAGAGATCAAGACAATTTTACCGCTGAAGTCCACACTAGAATTCATCACGCCCGAGGAGTCACATCCGCAACGGCTATTGGGGAAATTGTACCCATAGCTATTGTTTGTAGTCGTGTCTCCGTCGTCCATCATGATCAGGGTATCCAATACTGCATCCGTTGGATTGAGGAGGTTTGCAAGTCCCCACGCAGATCCATCGCCTTGGTTTGTATGGTCGTACAAGCCAGCAATGGTGGAGGGGTTCATTACGTTCAAAATGACCGTTTGCGCGTTCATTGCAAAGGCGCCCACGAGAAGTAATGCACTAAGAGTTAATTTTTTAAGCATAAGAATCGTTTAGGTGGTTATGTTTCAATCACCAAGTTACAGAAAGAAATTTGTTCCTAAAAGGCTTTCCTGGGTATTTAATTAATTGGCAAAAATCATTTGCTTCGTTCCCGAGCATCGCCCTTCCACAAAGAGGCTATAGTTAAATGTCCCTACTTGACCATAACCATGATCGTACAAGACTTCATTTATGCCGGGCACGAGATTTATGTGAATGACGTTCAATAAGCGACCCTGTAGATCCGTTATTCGAATCTCTCCCGTAATAGGCATTTGATTATCAGATACATGAACGCCAATCCAGGTGGACTCGTCAAAGGGATTGGGGCGGTTTTGGAGAAGTTCAAAGGGAGAGGTCGCTTCGATGGTTTCTTGCTCCTCAAGGCCAATTTGCCCGGCCAAAACCATCTTCTCCTCGCTAAATAGACTTTCGAGTTTCTGGCCATCGGGCATCGTGCGAACCGCACAGGCGCTGATGAAGTACACATTTGCAGAAGGCACACCGCCGATCCAATGGTTGGGGCCGCTGGGCAATTCGGCCGTAATGGTGTCAAATTCGGTCAGTGCCGTCCGAACCATCACACGAACTTCCGATTCTGGTGTCCAGGCAGAAACTTCAAAGAATGCGGGATTTGAAACGCCATTGCTTGCTACATAGGACCCCACAATATGAACATCAGAAGGTGGCGGTGGGGCATAGGCCGCCATAACAGCTGCATTGGCGTTGGTTAAGGCATTGCGGCCCAAATAATGGAAGTCCACATAAAAGCTATCTACCTCACCATCGCCATTGGTGTCGGCCCCCAAGACATCCCCCGAAGTGTGCTGCCGGTCGGTGTAACCTGCCCCATTGCTCGCATTACCATGTTCATTGGCCGAGGTAAAGCGAATCGCCGAAAACCCCCGCTGGCGGAAGGGGATGTGGTCGCCCCCGCGCCCTGTTCTGTCCTCGGCCGTCATGACGGATACGAGCATCGGCACGCCTTTCCAGCTGCCTTGGGCCGCTCCGATTGGGCGTAATTCTTCGTGGTGCTGCAGTTTGACATAGCGTGCAAGTTGCTTGTGGGGGGAATTAAAACTGCCGGATGAAAACAAGCGCACCTGCGTGCTGTCAATGGCATTGGCTCCGGGACAGGAAGGCGCAGAGGAGGTTTGGCCGCAAATAACGCCACCAATTACATCGTTGTTGAATACAGCCATAATCGGGAGGTCTTCTTGGTCTGCATATTGCGCAAAAGCACCTGCGCCATAAAGCCCTTGTTCTTCCCCAATGGTGACCATAAAGACTAATGTGGCTGGATATTCATGAGAGGACATGATGCGTGCTAGCTCCATCACCAGAGCGGTGCCGCTCGCGTTGTCTTCCACCCCTTGGGCCAAACAGGCTGTATCGCAAGGGCTATCACAACGACTGTCCATATGCCCTTCAATCAGGATGATCTGGTGGTTGGCTGTATCCGTGCCGGGCAGAACGGCTAAAATGTTTCGGTGTTGGGCCATGCCACAGATGCCCTGATCAAATTGGAAGTAGGACGGAAGGAGACGGGAATTTTGTTGCGTAGAAAAGCGTTGAAACGACTGGTAGACCCACCGCCGCGCCGCTCCAATTCCCCGGGTGGACGATGCCGTGTCGCTTCCAGTGTTTCGGTTCTCGAAGCTAGCCAAACGCAAGATGTAGGCCTTGAGGCTATCCGCATTCAAGTCTTCATAAATGGCCGCACTGATGGCTCTTGGGGTGGCTGTGCTTCCAAGCGCATATGTGGTGGGGTCAAATTCACCATGTAGCACAGCCCCTGCGGCATTCGAGGTTACGACAAAATTGCTTTGGGCAAAGGCGCTTTGAGCGGCCCAAAGAATAAAGACCAAAAAGTTCGATTTTATCAGCCGTGTTTTCATGTGTTTAAAGTACGACGTATTCAATGTTCCTTGGTTTGTACCTTGGCTTTAAATGCGTCAAATTGTCCTTTTGTGTATGCTAACTATGCTTGCCAACGGCATGCGTGGTCAGTGCGCAGTATCGGTGAGTCCATCCAGCGTCAACACCTGTCCCGGCGATAGTATGGCTGTGACTGTTTCTGGGGGCACGAGCTACTCCTGGAGCCCAAGCTTTGGGCTTAGTTGTACTACCTGCCCCAATCCCATGGTCTATGTGGATTCCTCGGTCACCTATACGGTCAGCAGTTCAACCTCAGGAAGTCAGAATGCCGTCAATTGGAATTTTTCTAGCGGGAATAGCGGCTTTGGTACCCAGTATATTTATAGTCCAACAAGTATTTGGAACGAAGGAACCTATGCGGTTGGCTCTAGTGCCAACGCCGTGCATCCCAATTTTGCGGCATGGGGTGATCACACGACGGGCACAGGGAATTACATGATTATTAATGGTTCCACCAGTGGGATCAAGACGATTTGGTCCCAGACTGTGGCCTTGCCCGCGGGGTCTAGTGCAACGTTATCACTTTGGATGCTCACCTTGGCGAGTCCTGCAGGTCAGTTCCGGGTGAAAATCAATGGGACGGTCATTGGGAGTAATCAAACGACCCCTACGACGGTTGGCGTATGGGGAAACTACACCTTCCCATTTACGGTACCTGCTAGCGGAAATGCCGTGGTCCTCATTGAAAGTGTGAGTACTCTTTTGGCGGGGAACGACTTTGGTCTCGATGATATTCAATTCACCTATAGTTGTACGGCATCGGCCAGCTTAAATGTGCAGCCGTATCCCGTGCCATTAGCGCGTGGTGTTGCCTCTAAGACACTTGGTTGTCCAGGAATCTGCGTGCAATGGGCGGATAGCTCTTTGGTAAATGCGCCAGGGCAAATTGTCTGGCGGCAATGGGACTGGGCTGATGGCTCTCAAGATACGGGCCGCTTCCCCGTCCACTGCTATCAAAACGAAGGTAGCTACGCGGGCAGCTTGACCGTCGTCACCAACCATGGCTGCCGCAGCAGCGTTCCGTTGCAATCCATCCAGGTGTCTCCCGCACCGAGTTTGACCCTGGGATTCGATTCTACGGCAGGATGTGTCATAGATCCTTTGAGCGGTCAGCTCATGGTTCTTCCGCCCATTATTGATCCCAATGCCCTGGGTTCTTGTTATCACTTTACAGTTCAAGCGCCAGGGTGGGGGAGTCAATTTCCAGACAGTAGTCAGGTGACCATTTCCTTCAAGCCTATGGGAATACAGCCCAGTAGTCAAGTTTGGAATTTGAATTCAAGCCAATTGTTAAGCACGTGGTTCAATGGCCCAATACCTAATCAGTTTAGCCAACGGCCCGAAGAAATTTGTTTTTATTTGCGTTTTCCTGGAGGCTGTGGAGATAGTATTTGTTTCCCTCTTCGTGTCATTCCCCAAGTCGAAATGCCAAATGTGTTCACCCCCAACGGTGATGGGGTCAATGATGTTTTTATACCCAAGTTCACCAACGCGGATTGGGCCGAATGGTCCATCATCAACCGCTGGGGTCAAGAAGTCTTCCGAAGTCAGAGTGTTACAGAAGCTTGGGATGGCTATATCCGCGGGAAGGCCGCGGCAGACGGAGTGTACTTCGTACTTGTCCGTTCCGGGAATTCGGACGTTCCACAGGTGGCTGTAATCCATGGTACCATACACCTTATGCGATAGATTCGCTCAATTAGCTGCGCTCAAAGACAAATCGTTTCCCTCCATCAGCTCGTTCAACCAGGAGATATCCTTCATCGCTAAAGCCTTCCAATGCATCCAGGCCATCGGAAGCATGGTGGCATAAATGTCTAGCCATGAGTCCACGTGCTTGTTTGCTAAATACGGACATCGCTCGACGTTTACCGCTAACGATTTGCCAAAAGTCGACCTCATACACGTCGATGCCCATTAGATCAAAGGCTTCTCCGTATTCCGCCGAGGCGATATTCACGAGGAAATCATCCTCGCAAATGGCTTTGAGTAGGGCCGATCCTCTGGGCCGCCAAAAGGTTTTAAGCCCCGAACTATCGATTTTTTGGCCCATGTCGAGCCGGTAGTGCATGATGGCATCATTTCCTCTTAGGAGTCCATATAGTCCAGATCCAATCACGATGTTGTCGAGGGCGTAATCCTGCACCTTAGGACTCATGTGGTCCACATCTAGTTTGGCAAAGGCCTCCCCTTTAAACTGCCCCAATGCCGCAGATCCTCCATTCGAATGGGCTTCCAAATCCCATGCCGCAATCATTGCATGAACCTTGAGACTAAGGCTCGAGGATGTGCCATAAAAGGCAGCCACTTTTTTTAAATTCCACTTTTTGAGACTGCTCATGAGTTGAGCAGATTCGGGCAGGAATGCAGGATTTTGCGAGGCGAAAAGGGGAGTAGTGCCCATGGTTTTTGCAGAGGAAAGCAGCATCTTCATATTCTTAAAGGTAGTGATGGTAGCCATTTGGCACAGGCTTTGCTCCAAACTAGATGCATCAATTTGATTTAGTCAAAGTTGAAAATCCACCCTTGTCTTTTCGCCCTAGTGGCGGTTTTAATTTTTAGCTTCAGTCTGAGCGCCCAGTCGGGTCTCAGCGGCAGCTATGTGGAATTCCGCATATTGAGTTCACCCGGACCAAAATTGGCTAAAAAGACAGAGCCAGACAGCCTCTACAATCCCTTGAAAGAAGTAGTGGTGTCTGCCTATCGTTCAGTAGAAATCAAGAAAAAAGTTATCCAAGAAGTGGCCGTCATTGGCCAATCGGCAATCCAATCGTCCATGGCCTCGAACACGGTGGATGTTCTGAGTAATGTTCAAGGTATTTCTGTTCAAAAAAGCCAATTAGGAGGTGGTTCTATCATCTTGCGCGGAATGGAGGCCAATCGGGTTTTACTCGTGGTGGATGGGGTGCGGATGAATAATTTAATTTATCGATCGGGTCACCTTCAAAATGCCATCACAGTAGACGCCTTTGCCTTAGAACGTGTTGAAGTGGCCTTTGGCCCAACGTCGAATGCGTATGGAAGTGACGCGATGGGTGGTTTGGTTCACTTTTTTACCAAAACGCCTTCGTTTTCGATCGAAGGAACAAAGTTTTCGGGCCAAGTATTTTCCAAATACAGCACGGCCACGCAAAGTTGGGCGAAGCATGTTGAATTATCGAGTTCAAGCCTTCGCTGGGCCTTCTATACGTCTCTCACTGAGTCTGATTTTGGAGATCTTCGCGGGGGACGACGGGTCAATCCCTATTTTGGTAGCCTCTATGGACAGCGAGACACATACGTCATTCGCACCTTGACGGGAGACTCCTTGTTAACCAATCCTAGTCCTTGGATTCAGAAAGGGAGTGGGTATACGCAGTATGACCTCGTCCAAAAAATCCTATATCGAAATCGCGCTGATCGCCGTAACACGCTAAATATCCAAGCCTCAACGTCGACCAATATCCCGCGTTACGACCGTTTAACGGATCCCAGTGGATCAGGTTTAAAAAACGGCGACTGGTATTATGGGCCGCAAAAGCGACTCATGGCAAGCTATACGTGGGATGCATTGAATTTGTTGGGCTTTGATGGGGTTTCCGTAGCAATCTATCACCAAAATGTGGAAGAAAGTCGGATGAATCGAAAATTTGACAACCCTGTTTTGCAATCAAGATTGGAACAGGTGATGGTCAATGGCTTCAATTCCGATGCCATGAAGCGCTGGGGGAGCAACACGTTGCGTGCCGGGGTGGATGGGTGGTTTCAATCCGCTCGTTCTAGTGCTTTTGCCCAAGACATTTTCAATAACGGACCCCAAATGTCTCTAGACTCTAGGTATCCGGGCGGCAGGAACGAGATGTATTCACTCGCAGCATTTGCCACGCATATCAACCAAATTAGCCCTCAAATCACCCTGACCGAAGGCTTTCGCGTAGGCAATTCCGTATTGTACAGTGAATTTTCCGACAAAACATTCTTCCCCTTTCCGTACGAGTTTATTTATCAGCGTATGCCTGTAGCGTCCGGGAGCATAGGTATGATTTATACCCCCACAGAATTAAATAAGTATTCCGCAGCGCTATCTACGGCTTACCGGGTTCCTAATATTGACGATATCGCCAAGGTCTTTGAAACCGCCCCAGGGATGTTGATCGTACCGAACCCAAACTTGCGCCCAGAACAAGCTTTTACTGCAGAAATTGGCAATATCCGTATCCTTCCAGGAGGTCACAGCGTAGAATGGAACGCCTATACGACGGCATTGACCGATGCCTTGATGCTAGATGCCTTTCAGCTCGATGGCAAAGACTCTGTGATGTATGATGGAAATCTTTCGGGCGTTTATGCTCAGCAAAATGTTCAGAACGCAACGATTGTAGGCTTTTCTGTTCGGAGCACAATAAATCTTTTGAGTCATTGGAAGGCTTCAGGTCTTTTCCATGGAACCCGCGGCATGGTTGGATTTCCTCAAAACAGGAATTTGGACCATATACCCCCGGTTTCTGGTAAACTTAGTTTGAATTGGATGTATGAGGCGTGGAATGTGGATCTATTCATGCTGGGCAACGGTTGGAAGCATATCAAGAATTACCAGTTGAACGGGGAGGATAATGAACAATATGCCACTCCTGAAGGCATGCCTGCCTGGATTACATGGAACGCCAGCTGCACCTATAAAGCCATGAGAGGCTTCATCGTTCAACTCGGTGTTCAAAACATCCTAGACACCCAGTACCGAACCTTCGCTAGCGGCATCAATGCTCCTGGTCGCAATGTCCAAACATCCATTCGCTACTCTTTCTGACGTCGATTAGTCGAGATGTCTTCGGGCGTATCTTCGGGGAAAGCCCATTCGACGCATGAAGCAACTTTTCACATTCTTGAGCCTTTTAGCATTGGCTGCTTGCCAGTCGTCCATGATCACTCCTGGGGTGAATCCAATGACTTTACTGCCTCAGCCTCTGGTGATAGAGTTGGATAACAGGGCGCCTGCTGCCATTCTGCATGGGCCTGTTACGTTTCGAAATATCGAAACAACGAATTTCGCATTGACGCAAGCCTGGCCTCAGTCGGAGGATGGTTTTCCCATTGTTTTCCGTAATAATTTTCCGCTAGAGGACTACTATGACGGAGTAGGAGCAGAAGGTGCCTACATCTTAGATGTTTATGCGGATTCCTTGGTGATATATTCGGAAAGTGAGGCTGGAAAATATTATGCCTTAGTTACCCTCATGCAGCTCGTACCTGTCGAGCATTGGTCTGCACAAAAGGGCGATAAAATCATGCCGGGTTTTGAAATTGCAGCGATGCACATAGAAGACCAGCCGCGCTTTGCCTATCGAGGCATGCACTTGGACGTCTGTCGACACTTCATGCCGATTGAATTTATTGAGAAGTATATCGACAACCTGGCTTTGCACAAATTCAATCGTTTCCATTGGCATTTGACCGAGGACCAAGGTTGGCGAATTGAAATCAAAAAATACCCCAAACTCACTGAGGTGGGCGCATGGCGCACTGCTTCCCAAACTGGAGCGTATAGCGAGCAACGTTTTGACAGTACACAGCACGGTGGTTTTTACACCCAGGAGGAGGCGCGGCACATTGTAGAGTACGCCCGTCTCCGCGGCATCACTGTCATCCCGGAGATTGAAATGCCTGGTCACTCATTGGCAGCATTGGCCGCCTACCCGCAGCTTTCATGCACTGGTGGTCCCTTCGAAGTGGCTCACGGATGGGGCGTATTTGACGATGTGTACTGCGCCGGAAACCCAGAGGTTTTCACCTTCCTGGAGGAAGTTTTAGATGAAGTCATGGACATTTTCCCTTCGCCTTTGATCCACATCGGTGGAGATGAGTGTCCAAAGACCCGCTGGAAGACCTGCCCAAAGTGTCAAACGGAAATGGCCAGAAACCATATCCAGGATGAACACGAATTACAATCTCATTTCATCACTCGAATGGAGCGCTACCTCAATTCGCATGGCCGAAATATTATTGGTTGGGATGAAATTTTGGAAGGTGGATTGGCACCCAATGCCGCGGTCATGTCATGGCGCGGTACGGCAGGGGGTGTGCAAGCGGCTTCAATGGGCCACCCCGTGGTGATGACACCAGGCAAGCCCTTGTATTTTGACCATTATCAATTCAATCCTGCGGAGGAGCCTGTGGCTATTGGGGGATTCAATGCTCTTTGGGATGTCTATAGTTTTAACCCTTTGCAGGGCGAGCCTGGGGCGCTCTATCCGGTCAACTGGCAGGGCTATGTGCTGGGAGCGCAGGCTAATGTTTGGACCGAGTACATGGAAACCCCAGAACAAGTTGAGCACATGGTGCAGCCGCGCGCCTCGGCATTATCCGAAGTCCTCTGGCGTGGGGAGAAACGACCTGGAGAAGATGTGGCCTTTCTGGCAGCCCTAGAGTACCACGTTCGTCGTCTGCAAGCCATAGGTTGGGCTAACTATGCGGACTATGAGTTAAAATTTAGCCAAAAATGAAGCGTATTGATTTTTTGAAGATACTTGGAGGAAGTACCGTGCTCAGCGCAGTGCTGCCCGGTGCGCTGCGTGCCGGAAGTATGAAGCATAGGAATGCCCTCACTAAGCCCGTTTCCATCGCTACATGGAGATTTGGGCTCGAAACGACGGCGGAAGCCATGAAGGTCCTGAGTGCTGGGGGTTCAGCCCTGGACGCCACGGAAGCAGGTGTTAAATTGTGCGAGGCGGACCCCAATGAACGTTCAGTAGGATTAGGTGGTCGCCCCGACCGCGATGGCCATGTCACATTAGATTCATGCTGCATGGATCATTTGGGCAATATTGGTTCAGTCGCCGCGGTGGAAAATGTGGTGCACGTAAGTTCGCTCGCCCGGGCGGTGATGGAGAAAACCCCTCACGTCATGTTAGTAGGAGAAGGTGCTCGGCAATTTGCACAGGAAATGGGCTTTCCACTTCAAGATTTAATGGTCCCGGATTCCAAACAGGAATGGGAGAAGTGGCGCGAGAAGTCAAACTACAGACCCATAGTCAATATAGAGAACCACGATACCATTGGGCAACTATCCCTTGATCAAGAAGGGCGCTTGGCTGGGATTTGTACCACGAGTGGAATGGCCTTTAAAATGCGTGGCCGGGTCGGAGATAGTCCGATTATAGGGGCGGGGCTATATGTCGACGGGGCTATTGGTGCCGCAACGGCTACGGGCCATGGCGAAGAAGTGATTCGGGTAGTCGGTTCTTACCGAGTTGTTTCGGAAATGGAACGTGGCTTCAGTCCTCAAGAAGCCTGTGAGCGTGCTGTTCGAAAAATTCATGAATTCTTTGAACGTCGAAACGCCGGCATCGAGGATACCCAAATTGGTTTTATCGCTATGGATACAGAGGGAAAAGTAGGAGCTTTTGCGCTTCGTCCTGGATTTCAATATGCTATGGCTCGATCTGGGCAAGCGCCTGAATTGATTGACGTAGGGGCTCTTTTGGCATGATTCGTTTCGTCGCAGGGACGACCTACATGGAGCTTTTCATGGCTTGAGATAAGCCAAGCACTTCGCTGGAGTTCATTCGAAGGCTTGGGCCAGTAATCCCGGAACTGTGGATTTGTTTAAACCCTAATTTGAGATAGGGCGAGACATTGCTCGAGCGGATGCCACCTCCAGGGAGAATTTCTATACGCGACCCAGCCAAGTTTTTGATTGCACGAAGGGTATGAAGATCTTTCGATCCCCAGCCTGTCAATATTCGAATAAAACCGGCGGAGATAGCATCTTCGACCCCTTGGAACGGGTCCTCTAGGCTATCAAAAGCCCGATGAAGGACACAGGGTAGCCCTATGCTTTGAATTAGATTGCTTGAGGAAGGGATATCCAGACGGTTTTTACGGCTAAGTCCCCCGAAAACTAAGGAATGTGCCCCCGCGTTTTTGTATTCAATTGCTCGTTCATGCATCGTTTGCCATTCCTCTTTGGAATAGCAAAAATTCCCTGGACGTGGACGAATCATAGCAACTAAAGGAACGTGCACGCTATGTTTCAATGCAAAAATCCATTCTTTTGGCGGGCCTATACCGCCAGCCTCGTAATCTTGGCAAATCTCAAGACGCTCGGCTCCAGCTCGAACAGCATCGTAGCAATCTTCAAGGTGGAAGGCGCAAATTTCAAGCATTATTGACTTCAAATATGGCACAATTATGGCTGATTTAAAATGTATGAAACGATTCTTTTTGTCTTCTGCTTTGACCCTCTCCTTGGGAATGTCAGCCCAAAAAATTGACTCTCAGCTTGCTCAGTTAGCATACAATTTACTCGGCCAGGATTCTATTGGATTGCGTTCTATGTCCCCTTCGTTTTTGGCCTTGGAAGAGGATCTTTTTCAAGTTCAGTACACCCCATTCTTAATAAGCGCAGAACTAGAGACCATTTCCCTTGACAATATGGAAAGGCGTGTGACTTCCGTTTTTGTGACAGCGACGAGCAAAAAACAGCAGAAGGTTATTCAAAAGGCCTTTCCGGGAAAGTATTTAATAGATAGCTCTGGGTTCAATTCCATGAATCATCCCATGGGAATTTCAGCTATAATCGAAAGTAGCCGAAGCAAGGATACCGTTCGCTACGAATTCCGACTGGTACCCGATAAATTGAGGCTACCAGATTACAGCAAATGGATGCCTTTTATTGGTTCAGCTACAGACTCCTTTCTGGCGAGGGAAAACCTTCATTATGTGGGCGATGAACGCAATGAATTAGAGCCTGGAGATCGTCTATATAGCGTGGACACGACGGACGAAGGACAGTTGGGTTTTCGTGTGGATTACAACAATGATGTGGACGTAATTCTATACCAACTGCGGTCGGGTGAATTCGGAGGTGAAATCATCTTTGTCCCGTACAAAGCCAATTTGCTAAGGGCATCTCGGGAAATGTTCAAATTTTACTTTCCCCAATTCATTGATGGAGATGCTGATTTTGATTTACGAATTCGTATCGAAGGGGAGGGATCGAATGTCCGGTACTTTTTAGGTACCCAAAGCAAAGAAAATGGCGTGAGTCACGTCCAGGAGTTTACACGTCAGGAATATTTAGACTTGCTCGAGGAGGTTTCGGCGGACTGAATTTAAAGGTCTCTTAGGTCAAACGAAAGGGGTAGAAGGGAATTTGCGTCCTCACAAATCCAACTCGCCCCTTTTTCATTGGCCAAAAGAAGGCGGACAGGGCTGGCCTGTCGTTGACTCTGCTCACTGAGGGCTTGACGGCACATGCCACAAGGAGCGAGAGGATCCTTATGACGATGGCTTGGATCGCGGTAAACGATGGCCATCTCGATCACTTTTTGCCCAGGGGCTTGCATATTGGCCACCGAAAGGGCTACACGTTCGGCACAGATGCCTACAGGAAAAGAGGCGTTTTCTTGATTAGTGCCAATCCATATTTGTCCGTCTTGCGTTCGGCAAGCAGCGCTCACGTGAAAATTTGAATATGGGGCATGCCCCGTTCCAAGTCGCTCGATGGCGGCACGCACTAAGCTCTGATCTGAAGCACTGAGTTCCGAGAGCGTGTCAAAGCTATCCAAAGTGATTTCTATTTTCTTCATAAGGGTAGTTTAAGGACGTGGAAATCTACGCAAAAAGGCGTGGCTCCCAAGCCTACCTTTGAACCATGCGTGCGGAAATTATTACGATTGGGACAGAAATTTTGCTAGGTCAAACGGTCGATAGCAATTCGGCTTGGCTGGGTCAACAACTGAATGAATGTGGAGTGCAAGTGGAGCGGATCACGTCTATTTCGGACCGTCCCGAGGCCATTGTGGCTGCGCTCGAGGCCGTTCCGGCGCATATAGATTGGATTTTACTGACGGGAGGCCTCGGCCCCACGAAAGATGATCTCACAAAAAAGGTGCTCTGTGACTATTTGAAGGATTATTTAATCTTTCGCCCCGAAGTCTATGCGCATATTGAAGCATTATTTGCTGGGATGGGCCGCGTACCCAATGCGCTTAATCGTCCCCAAGCAGAATTGCCCGCTTCGGCAGAAGTGATTCAAAATACCGTGGGAACGGCCCAAGGCATGCTTTGGACCAGAGGAAAGCAACGCATTTTATCCATGCCAGGGGTGCCCTACGAGATGAAGCGCATTATGGAAGATGGCATTCTTCCGCGAATGCGTGAGGAACGAAATGAAATTCTACTTCACCGCTATGTGGTTGTTCAAGGAATTCCGGAATCAGATCTTGCCATGCGCATGGAAGACTGGGAGTCGGCACTAAAGCCCCCATTGAGTTTAGCCTATTTGCCATCACCTGGATTAGTGAAGTTGCGTATTTCCGTCGCGGGCCCATCAAAGCAAGAAGAGGTATTGGTCCAAGCTATTAGTGAGGCAGCGGCCAGTTTAAAACAACTTTTAGGGAATGATGCCTACGCAGAGGAGCTAGTGCCTCTGGAAAAAGTCATAGGCCAAATGTTAATCGAACGAGGGCAAACCCTTTCTACGGCTGAGAGCTGCACTGGGGGTGGTATCGCATCGCGCTTGACATCCGTGTCTGGGAGTTCGGCCTATTTTCAAGGTGCGATAGTCGCCTATGCCAATGTGGTAAAGCAAGCACAATTATCCGTGAATCCCGCTGATCTCCTTTTGTATGGAGCGGTTAGTGAGCAAGTTGTTAGACAAATGGCCACGGGAGTCCGAAAGCATTTAAAAACCGACTGGTCCATTGCAACGAGCGGAATTGCAGGCCCCACGGGGGGGTCAGCGGAGAAGCCCATAGGTACAGTTTGGATAGCAGTATCTGGTCCAGGATATTCTTGGGCGCGGTGTTTCCAGATGGGCAAAGACCGTAGTCGGGTGATTGAAAAAAGCATTTTGGCGAGTCTAAACGCCTTGCGTCAGGGACTGGCAACGGATTGAGCACATGCTTCAAGCGAAAAAAAAAGGCCCTCATACCCTCGTTTTAATGGAAACTTTACATATCTTTGCACACCCGTTGTGAAACGGTTTTACTAAGTACTAAGTAGCTATGTCACGAGTTTGTGAAATCACAGGAAAGAAAGCGATGGTAGGTAACCACGTCTCTTTCTCGAACAAAAAGAACAAGCGCAAGTTCAATGTGAACTTATTGCGCAAGCGTTTTTATGTGCCCAGCGAAGATCAATGGATTACCCTGCGTATCTCTGCCGCCGCCTTGAAGACGATTAATAAGAAAGGAATTGATGCTGTGCTTTCAGAAGCACGCGCTAACGGCCACGTTGCCATTTAATCTGATTTATCATGGCGAAAAAAGGCAATCGTATCCAAGTGATCCTAGAGTGCACTGAGCACAAGGAGAGTGGCCAAGCAGGCACATCTCGCTATATCACTACCAAGAATAAAAAGAACACCCCAGACCGAATGGAGATTAAGAAATTTAATTCTGTTCTCAAGCGTATGACGGTCCACAAAGAAATTAAGTAATCATGGCAAAGAAAGTAGTAGCAACCTTGAAAAAAGCCGGTGGTGTCACTTACACCAAGGCGTTAAAATTGGTTAAGTCTTCGAAAGGAGCTTATGCCTACGAAGAGAAAATCATCATTAAGGATGATGTCAATAACTTCTTCAATAGCTAAGATTGCAACGAGACATCGTTCAACACAAAGCCGCTCCTACCGAGCGGCTTTTTTTTACCTTGTAGTATGGCCTTGTTTGGATTAAGAAAGACCCGGGAGAGCTTACTAGGTAAATTGAGTCGCGCCGTAGTGGGCCGAAGCACGGTCGATGAGGAGTCCTTGGATGCACTGGAAGAAGCGCTCATTTCGGCAGATGTAGGCGTCGATACGGCGGTGCTTCTGATTGAGGCCGTGCAAGAACGCGTATCAAAGGATAAGTATCTTGGAGAGGAAGAGCTCAAGTCGCTCATCCGGGAAACGCTAATGGCCGCCATGTCCGGTCAACCCTCTGGACCTCTTTTGCTGCAAAAGCCAGGCCCACACGTTATTTTGGTCGTTGGAGTCAATGGGGTAGGAAAAACGACCAGTATAGGAAAACTCGCAAACTATTTCAAAAGCCAAGGACAGAATGTTTTGCTTGGCGCGGCAGACACTTTTCGGGCAGCGGCGGTGGAACAATTAAAAATATGGGCGCAGCGGGTCGATGTGCCGATTGTGGAGAAAGGAATGAACACAGACCCGGCCGCAGTGGCTTATGCCGCCGTAGAGCTTGGACAGCGCTCTAACGTGGATGTGATATTGGTCGATACAGCGGGACGGCTACACAATAAGGTTAACCTGATGAATGAATTGTCCAAGATTAAACGGGTAATGGAGAAGATCGTTCCTGAGGCACCGCATGAGGTGCTGCTCGTTCTCGATGCCTCCACGGGGCAAAATGCCGTCCAGCAGGCGGTGGAGTTTTCGAAAGTAACTCATGTATCCGGACTCGTTCTGACCAAAATGGATGGAACGGCCAAAGGAGGGGTGGCCTTGGCCATCTCTGCAAAAATGAATATACCCGTGCGCTTTGTCGGAGTTGGGGAGGGAGTAAATGACCTAATTCCCTTTGATGCCGAAGCGTACATCAATGCATTATTCGAATGAAAACCAAAGAAGAAATCACAGCTAATTGGCTACCACGGTATACCGGGCTTGCTCTCGATGAATTTACCGATTACATCTTATTGACAAACTTTCATGACTACCTCCATCGATTTGTAGAATTAACTGGAGGGAAGCTGCTTGGAGAAGGGAAGTCAATGCCCTGTGCCCAAGGCCAAGGCATAACCATGATTAACTTTGGCATGGGGAGCCCGAATGCGGCAACCATAAGTGATTTGCTCAGTGCTATTCAGCCCAAAGCGGTATTGTTCTTGGGCAAATGTGGTGGGCTTAAAAAGCGCACTGAAATAGGTGATTACATTGTTCCGATAGGGGCCATCCGCGGAGAGGGCGCTTCCAATGCGTACTTCCCCGCAGAAGTGCCGGCGCTCCCGGCTTTTTCCTTGCAGCGCGCCGTGTCACACGTCATTCGAAATCGAGCATGTGATTATTGGACGGGTACCGTCTATACAACCAACCGCCGGGTTTGGGAACATGACGAAGAATTCAAGGCCTACTTGGAAGAAATACGAGCCATGGCTATCGACATGGAAACGGCCACGCTATTCTCCGCTGGCTTCAAAAATCGCATCCCTTTAGGTGCTCTATTGTTGGTCTCTGATCAGCCGATGGTCCCTGAAGGTGTAAAAACCGAAGCAAGTGATTCCCTTGTGAGTAAAGACTTTGTAAACACCCATATTTCCATTGGTATCGAATCATTGGAAGAAATTAAAAATGAGGGACTTTCAGTTCGTCACTTGAAGTTTTAAGTTATTATGAGAACGCGCTCTGCAAAGAAGAATCGCATCAATGTGATCACCCTTGGGTGCTCAAAAAATGTGTATGATAGCGAGATCCTAATGGGACAACTTCAGGCCTCTGGGAAGGATGTTGTCCATGAAGAGGAAGGCCGCATCGTGGTCATCAATACCTGCGGCTTTATTGACAACGCCAAGGAGGAATCGGTAAACACCATTTTGGATGCAGTTTCCGCTAAGAAAGCGGGTCATTTGGATCAGGTTTTTGTCACAGGATGTTTGAGCGAGCGCTATAAACCCGACTTGGAAAAGGAGATTCCCGATGTGGACCAATACTTTGGCACACGCGATCTTCCCTTGCTTCTTAAAGCGCTCGGGGCCGATTACAAGCGTGAGCTTGTCGGCGAGCGCTTGACGACCACACCGCAGCATTATGCGTATCTCAAGATTTCTGAGGGCTGCGATCGACCTTGTTCCTTCTGTGCGATTCCTTTGATGCGCGGTGTACATAAGAGCACATCCATTGAAGACTTGGTGACTGAAGCCAAAAAACTCGCGGCAAAAGGGGTCGTAGAATTGATTCTGATTGCTCAAGATTTGACCTACTATGGCTTGGATCTGTACAAAAAGCGACGATTGGCAGACTTAGTTACGGCCTTGTCTGAAGTGGAAGGCATCGCATGGATCCGCTTACATTATTTGTTTCCTACAGGCTTTCCAGAAGATGTGCTGGACGTCATTCGGGAGAATCCAAAAGTATGTGCTTACGTGGACATTCCTTTGCAGCACATCGCAGATCCGGTGCTCAAGAGTATGCGCCGCGGGACCACCATGGAAAAGACGAACCGCCTTTTGGGCGCTATGCGCAGCAAAGTACCCGGGATGGCGATTCGAACTACCCTTATCGTAGGCTATCCCGGCGAAACAGAAGAGGATTTCAATATCCTCCTGCAATGGGTTAAAGACCAGCGTTTTGAGCGACTCGGGGTGTTTACTTATAGCCATGAGGAGAACACCCATGCATTCGGTTTAGAAGATGATGTCCCAGCGGAGGTTAAGCAAAACCGTCTGAATGCTATCATGGAGGCTCAAATGGATATTTCCGAAGAGCTTAATGCCGCCAAAGTAGGGCAGCGATTGGTATGCATTATCGATCGAGTCGAAGCGGACGGTGGCTATGTGGGGAGAACGGAACACGACAGTCCTGATGTGGATAATGAAGTCCATATCCATGCCCCCGAGGTTCACCTAAAAAAAGGCAGCTTCGTGGAGCTAGAAATCACCGCCTCATCGGAGTATGATTTGGAGGGGGTTCTCGTCTAGAAATCGTTAATAACTTTCCCTTGTTTTGCCCCTAAAACGGGGTGGTGTGCGGTATTTTTAAAGAACGCATGTATCTCATATTTGACACCGAAACCACCGGGCTGCCCCAGCGATGGAATGCCCCTATTGAAGATGTAGACAACTGGCCACGGGTGGTTCAGCTGGCTTGGCAACTGCATGCCGCAGACGGCAGTCTCATTGAAGCAAAGGATTATTTAGTTTATCCGGAAGGTTTCAATATTCCATTTGCTTCCCAAAAAGTCCATGGGATTTCCACCGCCTTGGCACAGTCCGAAGGGCATGCCATGGCGCAAGTCATGGACGCCTTTGAGGCTGCGTTGGCTCAAAGCAAATTTCTCATTGGGCACAACCTGCGTTTTGACCTTCAAGTGATGGGCGCTGAATTTGTGCGTTTGACCAGGAATCACGGAAAACTCCAACTCCCCGTGCTTGACACCTGCACCCAGGCCACGGCAAAAGTCACTCAGATTGTCGGCGGAAAGGGGAGCGGATTCAAGATTCCTAAGCTAACGGAACTCCATGCGCACTTATTTCAGGGCGACTTTGCCGAGGCTCACAATGCCTCCGCAGACGTCGAAGCCTCCGCACGATGCTTTTGGGAATTGGTTCGCATGGGTCACTGGAGCCCTGAGGCCATAGGTTGGGATGGCACTATGTTGGCACAGTTTCAGTCTGCTCATCTTCAGCCCATCCTGGGAATTGGACTGAAGCATCGCAACCTAAAAGAGGAAAGCGCACTTTTGGCGTCAGGCAAGAAATTGCGGCCTGTGGCTTTAGAGGCATCTGCGCCAAATACCGCGAGTGTTCAAGAGGAAGAGAGCGATACAACGGCCAACGAGAATGCTGACGCTCAGGTTGCTCCTCATTTTTTCCATATTCATGTCCACAGTCAATTTAGCATCTTGCAGGCGACGGCGAAAGTGCCAGCCATAGTTAAGCGTGCCGTGAAGGATGGTCAGCCTGCCGTTGCCTTGACAGATTTGGGGAATATGATGGGGGCGTTTCAATTTGTTAAAGCCGTCGCCGATTACAACAAAACTCGCCCAGGAGACCGTGCTGAACTGAAGGCCATTGTGGGGTATGAGGCCTATGTGTGTCGCGACAGAACAGACAAGAGTCAAAAAGATGACGGATTCCAAACTCCGCTCTTGGCCAAGAATAAAGTGGGCTACCACAACTTAGCGAAGTTGAGTTCTTCTGCTTTTATCGAGGGCTTTTACTACGTGCCACGTATTGATAAGGACCTGCTTGCGGCCCACAAAGAAGGTGTTATGTGCACCACAGGCGGGCTATACGGGGAGGTGCCCTCGCTCATACTCAATGTGGGAGAAAAGCAAGCAGAGGAGGCTTTTCTGTGGTACAAGGAGCAGTTCGGAGATGATTTCTATGCTGAAATTAACCGGCACGGCCTACCCGAAGAGCAAGTGGTCAATGAAGTCCTTCTACGATTTTGTAAAGCACACGGAGTATGCGCCATAGCGGCCAATAACGCCTTTTATATTGACCAAGAGGAATCGGATGCCCATGACGTGCTCCTCTGCGTCAAGGAAAATGAAAAAAAGGCCACGCCAATCGGTCGAGGCCGGGGCTTCCGCTATGGATTCCCAAATGATCAGTTCTACCTCCCTACGCGGTCCCAAATGGCGGAGCGTTTTGAAGACACACCGGAATTACTCGACGCCCTGAAAGAAATCAGTGATAAGGTGGAGAACTACCCCCTGGCGAGGGAAGTGCTCCTGCCCAAGTTTGATATCCCTGGCGAGTTCCTAGATGCTGCCGATGAGGCAGACGGAGGAAAGCGTGGAGAGAATGCCTACTTGCGTCATTTGACCCTCAAGGGTGCTAAAGCCCGCTATGGAGAGATATCCACCGAAGTCCAAGAGCGTTTGGATTTTGAATTAAACACGATTGAACGGACGGGCTACCCAGGCTATTTTTTGATAGTTCAAGATTTTTGCCAAGCCGCCCGCGAAATGGATGTCAGTGTGGGGCCCGGTCGAGGTTCCGCCGCAGGTTCTGCGGTGGCCTATTGCATCGGCATTACCAATGTCGACCCGATTCAGTATGATTTACTTTTTGAGAGATTTCTGAATCCCGACCGCGTAAGCCTGCCGGATATTGATATTGACTTCGATGATCGAGGTCGCGACAAGGTCATACAATATGTCATCGATACCTACGGTTCGAGCCAGGTCGCTCAAATCATAACCTATGGCTCCATGGCCGCCAAATCCGCGATAAAGGATGCCGCGCGGGCGTTAGATTTGACCTTTGATGAAGCGGATCGCCTGACTAAGCAGGTCCCAGATAATCAGAGTTTGGTCAAGATTCTAGGACTGGACGACAAAGCGCTTCGAGAGCAGTTTCGTGGAGAAGACTATGAAAAGGCCCAGGCCCTGAGACGCATTATGGCCCAAAAAGATTCCTCGGGCGAAACCCTCATTAAAGCCAAAGTGCTCGAAGGCTCTTTGCGCAATACGGGAATTCATGCGTGTGGCGTCATTATTACCCCTACAGACATACGAGGACTTATTCCCGTGGCTACTGCCAAGGATAGCGAAATGTGGTGCACTCAATTTGACAATGCGGTCGTAGAATCTGCCGGTTTGTTAAAAATGGATTTCTTGGGCCTAAAAACCCTCACATTGATCAAAGATGCCGTGGCCTTAGTGAAAAAGCGGCATGGCGTGGCTTTGGATATCGAAGCCATTCCGAAGGATGATGAGAAAACCTACACACTTTTTCAACGGGGAGAAACGGTGGGCATTTTCCAATATGAATCCCCGGGGATGCAAAAGCACCTCAAAGATTTAAAGCCGAGTGTTTTTGGCGATCTCATTGCCATGAATGCCCTGTACCGACCGGGTCCTATTGAATATATCCCCTCATTCATTCGCCGAAAGCACGGAGTTGAGGCCATCGCGTATGACCTCGCGGACATGGAAGACAATCTGAAGGAGACGTATGGAATTACCGTCTATCAAGAGCAGGTCATGCTCTTGTCCCAAAAGCTCGCTGGATTCACGAAAGGCGAAGCGGACGTCTTGCGGAAAGCGATGGGAAAAAAGCTTCGGGATGTTCTTGATAAAATGAAGCCCAAATTCGTGGCGGGCGGGGCAGAGCGCGGCCATGATGCGACCATACTAGAAAAGATTTGGAAAGACTGGGAGGCCTTTGCATCCTATGCTTTTAACAAGTCGCACTCTACGTGCTATGCCTGGATAGCCTACCAAACAGCCTACCTCAAAGCCCATTATCCGGCGGAATACATGGCTGCCGTGCTCTCGAATAACATGAACGATATCAAGCAAGTGAGTTTCTTCATGGAGGAGTGTAAGCGGATGCGCATGGATGTCTTAGGGCCCGATGTAAACGAATCAGATGGCCGATTTACCGTTAACGAGCAAGGAGCCTTGCGTTTTGGTCTACTGGGCATGCGCGGAGTGGGAGGCAGTGCGGTGGAATTCTTGCTGAAGGAACGGAATGAAAATGGCCCCTATCGATCTGTATTTGACATGGCACGACGGGTTGATCTGCGTGTCGTAAACAAAGGAACTTGGGAAGCGCTAGCGCTAGGGGGAGGATTTGATAGTTTTCCAGGGATGCACCGTGCCATGTTGTTTTCGGAGGAGCAAAACGACGGAAAGAACTTCTTAGAGAAGGTTCGACGCTATGGCCAAGGATTTCAGGATCAGGAGAATTCGACCCAAGTATCGCTCTTTGGCGAGGAGAGTGGTATGGACATCCCGGAGCCTGAACTTCCTGAGGTAGCTGAATGGAATACGATGGAATTACTTAAGTCTGAAAAGGACGTCAATGGTATTTACCTCAGCGCGCATCCCTTGGATGGCTTCCAATACGAAATCAAAACCTTCACTAAAAATCGCATTTCTGAACTAGAAGATCTTGAAGCCTTTGTTCAGGGGTCGGGTAGTCGTGATTTTGCGGTCGCCGGATTAATCTCGAATGTCAATTTCAGAACGACGCGGAATGGAAAGGAAATGGGCTCATTCACCCTGGAGGATCATGAAGGCAGTCGAGAATTTGTTCTGTTTGGGCAGTCCTTCTTAGATTTCCGTTCTTTCTTTGTGAATGATTTGATGGTCCTTGTTCGCGGCCGAGTGCAGCGCCCCACATGGGCCCGAGATGACGCTTCGGCTCGGCTTTTTGCAGACATCTCCAAAATATATTTATTGTCAGAGCTATTTGAGCGCGAAGCGCGAAGTCTCAGCCTTTTTGCCGCAGTGGATGACGTGCAACCCGAACGCTGGAGCGAATTAGCTGGAATATTAAAGAAGTATCCGGGTAAGAATCGAGTCATCTTTCACGTGATGGATCCGGTAACAAGAACCCAGATCAAGATGCCTAGCCGAGATTGGTCGGCCGGCGTGGATCGCCATTTGTTAAAAGAATTAGATGAATTGTCGCATTTTCATGCTGCCGTAAAAACAGAAACTGCCGGATAATGAATAGTAACTCTTTTCGCTGGATTGTGAGTGCCCTATGCCTCTGCGCTCTGCCGGGCTTCGCTCAAAATCAGATGCTCAATGGCCAAAAACATGGTCCGTGGGAAGTCCGCTTTGAGAAATCTACAGTTCTACGCTATAAAGGCAACTTTGACCAGGGCATTCCCGTGGGCACCTTTACCCATTATCACGCGAATGGCGCTAAGCGTGCAGAGATGTACTTCCGCGGTATGACCCAAGTCTGTTATGTCCTTGAGTACGCAGAGAATTCGGTGCTTTTGGCCGAAGGGAAATATGCTGCTCCGGGAGTAAAAGACAGTACATGGAGGGTGTATGATCTCAATGCCAAATTGCTCAGCACCGAAACGTACGCAGGGGGTGCACTCAATGGTCCTTACCAAACGTATTATCCGAATGGGCAACTTGTCGAAACGGGCGTTATGTCGGTAGATATGAAATCAGGGACCTGGACCCGATTTGATGAAAGTGCTCAGAAAATTCGGAGCGTGGAATACTTTGAGGATCAACCGCATGGCATTTGGACTGAATACGATGAAAATGAACGGATCGCCCTTCGTGGAAGCTATGTTCATGGCCTTAAAGAGGGAAAGTGGATCGAATTCTCTGAAGGGAAGCCCTTGAAGGGAACATGGTTTCACCAAGGTCGCAGCACCAAAGAAGTCAATTACTGATGGCTCGAGTTGTCGTAGGACTTTCTGGCGGGGTGGATTCTTCTGTGGCCGCATATCTGCTCAAAGAAGCTGGAAATGAAGTCATTGGCTTGTTTATGCGAAACTGGACGGATGAAAGTCCTACGTTGGAAGCGGAATGTCCATGGATCGAAGATTCCAATGACGCTCTGCTAGTCGCTGATAAGTTGGGCATTCCGTTCCAAGTTTTGGACTTAAGCGCTGACTATAAGACGCGTATCGTGGACTACATGTTTGCAGAGTACCAAGCCGGGCGAACGCCAAATCCAGATGTCCTCTGCAATCGCGATATAAAATTTGATCTTTTCCTGAAGGCGGCCCTGTCGTTGGGTGCAGATTTTGTAGCCACGGGGCATTATGCCCAAAAGACCACTTCGGAGGATGGCATCCATCACTTAATGGCTGGGGCAGATGGAAATAAGGATCAGAGCTATTTTCTTTGCCAATTGAATCAGGATCAGCTTGAAAAGGCCTTGTTTCCTATTGGGCACTTACCAAAGCCCGAAGTCCGACGGATAGCTTCCGAGGCGGGATTAGCCACAGCGGAAAAGAAGGATAGTCAAGGACTTTGCTTCATAGGAAAGGTTCGACTGCCTGATTTTTTACAACAGCAACTCCAAGTAAAAAAAGGTCAAATCATTGAAATTGAAGCAGGTAATGAGGTGTTTGAGACCCCAGTGTGTGGCCAGGCCTGGAAGTTAGAGCCGAGGATGGGCCAGCCCGTGGGAGAGCATTTAGGAGCACATTTCTTCACGGTAGGTCAGCGCAAAGGCCTGCTTGTTGGCGGTAAAGCCTTGCCGCTCTTCGTCCTAGCTACGGATGTGCATACGAACATCGTCTACACGGGGCAAGGGGCTGATCATCCTGGTCTATATCGCCCCTGTGTTTGCATCAGGGCCAATGAAGTCCTTTGGATCAATCCTTCTCAGGCTCTTAAGCCCGGGGAAAGTCGAATGGTTTCCGCCCGAATACGCTACCGACAAGCCTTGGTGCCTTGCGAACTTCGTTGTGATTCAGAGGGCCTGCAACTCATCCCAAAGGAGGCATGGAAAGCGGTGGCTGCTGGTCAGTTTGCCGCATGGTATCATGAAAATGAACTATTGGGTTCAGGAATAATCAATGCATAAGTATGAAAAAGTTTAAACTCTTCATTTTTCTCCTCATTGTAGCGTTCTCTTCTCAAGCGCAAACACGCTATTGGGTCTTTTTGGACGAAGCAGCCATGGGCTTGAGTTCAGCCACGTCGGACATCCCGGCCTTGTCTCCCGCAGGTATTGAACGACGCGTTCGACAAGGGATTCCGCTCAAGCCGAACGATTTCCCGCTTGCATCCGAAGCCATCGCCCAAGTAGAGTCGACAGGGGCCCAAGTATACCGAGTATCACGCTGGTTCCGCGCCGTAACGGTCGAAGCTACCGAAGAACAATTAGCCTCATTGTCGGCTCTTTCAGGAGTGAAGGCAATTCAGCCCGTGGCTAGATTGAAAATAAGTCGATGGGCTGAAGGTTCGGGATCTGTAATTTCTACAGGACTTCTCGCGCCAAACGCGGTTCCGAGCGATGAAGGTCTCAGTAGCTATACCTATGGTCAAAGTTTAGATCAAGTGAGCCAAATCAATCTCATTCCCTTGCACGATGCGGGATATACTGGTTTGGGCGTCAATATAGCACTTATGGACGGCGGCTTCTCTGGAGTTGAGAGTCATTCATGCTTTACCGGGGCATGGAACCAAAATCGCATTGTGCTTACGCATGATTTTGTAGATAATGACAGCAATGTCTTTCAGGCTGGAAGCCATGGAATGTCCGTGTTGAGTGCCATTTGTTCCGATCTAGATGGAACTTTCGTCGGTACGGCACCAGAAGCGAACTATTACCTCTTTCGGACGGAGGATGAGTACTCCGAAACCCTTGTTGAAGAAGACAATTGGGTGGTCGCTGCCGAATGGGCGGATTCCTTAGGTGTCGATGTAATCAATACGTCGCTGGGCTATACCACCTTTGACAATGGCATCGGTGACCATAGTTATGCGGACCTAGACGGCAGGACAGCAGTCATTTCTTTGGCCGCTACTGCGGCTGCTCGAACCGGCATGATCGTAGTGGTTGCAGCGGGCAATGAAGGAGCCTCTTCATGGAAGTACATTTCCTGTCCAGCTGATGCAGATTCTATTTTTTCGGTAGGGGCAGTAGACGGTTTAGGCGTTCGGGCTGGCTTTTCAAGTCAGGGCCCCACGGCCGACGGCCGCATTAAACCAGATATTGCCACGCGAGGCTCCTCTTCCACCATTATGAAATCCTCTGGCCAGGTGGGTACGGGAAATGGCACGTCCTTCGCTTCTCCGATTGCCTGTGGAGCGATGGCTTGTTTAGTCCAAGCATATAAAGCAACTAATAGTACGATAAGTATTCAGGATTTGATGGCTCTCGTGCGCAATGAAGCGAGTCAGGCGAGCAAGCCCGACAGCCTCCTGGGATGGGGTATCCCAAATTTTGGAAATGCCCTTGCTGTGATGGGATTAGATGAACCAAGTTTAGAGCCGGATTGGACCTTGCGTCCGCAAGGGGAGGGGTATGTGCTCCATCGGTCCCGCCCAACCGGGAGTACATCCGTTCGGCGCTATGATTTCTCGGGCCGCCTTCTTGAAGAGTGGACCTTGACGGCTGGAACCATGCCTCAAAGTCTTGTCTCTTATCCTGTTATGACCTTTCTTCAGATTGAGGCCGAGGAGCCCTTGGTATTAAAAGTTCCTGCATTCTGACGTTCATGCCGATTCAAACGCCCATCACGGATTTAATTCGAATCAAAGTTCCGATCATTCAAGGGGGGATGATTTGGTGTTCGGGATGGCGCCTGGCCTCGGCCGTTTCGAACGCGGGGGGCCTAGGCACCTTGGGTTCGGGCAGCATGTATCCAGAGGTGTTGCGAGAACATCTAGCCAAGCTTCAAACTGAAACGAATCGGCCATATGCCGTGAATCTTCCCCTGTTGTATCCCAGTATGGAAGAGCATATCCAATCCTGTATTGATTTTCAGGTTCCGGTGGTTATTACCAGTGCAGGCAGCCCTCGAACGCATACGGAGCGGCTTAAAAAGGCAGGGATCGTCGTCATGCATGTTGTATCCTCAGCCGCCTTTGCCTTAAAGTCTCAGGAGGCCGGCGTGGATGCCGTCATTGCGGAAGGATTTGAAGCCGGCGGGCACAATGGCCGTGAAGAAACAACGACCATGGTGCTGATTCCAGCTGTGCGTGATGCGGTAAAAATTCCCGTCATTGCGGCGGGTGGTATTGCAGATGGCCGCGCGATGGCTGCTGCGCTCGCCCTCGGCGCGGACGCGGTTCAGATTGGAAGTCGCTTCGCAGCCAGCCAAGAATCTTCAGCCCATCCGGCATTCAAGGAGGCTATTCTGCGCGCAAAAGAAGGGGATACCCAGTTGACTTTAAAGGAATTGGCGCCAGTTCGCCTTATTAAAAATGCCTTTTATCAAGAAGTCCAATCCGCGTACAATCGTGGCGCAAGTAAGGATGAGCTCCAAGCATTGCTTGGGCGGGGTAGGGCTAAAAAAGGGATGTTTGAAGGGGATTTGTATGCTGGGGAGCTTGAAATTGGACAAGTGGCCCAATCCATTCACGACCTGCCATCCGCGCGGGACATAACGCAAACGATTTATGAAGACTG
This sequence comes from Schleiferiaceae bacterium, assembly GCA_029254375.1. Lineage (GTDB taxonomy): Bacteria > Bacteroidota > Bacteroidia > Flavobacteriales > Schleiferiaceae > TMED14. The sequence continues at coordinate 39,815 of JAQWXR010000045.1, read as the reverse complement.
TGTCCAGACCCTTAGCCAACTTTCTCGCTTAGCTCGATGAAGTAACTATGTGAGAAAGTTCAAAGGAGGACAAAAGTTCGGCAGACACCCCCAGCGCTTAGAAGATGCCCTTGGCTATCGCTTGACTAGATTAACGAACGCGGGCATCATAGGTGCCACCCATGCTAGGAGCATCTCCCATAAGACGGGCCATCATGACCTTTTTGACCATATTAAAGACGGCCATGTGTATGTCCTCAGCTACTTCCATATCCATTGCATCAGAATGAATGGAAATATCCGCTTTGCGACGCAGTTCGCCACCAGAAAATCCGGTCATTCCAATTACGGTTGCCCCGTGTTTCTTGGCATAATCAACTGCCTTGATAACATTTTTTGAATTACCTGAGCCACTGAGGCCAATTACAACATCCCCAGGCTTCATGAAATTCTTCAATGGCTCGACAAAAATGTCATCCCAACCTATATCATTGGCAATGGCCATCATGGAAGGTAGATTGTCATTGAGACAGATCATTTTGAATCGTTGATCCAAGCCGTAGGAAGCGCCTTTGAGAAAATCACCTGCCGCATGGCTTGCCGAAGCCCCAGAACCTCCATTGCCCAAAGTAAAGATTTGCGCGCCGGCGGCATGCGCTTTTGAAAAGCAATCGATCATGGCCTCCACGGACGCCATGTCGAGTCGATCCAAGGTTTCAGTGAGCAACTGGCGATATTCTACTGCGGTCATAGGATAAAGGTAGTGGATTTATCAGCCGTTAAAAATCACCTGGGAGCCTGCCGTTTCAAGACTGAAAGGGAATGGGCGCAAACTGGACAAAGCATGATCCAACGCCGCATGCTGACCAGGGTGCGCTACAAACAGCATGAAGCCACCACCGCCAGCACCCAAGAGCTTCCCTCCCCATGCGCCGGCACGCTGAGCGGCGGCATAGGCCTCTTGAATAGGTCCCGTGCTAATGCCTGAGGCCAAGGATTGTTTAAGCATCCAATTCTCATGCATGAGAGCCCCAATGGCCTCCCATTCACCAGACTGAAGATACCCAGAAAAGGGACGCACAAATCCGACCATCTCCTTTAAGGCCTGGACCTTATCTGCTTCACTTGCTCGTTGACTTTGTTCTTCCAAAATGCTACTGGCGCTTCGCTGGTTACCGAAATAATAGAGCCTTAGATGTGACGAAAATTCCAGTATACCTTCTGATGAAAGATTTAGTGGACTCACGCTAACCTGGTCGTTGGCATGAAAGTCGATGATATTTAGTCCGCCAAAAGCAGCTGCATATTGGTCTTGTTTACCAATGGGCTCGCTCAAATCTTCGAGCTCTACACGGCAGGCTTGTTCACCTAGCCAGGCTTTGCTGACTTCATGCAAGCGCCCTTCGCGCGCCATTAAGTTGTGCAAGGTGCCTACAGTGAAACTCGAAGAGGACCCCATTCCTGTGCCCGCGGGTACATCTGCGATGGAACTCACTTCTAAGCCTTCGCGAACGCCTAAGCGTTGCATGATCGTCCGCAGAATGGGATGTTCTATGTCTGATACGGCGCTGACCGTTTCTGTTTTGGAATATTTTGTTCGAATTTTCCCAGCCTCAAAATAGTCATGGGAAGAAATGTACATATACTTATCAATCGTCGTTGATAGGACGGAACCACCGTGGGCCCGATAAAAGGCAGGGAGGTCACTACCTCCACCAACGAAGGAAATACGAAAAGGGGTGCGGGTAATGATCACTGGGAATCGCTTTCTATGGTGAAGATAAGTTCCACAGCCGCTTCTAAATTCTCGGCCCAATAGTCCGGTTCAGGCCCGGGAAGTGCGCCATGGCCTGTCCGTACTCGGATAGTGCGTGTACCGGCCGCTTTCCCGGCTTCGATATCACGCGGACTGTCCCCAATCATCCACGATCGCTCTAAATCAATTTGAAAGCGATCAGCCGCAGCGAGAAGCATGCCTGGGCTGGGCTTTCTGCAGCTGCAAGGAATTTTGTACTCAGGACGTTCCTCGGGAAAACCTCGGTCCGGATGATGCGGGCAGTAATAGAGGGCATCCACAAATGCTCCATGCTCACCCAGCTGCCGATCCATTCGGGCGTGAATCGCATCGATGCCATCCAAGTCGGTTAGGCCGCGTGCCACCGCGCTCTGATTGGTAACCACCACGGACAGGAAATCAGACTGATTAATTCGGCGTATTGCAGGCCCGGCAAATGGGTAGACCTGCATTTCATTCGGCACCTTGATTAGGTCCGTGTCCACATTAATGACGCCATCCCGGTCCAAAAAAATAGCTCGTTGTCGATAGCTCAAGTTTCGTGCGGCGACTTTACCCGAAAGAATTGCTTTTTCTACCTGAGAATGCCGCTCAGGCCTGCCCATGTCTTTAATATACTCCGGACTGGCATAGGCGAACAGTTTCAAGGAATGAGCCCAGGCTGGGAAAAGGTCCCTTCCAAAATCACTTGCCCTGTCCGTGGGAATGTGGGCGATAATCTCCTTGTTGAGGAGGTAAAAAGCTGCGTTGACGGAGTTTGGGTAGTCGACATTTAGATCGTGTGGTTTGCCATGAACCGCGATGACTCTGCTTTGACGGTCATTTTGGACTAAATCCGAATCATATGGGTGATCATTTGGGTGGACAAATAGGCTTGCTTCAGCGCGTTTACTCACATGGAATGCTTCCATCTTTGCCAAATCAATGTCACTTATAGTATCCCCGTACAACACCCAAAATTGGCTGGGAAGTATCTCCTGAATTCGTGTTAGAGCTCCCGCGGTCCCTAGGGCCTCTTTTTCTTCGTAGTAATCAATTTGGACTCCCCAAGGGGATCCGTCTCCAAAATGACTACGAATCTGATCTCCTCGGTGGCCAATAGTAAATAAAAAGCGCTCAATTCCTTGAGCGCTATATGTTTCCACCAAGTGTTGAAGTACGGGTTTTCCCGCAATAGGGACCATGGGCTTCGCCAGATTAGGAAAAGCAGACTGCAAACGTGTCCCTTTTCCGCCGGCCAAGACCACTGCGGTGTTGACCATGGCTTAAAGTTGGGCTTCCAGCTTCCCGGCCAAGACATTCTTGGCTGCGACGCCAACTTGCTTGTCTACAACTTCTCCATTCTTGAAGATCAGGAGGGTAGGGATGTTGCGGATGCCAAATTGCATGGCTATTTCGCCTTCTTTGTCAACGTCCACCTTGCCTACAATGGCGCGGCCTTCAAAATCGTTGGACAATTCGTCTACGATGGGGCCTACCATGCGACAGGGCCCGCACCATGCGGCCCAAAAGTCAACCAATACGGGCTTATCTGATTTCAAGACGAGGTCTTGGAAGTTGCTTTCTGTAATTTCAAGTGCCATCTGTAAACGTTCTAGTAGTGAAACACAAATGTAACCGCCTTGACCAAATTAGCCATGGAAGACAGTTCAAAAAAACAGCCTTTTTTGACGAAAAACACCTCAAAAAGATGAGAGTGATCAACAGGCTTGTTGGAAACCCCCCATTTTCGGCAATGAGAGCTGCTTAAACAGAGAGTGGAGGGGGGCTCAGAGCTTGCCTTTGAGCCATTGCCAAAGGCTAATAAATCCTCCCGCGAAGGAGAGAGTGAATCCTGTCCAATAGACATTGCGCGCTCCCATCAAGTGGTTCATGAAGAAGATATCCGAGGTGAGAATGCCCAAGGTTCCCAATATGAATAGAGCGGGGCCTAATTTGTTTTTCATATAAGAAAGGTAGGTGGTCTGCGGACAAAAATGCAAAAAGCCCGCTAGGGAGCAGGCTTTTGCGGTGCGGACGGGACTCGAACCCGCGACCCTCGGCGTGACAGGCCGATATTCTAACCAACTGAACTACCGCACCAGATTGGTTCTTCCTAGGAAGGGTGCAAATATATACCGCTTATTGCATTCGAAAAACCTGTGACGGGTGGAATTTTGATAAAATTTTGGCCGGAAGGATGGAAGTTCCGAGAACCGCTATGAATATTAGGAGGTTAGCGGCAAGAAATCCCGTCCAATTCCAGCTAACAGGTACGTGATCGACATAGTATGTTTCGGCATCTAAGGGGAGAAAACCATAGGTGGATTGGGCCCAAAGCAGGAACAGGGCCAGGCCATTGCCCCAGAGCACTCCGCCAATAACCGATCGACTAAACAAGGAAAGCATTGCATGCGTGAGTCGATTGGAAGACAAACCCATGGTTCGAAGAATCGCCAAGGCTTTTCTCCGTTCAATAACACGGATGAATACGACCACAGCTGAATTGAAGGCTGCGACCAAAGTGAGAATGATGCCTAAAATCAACGTATTCGTGTCAAAAAGGTCCAGCCATTGATAGAGTTGCGGAAAGTCTTGCTGAGGGAGGTAGACGTCCCAATCCAAGGGTAAGATCCCACGGAGTGCCGCGCTTTCTTCCACGGATATGGGATGATTCCCATAAAAGACCCATGCTTGGTGCTGACTTGAATCCCAGCGATTGATCTTTTGGATTTGGCGTTCATGACAGAACATCATTGTGGCATCCCACTCTTGCAATCCCGTATGGTACAGGCCCGACACCGTGTAATAGCGGACAGTGGGCAGCGAGCTGGGGTCCCTTGAAAAGTATACTTCGAAACTGCTATCCACAGCAAGTTGGAGTTGTCGAGCTATTTCTGTGGAGATAAGCATCTCATTGGAGGGCCAACGGGGCAGTCTCCCATCGACCAATTGCTCAGTAATTCGTGCAGGAATGGAGTCAAAGCCCATGAGTTGTGCGCCAAGCATCTGTTTATTGGCGCTGGCCATGCCGGCCTTAAAGCAGGCAGAGAACCACTGGCCATCTGTGAATGGTGGGAGAGACCTGATTCGTTGTATATCCTTCGGGCTTAAGAAAAGGTCTTGGGCATCCGCGGAAAGCGCCTGCTGGTAGCCACGCAATTGGACCTCGCCATGGAATGTGGCGACTTTGCGATCGATGGCTTCTTGAAGACCTTGCCCCGTGGCAATGCCCACTATGACAGTAAAAATGCCTGCCGCTATGACAGCCGAAGCCAAAAAATTGGATACAGACGCTTTTGGGCTTCGGCGGCCCCATTGCCAGCCTAGCCATATCGAGAAAAATCGCCATCTTGAACCCATGCAGCGTAAAGATACTTGGCGCGTCGGGGCCTATGGCATCGTCTTCTTTTTTTTCTCTTCTTTTTTAGCTCTAGGGCAGGGCAAGACAGCCTATCTCCGAGGTGCCGAACACAGTGGGGCTTTGCAGCTAGAGCAACTTAAGGAAGCTCCGGATACCCTTCGCTATGCTATCGTCGCTCATGCAGCCAGTCTCAACTATGACGTAAAGAAAAAACGATTTTACAACACGGTGGAACGTGCGAAAAAGCTTCACCTGAATGTGGTTAAAATTTTCTCGCCTGAACATGGCTTTACGGGGAGTTTTTCCGCCGGGGAGCATGTCGAAGATGAAGAAGTGGACGGCGTCGAAATCCCTATAGTATCCCTCTACGGCTCGCATAAGAAGCCTAGCGCGGAAGATTTGGCGGATGTAGATGTGCTGCTCTTTGATCTTCAAGATGTCGGAGTGCGTTTTTACACGTACATCAGCACGCTGACTTATGTAATGGAGGCCTGCGCCGAATTTCAGAAGACGCTTATCGTTTTGGATCGTCCTAATCCCTTTGCGAATGTGGTGGATGGCCCTGTGTTAGACACTGCGTTCACCAGCTTTGTGGGTATGCATCCGGTGCCTGTACTCTATGGCTTGACGATCGGAGAATATGCCCAAATGGTCAAAGGCGAAGGGTGGATTCCTGGGGCGGATTCACTCCAACTCCGAGTCATGCCGTGTATTGACTACCACCGTGAGCCAGTTTTTTTTCCCGACGAGGCACCCCCGTCACCGAACCTGCCCAATGCGCATGCGATTGCTCTATATCCTTCACTTTGCTTTTTTGAAGCATGCCCGGTGAGTGTCGGCCGTGGCACGAAGGCACCCTTTGAGTGGATAGGTGCGCCTTGGATTGATTCAAGTGCTTTTTCATTTACCCCCATGCCCAATGCCGGAGCGTCCTCTCCAAAATTTGAAGGAGAAATCTGTCAAGGCTGGGATTTAGTAGAAATGCCATTTCATCCAGAGGACGGATTGCGTCTGAACTACCTCCATGAGGTCTACCACGCATATACCGCCAAAGGACTTGATACGCTGAAACCCTTTTTCACATCCTTCATGGACAAACTCGCGGGTGGTCCTTCCTTAGAGCTTGCCTTGGTTGCTGGGCAATCTGAAGAAGAAATCACATCCTCTTGGCAGAAGGACTTAATAATCTACCAGGAGATTCGAGCCAAGTATATGCTGTACAGTCCCAAATCCCCCGTAACACCAGCTGATGCAGCAAACGTTGCACCGGGAAAAAGAACCAAGAAAGCGACGAAAAAAGGCGCCCATTAGGCGCCTTTTTGAATTACCACAAAAGTGTTTAGAACTCAAAGATGAATCCTACACTGGGGAGAACGGTGCCGCCATTTATATTGGGCAATGTGGTGGTTTGATACTGCCATGGCTTATCTGGATTGATTACGGGATTGCCATCGGAATCGCGCACAACATCGATGAAGTCAGGTCCGGCCACTTTATAGGCCAAGGCATTCTGAAGGTCGAAATACAAATCAATGTTTACTTTCTTTAAGAACCACTTCTTGTCGACGCGAATATTGAGACGATCGAATTCCCCTAGACGCTGGGAGTTGAGCAAGTTGTAATTGGGAATACCGCGTCCCAAAACATCCCAGTTATAAATCGTCGCAGTTTTGTCAAGATCAAATGGAGTATAAGGAGCCCCGCCCAGATGCTGGTACTGCATACCTATTTCGTAGTTTTTGCCAAAGCGCTTACCAAAAGTGAATGTCGCAATGAGGCCATTGTCCCATGAGCTAGGTACATAGTTACCCTGAATGTCCTGAAATTCAGAACGGACCAAGGTGATGGCAGCGATACCAAATAGCCCCTTATAGAGTTTCTGTTGGTATGTTAATTCCAGTCCATAGGCACGACCATCCGACGTAGATGTTGCCAATTGGTTCCCAATCACCCCAAAGTCCCCGCCCACGGTGGCTAAGGAGATCGAGTCTCGCAGCAAGAAAGGATAATTGCTGTAGCGCTTATAGAATCCTTCGATCGAGGTTTTGGCATTCCATGGCCAGTATTGACTGCTTCCAAGCACAAAATGCTCGGCTCGAATAAAGCTCAAATCCAAATTTTCACCATCCAAACCAGAGTATCCCAGGGCCGTGTATGGAGGAAGCTGATAGTAGATGCCATAATTGCCGTCTAAAGTCCAGTTCTCATTGATGCTGTAGGACAATGCGAGGCGAGGCGATAATTGATTCAATGGATTCTGCGTGCTCGCATTGAAATCAATGATGTCTGTGCGCAAACCTAAGGAGAGTTTGAGTCGATCTTCCGCGAAGCGACCCACCCAATTGGCAAAAGCATTTGCTTTGTAATAGACGGCATCCGTGGTATAGTCTAGGATAAAGCCACCTGGAAGGCGCTCGTCATAGGTTTGAGTGTTATACTTGGCTTGCTCTAGGCCAAAACCAACCATAGATTCCCAGCGGCTTTTTTTAACTTGATGCTCTAGGCGGAATTTATTCTCAATTTCTTGAGACGCATAGTTGAGCAATTGATTTGCGGAACGGTCGTTGTTCTCGTATTTGTAAGACTCATTGTTCAGCATGAATCGACTTAAAACGAGATTGGTGATTCCGGCAGGACCAAAGTGTGTGTATTTGGCGCCAATGCTATAGTTCCATTGATTGTATTCCGGCAGGTAATTAAGGATATATCGTTGCTCGGGTGTTTCGTTTTGATCGGTATTTAGCACGCTCACATCATAGGCTCCAAGGCTCAAGATGGTCAATTGGTTGTTCCGGTCAAAGTTGTGCTTAACCTTGAATTGATAATCGTTGTAAGATGGAAGAAAAGGTAGGCCGATTGCCTTAAAAAGGAATTGCAAGTAGCTCCGGCGAATTGAAGCGAGGTATGTGGTTTTTTTGTTGATAGGGCCGTCCAAAGTCAAGCCAACTTCCGAAGCGCCAATCTGAAAAATACCTCCTGTCTTGTCCGTGCGTCCATCTTTCAAATTGATCTCCATGATGGAGGAAAGGCTATTCCCCCTTTGGGCAGGGAAAGCAGACGTGTAAAAATCCACATCTCGAATGAAATTCACATTGATCATACCTACTGGGCCCCCAGAAGCCCCTTGGGTGGCGAAGTGATTAATGGCAGGGATTTCAATGCCGTCCAAGTAAAAGCGGTTTTCATTTGGACCTCCACCACGAATAATCAGGTCATTTCGAAACGCCACACCCGAAGCCACACCGGGGAGTGATTGAATTACTTTGGAAATGTCTTGGTTTCCCCCAGGGTTACGCTGTATTTCATTGATGCCAATGCTTTGAACGCTTACGGGTGATTGCGCCTCTTGCTTGAATTGTTGTTGTGCTGATATTTCCACCTCATCCAATACTTGTAACGCCTCGCGGAGATTGAAATTGACCATTGCAGGCTTTGCTTGGGTTACGAGAACTTCAAATTGCGTCTTGGGGTTATAACCAATTAGAGCCACAGTTAAATTGAATAGTCCGGTCTTAATTCCTGAAATTTCAAATTTCCCATCCATGTCGCTGATCGCCTGGTTGGAAGTGCCTTGGACTGAGATAATTGCACCAGGAAGTGGGCTATTGTCTGAGGCGTCCACGACTGTGCCGCGGATGATTTGAGCCTGTAAAACGAGGGGTAAGAGAAGAGCTAGTAGGAGAAGTTTACGCATAGTGAGGGTTCTTTCTTCTGTGGTAACAATTTTGAGCCAAATATAGTTCATCAAAAAACCCGGCATGAGCCGGGTTTTTGAATTAAATCTGAGACAAGCAAATCATAAGTTCGAAATGAATCGCTTGATCGTTTCATTGTAGTTAAAAGGTGCGTTGTTCTTTGCGGCATCAGCCCGTCCCATTTCGATTGCCTTTTCTCCCGCTTTGCGTGCTTCTTTCTTGCGGCTATTCTTGGCAAGCACTTGGGCATAGAGATAATAGTTATACCAGCTGTCATCCTTGAGGGTCAAGACCTTCTCCATGTAGACCAGTGCTTGGTCCAAGTGGATGTCATTCTGGTTGTAGAACGTGGCGGCACTGCGATACACTTTCCAGTCTTCTGGGCTATCCAGAATGGCTTGGCTAATATTTGCCTTTGCCAACTCCATGGTATTCAATTCAATAGGCACCGTGACCGATGTTTCATCCCAAGAGAGAACGAGGTCGGCCGAAGAAACTTTAAGGTTTTCTAATGTGAGACTCATGCTCTCGACCGCAGAAATAGCCATAGGGCTCACTGAAGTCCGAAGGACATCTTCTTCTTGGCTGTAACCATCCACGCCCCACATATCGGTTTTCGTATTGAGAATCACCGTCCAATCGCCTTTGCCTGGAATCATGGAAAGGCTATAGGTTCCCGCAGGAACGGATTCTCCGGCAATCGTCACCGGGGTAGAAAAACTGATTTTGGTATTTTGGTTCGCCCCGACCCGCCAATGGCTACCGATCGGTACGAGATCTCCAAAAATGTCCCGACCATTCACACTCGGACGTGAATAGTCCAAACTAATGTCGGTGAGACCTACCCGCTGCTCGAGGTGCAGGGTAGGTGAGGGTTGGGGGAGTTCTTGAGCAAGCATGGAAAGGCTTCCAAGAACCATGATAGTTAGAATCGTCTTTTTCATAGGTTCACGAAGTTATACCAAACGGTCCATTGCGCGGTTGACAAATGCAGTTAAAGCTTCACCCTGAAGCAGGTTCTGTTGAAGCAAGGCGAGGTCTTTTGCGTGAGCAATCATACCATCGCGCACTTGGTCTTCAGCTTGCAGGATTTTTCCAGCGAGTGCATGATTGGTGTTAACCACGAGATCATAGCTCTCCGGGAAGTCTCCCATTCCCATAAAACCGCCCCCTCCACCTGTGGCAGACATTTCCTTCATGCGGCGCATGAATTCAGGAATAGTAATCATCATAGGTGCGTCATCGCTGCCTAAGGCTTCTGTGCGCACGGTGTACGTTTTGCTATTTAAAGCACCCTCAACATGACCCTTCAAGGCCTCAATTTCCTTTTCAGTCAAGATCGATGTCCGCTCGTCGCCTTTTGGGATGAGCTTATCGAGTAAGTCACTGTCTACACGGGCAAAGCGAAGTTTTTCTTGGCTGCCTTCGAACTTCTGAATACTGTGTCCGGCAATGGGCGAATCCAATAAAATCACATCATAGCCCTCGGCTTTCGCCTTTTGGATGTAGCTGTGCTGAGCGTCAGCATTCGAAGCGTACAGAACTACGCGTTGTCCTTCCTTGTCAGTTTGCAAGGCGGAAATCTTCTCCAAGTACTCCTCTAGGGTGTAGTATTTGTCTTCGACGACGGACTTTAAAAGGTTGAATTTTTGAGCACGTTCGTGGAATTTTTCGTCTGTGACCATGCCGTATTCGATGATCATAGAAATGTCCTTCCACTTGCTTTCGAAGTCCACCCGATCCGCTTTGAACATTTCTTCCAGTTTGTCCGCCACTTTTTTTGTGATGTGTCCACTGATTTTTTTGACGTTGCCATCTGCCTGCAAATAGGAGCGAGAAACGTTCAACGGGATGTCCTTTGAGTCGATCACGCCGTGAAGAAGTGTCAAGAAATCTGGGACGATACCTTCGACGTTGTCCGTGATGAATACTTGACTTTGGTAGAGCTGAATCTTGTTCTTTTGAAGCTCCATGTTCGGCTTAATCTTTGGAAAGAACAGGATGCCTGTCAAGTCGAATGGGTAGTCTACGTTGATGTGAATATGGAAGAGGGGGTCCTCAAACGAATAAGGGTAGAGGGCTTTGTAGAAGTTCTTATAGTCCTCATCGCTCAGTTCGCTCGACTTTTTGGTCCAAGCGGGCTCGGTTTCGTTGATAATATCAGCGGATTTGACCGACTCATATTTGGCTTCTTCGCCTTCAGCGGCCATATTCACCCGTTCTTCCTTTTCTCCACACTGAATGGGTATGCTCATAAATCGGGCATACTTCTTCAGTAGTTCCTTGATTTTGTGTTCTTCAAGAAAGTCCTCACTCTCGCTATCAATGTGTAGGATAATTTCTGTTCCGCGGTCTTTACGACTGCAGCCTTTCATTTCAAATTCTGGCGAGCCGTCACAGCTCCAGTGGGCCCCTTCTTTTTCGTTTTCAGATTTCCATGAAAGGGATTTGATTTCAACTTTGGAGGATACCATGAAACTGGAATAGAATCCTAATCCAAAGTGCCCAATCATAGCGCCTTTTTCCACTTTGCCTTCATATTGTTTGACAAATTCCTCCGCTCCGGAGAAGGCCACATCGTTAATGTATTTCTGGACATCATCTTTCGTCATTCCGATGCCTCGGTCAATGATGCGTAGTTGCTTCTTTTTTTTGTCGATGTGGACCTGTATGGTCATATCTCCAAGCTCGCCCTTGAATTCGCCTAGATTGGCCAGGGTTTTGAGTTTATTGCTTGCATCTACTGCGTTTGATATGAGCTCTCTTAAAAAGATTTCGTGATCGCTGTAGAGGAATTTTTTGATAATGGGGAAAATATTGTCCGCCGAAACGTTGATTTTTCCAGTCGCCATAATGCTTTGATTTAATTTTATACGTTAGGGAACTAAACAAGGCGCATGCCACGCCGGTTGTTAGAAGAAATAAACTGACAAATTGACCGAATGAAGCCCAAAGGCCGACACATCTCTGTACGATTCATGACATTCACGGGCTTTAGAGCTCGCTGGAGGGCCTTTGGTGCCATGGGCATTAGTCTTCGGCAGGGGATCGAGGCGCCCGGACTTTGCTTTGGTAAGATGCTTGGAAGTGGCGCGGGGCAAGGATTTTCTATCTGGCCCGATTGGGGGACCTATGCGTGGTTTACCGTCTGGGAGAGTAAAGAACAATCCGATGATTTCTGGAATTCAAACGCGATTTTTATTGATCTACGAGGCTATGCTAACGGAGTCTATGGATGGGATGCGCGACCCCGCAAAGGACATGGCACATGGAATGGACAAGAGCCCTTTGCCTTTCCCGAGACTAATTCTGAATGGAAAGGACCCCTGGCGGTCCTCACGCGCGCGAGCATACGTCGCCGTCAAGCACTCCGTTTTTGGTGGAATGTCCCATCTGCGTCTCGACGGATTGCCGAACAGCCCGGCGTCCGCTATGCCAAAGGAGTAGGAGAGTACCCGCTTATTGAGCAAGCCACGCTTTCAGTCTGGGAAAGTGCGGAGCATCTCGATGAATTTGCCTATCGAAGTCGACAACACGCCCCAATGGTCAAAAAAACGAGGAAATATGACTGGTACAGCGAAGAAATGTTTGTGCGAATGGAAATCCTGAATTTCATAGGCAGTTTGCCTAACTTCAAGAAATAAACGTTCAATATGTTTGCTCACCTACGCTATCTTCTTGCCTTTTCTTTGACATTATCGGTCTGTGTCTCAATGTACTCGGAAGGATGGGCAGCATTCATAGCCTTGGCTTATGCCTTTGGGTTCGTCCCGCTACTTGAGATTATTCTCCCTCCCATGGTGCAAAACCCACCAGTGCAGCTGAGAAGCAAGCGAGAGCAGTCGGCTTGGTTTGACCTTTTACTTCTCCTTGCCTTGCCTGCGCAACTGTATGCGCTCGTCCTTTTGATATGGGTTTCCCCAGAGGATATCGCAAGAGGAGATTATCTCTCATTGGCAGGGCATATTACTGCCTATGGTGTGTCTTCTGGCGCTTTGGCTATTAATGTAGCTCATGAACTGGGCCATCGCCCCCAAAAACACTACCAGACCTTAGCTCAGATGCTCTTAGTGACCACCTTATATGCTCAGTTTTTTATTGATCACAACTGGGGGCACCACAAGCACGTGGCGACACCGGAAGATCCCTCCTCGGCCCGAAAGAATGAAAGCATCTATGCCTTTTGGATGAGATCCGTATGGGGTGCGTGGCGTTCGGCGTGGCGGATTGATCGAGCGCTGATGGGACGATTGTGCATGTGGGAAGTGGCGCTTTTTTTGACCATATTATGGATCGAACCCATGGCGGCAGGGCCCTGGATCCTGGCTTCAGTGCTTGGTTTTCTGCTCCTTGAGACGGTCAATTATATCGAGCATTATGGATTGCAACGAAAAAAGGAATCTGATCTGCGTTATGAAACGACGACGCCCATTCACTCTTGGAATTCGAATCATCCACTTGGGCGATTTATGCTCTTTGAGCTGACACGCCATAGTGATCATCATGCCTCACCCCATAAAAAGTATCCGATTCTATTGAACCATGACCATGCGCCTCAGATGCCTGCGGGTTATCCAGCAATGATGGTCTTGACCTTGCTTCCATTTTTATGGTTCAAAGTAATGAACCATAGGATACCAAATAATTGATTTAAAAAGGATTAGTAGCCCAAACTTCAAGTTCTGGTATAAATCCACGACTATCCATTTCGAGGACAGAAACTACCGCATGCGCCAATTCCTTCGGGCTTAGTAAGCCGTCTTTTAAGCCTTTTTCTTCGCGGTTTTCAACGTTGAATGCCGTTGGTACCGCCGAAGGGCTAAGAAGCGTGACGCGAATATTATGTGGCCGCAATTCATGCATCCAACATTGGGTCATGCCTTTGAGTGCAAATTTGGAAGCAGCGTAGACCGTTCCATTCTTGAAGCCTCGAGATCCCGCAGTGGAAGCGACATTGATTATGTGCCCTGAAGATTGCGCCTTCATGCGTATGGCCGCTTCACGGCCCGCCATAGCCGCGCCAAATACGTTGGTATGAAAGATCTCCTCCAAGTGCGCCCATTGCACCTCTTCAACGGGATGAAAGTAGCCTATGCCCGCATTGTTAATGAGGATGTCGATGCCACCCCAAGTCAGATCCATGGCAGCAAATAGCTCATGAACGGCCTCCTCAGAAGCAATAGAGGAAGCCAAACCCCAGCAGCCTAACTCATTGGCAACATGCTGCACTTTTTCAGCGTCGCGTCCTGTAATGAGAACTCGGGCCCCTTTGGAAATGAGTGCCTTGGCCATTGCTTTGCCCAAGCCCGAAGAGGCACCCGTAATGAGGATGCGTTTATTTTCTAAATTCATACTTCTTTATCTAACGGTGCATTAGGTAGTCGATATTCTAAAATTCGTTCTGAAATTCTAAATGATTTAACCCTGTCCAGCCCGAGATAGTTTACAGCATCCTCAATGCGGTCAAAATCGCGAAAGGCGTAAATAGGTGCTAAGCCAATCAATTCAGAGCCCTTCAAAGAAGAGCCGAGCGTATGCACCTCACGTTGAACTCGGTCAAAAAGTTGCTTTAGGCTGCATTCATTCAAGTTCACAATATTACAGCTCACTTGGCTACATGAAAATACTGGGCTATCCCAGCCAATGGCCTTGACACCGGGCAGGCCGCCAGGAGTTTTTTGACGAATCCGTCGAGCGACCTCGCGAACAAGTCCGAGATCTCGACTTTTCACATTGATGTTGTAGGCGATCAAAAAAGGCCGTTTTCCCAGAGCGATCGCCCCGAAGCGTGGATCAAATCCGCCAAAGTCAAAGCTTGTCGCGCGGGCAGGCAGTCCCTCATATTCACCGCGCCGAACCTCCGCCAAATCGCGATACTGCTCCCGCTGCGCACTAAGTGCGTAAAACCATCCTCCCATGCCGCCCTCAGCCAGTCCTGTGGCGATTCGTCGCACGGCATGTTCTGCTGAATTCTCTGCTTCAGGCGAAAGGGCAATAATTGGACAGACATCGAGCGCGCCAATGCGTGGATGATATCCGCTGTGTTGCCGCATATCAATATGCTCATGACAAGCCCGAGCAAGGTGCAATACCGCGTTCACGACAGCATCTTCAGGTCCCACAAAAGTGAACACAGTGCGATGCGCATCATAGCTTGAATCTGCATGGAGCAAAAGGGCGTCAGGAATGCTCTGAATGGCCCTTTGGAGCACAGAAATAACCTCGTGTCGCCGACCCTCCGATACATTGGCAACGCACTCCAGCCAGTTCATTCCATTGGGCTTTCGCAGCCGCGGATGAACTGCATAGCCGTCCAAGCAGCGGCCTTTGCTACCGCGGCTCGACGCTCCTCAGGGCAAAGCCCCAAAGCTATTTCGGCCAGATGGAGGTATGCGGCTTGTCCACTTTGACCCGCGAGATAGACGGATTCGGCCACCTGCTCCCACGTCCAACCAAGTTCAGTTTGAGCGCTGCTCGGACAGCCTACGATGCCATCGGCACATACTTCCATCCCAAATTTGCTCGCCTGAACGTGCTGAAGGGCTAGATTACGTGCCGTGGTAAAATCCATCTCTCCGCGTATGGCCCAGGATTCATAGCTCAAGGCCGTCCATCCAGGCGTGCTCTGAATCATCTCCCAGCTCGCCTCATTACAGCCATGCTCGCTTAATCCAAGCACGCAATAGCGATTTAGATAGCCAGCTGCATGAGCGTAGCTAAACCCGTTGCCGCTATGACGTCCTTCCAAGGCCCGGCAATCCGGGTGAGGATCCAGGTTCAAGGCATTCATGGGCTGTCGCACTGCAGCCGCTTTGAGTAAAGGGTAGGCATTGTTGTGTCCTCCTCCTAGCAGAATAGGGATTTTGCCGGCAGCAAATAATGGCTGCACGGCTGCTTCTACGCGGGCATCTACTTGAGCGACCAGTTCGCGCAAGGCGGGGAGGCCTTCGGGGCCGGAATGAGCCTGAGAAGCGACCTGGAGGTCGGCCACATCGACCCAAATCCAGCCGAGGTCGAGCGATTCGGACCATGGATTTAGGGGCAGTTTTGCCAGCGCCTCGAGGATAGCGGCAGGACTAGATGCCGCTCCTGCGCGGCCCAGATTCGCTCGAACGCCTATATCCTCGGCCACCCCAACAAAAATGTACTGTCCCTCGCCAGCAGCTCGTTGCTTTAGTAGGTCTCCAAGACGGCGTTCGCCGCTGCGCGTTTGGTAAGAATCAAATGGGTTCATTGGCCAAAAACAAATGTGTGTTCGATTAAATTCTCTCCAAAATGATAGGGAAGACTAGCCAGACCTTGTATGGGTTTGGTCAAAAGGACATGAGCTTCTTTGCCTATAGCAATGCTACCCATTCTTTGGCTAACTCCAAGAGCTGCTGCTGCGTTGATGGTGAGAGCCACCAATCCTTCCATGGGTGTGAGTTTCATCTGATGACAGGCTAAACTCCACACCAGCATTAAATTGCTGCTGGGGGCAGAACCTGGATTAAAATCTGAAGCTAAGGCAAGAGGAAGCCCTGAATCAATCATTTGACGTCCAGGCGCGTAGGGGATGTTCAAGAAAAGGGAGCAGCCAGGGAGGGCAACGGGCATTGGACCTGTGCTATTCGACCATGCGTCTTTTAAGTCCGCGATATCTTGCTCGGTCATTACTTCCAAATGATCTACACTTAAAGCTTTTGAAGCGATGCTAGCTTGGATTCCACCAGTGCTGGTAAATTGATTCACATGCGCCTTCAGGGGCAGTCCAAGGCGCGTTGCAGCTTCTGCGAGGCGAGAGAGTTCGTTCGGCGTAAAGTATTGGTCCTCACAAAAAATGTCTACAAAGTCAGCCAAGCCTTCCGAAGCAATGGCAGGGAGCATGACATTTAGAACTTCGTCGAAATAGACTTCGCGTTGGCCTTGGAAGCGCGAAGGGACGGCATGAGCACCTAAGAATGTTGCAAATAGAGGCATTCGTGTGAGCGATTTGGCATGTTTGATCACCCGAAGCATTTTTATTTCAGCGTCTAGGGAAAGGCCATAACCACTCTTGATTTCTACCACGGCGCTGCCGCTAGTTCTCGCTTGGCTCAAACGCTGTAGTAAAGCATGGACAAGAGATTCTTCGGAACAGACCTCTAAAGCAGCAGCAGAATTCAGAATACCGCCTCCGGCGGCAGCAATCTCGGCATACGTCGCGCCCCGCATTCGCATTTCAAATTCTTCAGAACGCTCTTCTGCAAATACCATATGGGTATGGGAGTCGATTAGAGCAGGAAGCGCCCAACGGCCGCGTCCGTCGACCCGGCGAATTCGTGGCGGGTCATCTTCGGGCCTTATGTCGTCCATGAGGCCAAATCCAACGATCATTCCGCCTTCCATATCGAGGAAGGCGTTTCGAAGAATCGGAGCTTCATCCATATTCTTTCCGGAAAGAAAGGCCGGTGACGCCTCATTCGCAAAGGTTAAAGCCAAACCGTCCAGGTTTTCTAATCGCGTGCGCATGGAACGAAGGTAGGGTATCGCGTATTTTTGAGGATATGGCAGGGAACAGCTTTGGAGAGATTTTACGATTGAGCACATTTGGGGAGTCTCACGGACCCGCAATGGGGGGCGTTTTGGATGGAGTCCCCGCGGGGATTTGGATGGATCTTGAAGAGGTTCAGCGCGCATTGGATCGAAGACGCCCAGGCCAGAATGCGCTAACAACCGAGCGAAAAGAGCAGGATGAGGTGCGCTTCCTCAGCGGATTTCATCCCGAAGCGGACGCTAAAGGCAAGCGTCAAACCTTGGGCTCGTCGATTGGGTTTATCATTGAAAACACGGACCAACGCTCCAAAGACTATCAAGCGATTCATGATCAGTACCGCCCTTCTCATGCGGACTACACCTATGAAGCTAAGTATGGCCTTCGAGATCATCGAGGCGGAGGTAGAAGCTCAGCGCGTGAGACGGTTTGTAGAGTCGTAGCGGGCGCATTAGCGGCGCAGCTTCTGCCTGCGGATCTTCGCATTATGCCTTTTGTGGAGCGCATGGCAGGAATTGGCATCCCAGCCGAAGCTCGCTTTGACCCGAAAAATGCATCATTACACATCACAGGTTGCCCGCACCCTGAGACAGCACAGCAGATGCAAGCGGCGTTAGAATCCCTGAAGACGGAAGGGGATTCCGCGGGAGGTGTCATTGCCTGCCGGGTGGATGGGGTGCCAGCGGGTTGGGGAGAGCCCGTTTTTGACAAGTTATCTGCCCGCTTGGCCTATGCCCTTATGGGAATCAATGCGGCCAAGGGAATCGAGTTCGGTTCAGGATTTTCAGGAGCCGATTCACGGGGCTCCATTCAAAACGATCCTTTTATCGCCACGGGACAGACATCTAGCAATCATTCAGGAGGGATTCAAGGCGGAATTTCAAATGGAATGCCCATTTTATTCCGTTTGGCGTTTAAGCCTATTGCGAGCATTAAGCAATCCCAGCAAACAGTTAATCGCCAAGGGGACTCCGTGGCGATACAAATTGAAGGTCGGCACGATCCGGCGGTTCTGCCGCGCGCAGTGCCTATTGTCGAAGCCATGGTCGCCCTGGTTTTGGCTGATTTTTCTTTAGCACAACGCATTCAACAGATCTCAAAATGAAATTGCATACGAAGATCATCCTAGGTATGATGCTGGGTATTGTGTGGGCGGTTGTTAGCTCATTTATGGGGGGCTCTGCCTTTACGCAAGATTGGATATCCCCGTTTGGAATCATCTTCATTAATGCCCTGAAGTTGATTGCCATTCCTTTGGTCTTGTTCAGCCTCATTGATGGGGTTGGCCAGTTGGGTGATCCCAAGGCGCTGGGGCGAATAGGTGGAAAGGCCTTAGGGCTCTACATCGGAACCACTTTGATTGCCATACTCATTGGCCTGATGTTGGGAAATGTCATTCAGCCAGGGACCTTTGTATCGTCAGACCAGGTGCTCGAAAACCGTCTAGGATTTGAAGCTTGGCTCCAATCCGAAGGCAAACCATCACCGGATGGGCAGTGGTGGTCCGAGAATCCAGACTATGAAGATCGTATCCCGGCTTTAGAAGTTTCCTCCATGGACTTAGGGGATAAGATTGCCTCGGCACGAGCGGAATCAAATCGGGGACCTTTGGCCTTTTTAGTGGACATGGTACCTAGTAATATCTTTTTGGCCTTCAATAACTCCTTGATGCTTCAGGTTATATTTTTTGGACTCTTTTTTGGGATTGCCATCGTGATGATGCCCAAAACGCAAACGGAGACCATTCGTGCTTTCATGAGCCAAAGTGCCCAAGTCTTCATCAAGATGGTTGAAATTGTCATGCTTGCTGCGCCCTTCTTCGTTTTTGCACTCATGGCTAGCACCCTCTCACAGCTCGCAGGGGATGATCCGAGCCGATTCACGGATCTACTCTCTTCCTTTGGCGTATATATGCTTACCGTAGTAGGAGGCCTAGTGCTCATGGCTTTGATCATATATCCCACCTTAGTTTGGTGGTTTGTCCGCAAAAAAGGCTATTCCTGGATGCGAAGTTTTCGCTTCTTGCATCAGAACATTCGTCCGGCCCAATTGCTGGCTTTTAGCACGAGCTCTTCGGCGGCGACCCTTCCCGTGACGATGGAATGTGTGCATGAGCATTTAAAGGTCAATGAAGAGATTTCCCAGTTCACTCTGCCTATTGGCGCCACGGTGAATATGGACGGAACGAGCCTCTATCAGGCTGTTGCGGTCTTGTTTTTGGCTCAATTGCATGGATTGGACTTGAGTCTGGCTCAAGAGATGATCATCATCGTAACGGCCGTCTTTGCATCCATCGGAGCGGCAGCGATACCCTCCGCGGGACTCATCATGCTTATCATGGTCCTCGATGCTGTAGGCTTGAATCCGGCATGGATTGCCATCATCTTCCCGGTAGATCGGATTTTGGATATGTGCCGAACCGTAATCAACGTCACCGGGGATGCTTCGGTAGCGGTAGCCGTTTCTGAGTCGGAAGGGCAGTGGGGAGGATGAGAAAAATACTCCTGTTATTTGGCTACATACTCGGAGGCTACGCGATGCATGCGCAAGTCGAGCTTGGTTCTTGTTCCGCGGCCCCAGAGCCAACGCCTGAAGTGCTGAAAGCCGAGCAGGCGCTTGACCGAAGAGATGTCAACATGGCGCGGGTGTATCTCAATACGGCAATTCGAAAATCACCAGAGCAAAGCATTCACTTGAATTATTTGAATGCGGAAATGAACTTGCTTTTAGGAAAAGCAGAAATGGCCTCTTCACTGCTGAACCAAGTGTACATCGCGTGCCCCGGTTATCATCCAGACTTGGCATACAAGTTGGGCGCGCTGTGGGCTGGTCAAGGTCGTCAAGAGGATGCCCAGCGCATGCTTCAGACTTTCGTAGCAGAGGCGCCTTCCGGATCCCCTTTTTTGACGGATGCACGCAAGCAATTAGCCACGTGGGCCCTCGTAGATTCTTTAAAGAGGCACCCTATTGCCTTTGAGCCCTATCGTATTTCCGGTCTCGACGCCTCTGCAGATGAATTTTTAGGCGTTCTTAGCCCTGATGAGGCAACGTGGTACTTCACGCGCCGTCAGGAGGTTTTGGATCGAAAAAGTGGTCCGGCGCCCATTCGTCGCCTCAAAGAAGAGTTCTGCGTTGGAAGCAATGGACCGGACGGGGTAAAAGATATTTCGGAACTGTCGCCTCCCTTTAATCAAGGATTCAATGAAGGTGGGCCAAGTTTAACGGCAGATAATCGGTGGATGGCCTTAACATCTTGTCAATTACTGGGGAATGGCTATCGGAACTGCGATATATTTTTAGTCCAAAACACGTATGATGTTTGGCTCGACTTCAAAGCTTTGGAGACCGTCAACCGCCCGAATTCATGGGAATCTCAGCCGACACTCTCGGCGAATGGGGATCGTTTGATCTTTACGTCTAATCGCGAAGGAGGATTTGGGGGCTTAGATCTGTATGAGGTGAGTCGAGAGGTGGATGGTAGTTGGTCGGATCCGCGGAACTTGGGCCCTCGTATTAATACCGATGGGGATGAGAAATCGCCTTTCCTACACGCCGATGGTCACAGTTTGTTCTTTTCATCAAATGGGCACCCTGGCCTTGGAGACTTTGATGTCTTTGTGGTGGATTCACGCCAAGAAACAGCTCCTCAAAACCTAGGCTATCCAATCAATACGGATAAAGCAGAGGTTGGATTTTCCGTAGCAGCGAAATCTCCCATGGCCTATTTCTCCAGCAATGAGAAAGTAGGGGACCTGCCCGCAGGCTCTGGCTACGACTTTTATGGCTTTCCCTTAGCGGAGTCCTCACGGGGCGATCAAGTTGCCTTCCTGACTGGGGCTGTGGAAGGAGCAGATGTACTGCCCGATGGCGTGAGTTTGCGTATCGAGAATCTAAAGACACGCGAAGTCACACGTGTTCGAGTCGATGCGGCAACCGGCACCTTTACGGCCGTTGTTTCCGCTACCGAAGTGAGTGACTATGTGGTCAGCATAGAAAACCCCGAAGTGGGATTTACGGCCGTACGTGTGGAGGTGGAACCTCGGTACGAGGAAGCTAAAGTGCCCATCTTAGAGGCTAAAAAATTAGAGGTCGGTGAGAGCTTCTCGTTGAATTCTGTTCGATTTGCGACCAACAGTTATCAGATGTCTCCACTGGATAAAGCCTCGTTAAGGCCATTTGTCCAATATCTAAAGGCGCATCCCACGATGCGCATTGAACTTCAAGGTCATACCGACAACGTAGGTAGAGCAAGTGACAATCAATTGCTCTCTGATCAAAGAGCGCATGCGGTGATGGATTATTTAGAAATGGAGGGGGTAGTGTCGAGTCAAATGACAGCCAAGGGCTACGGCAATAGTTTGCCGATTGCAGATAATGCCAATGCCAGTGGTCGCGCGATGAATCGGCGCACTGTGTTTCAAGTTTTGAGCAAATAAAAATGGAGCCCGAAGGCTCCATTTAAAAGAAATTGGGGTCAAAGACCAAGCCTTTACGACTTATCCACGGCGCTCCTTAATACGAGCTGATTTACCTGTACGCTCACGTTGGTAGAAGATACGTGCACGACGAACTTTACCGCGCTTGTTTACTTCGATCTTCTCGAGGTTTGGCATGTTTACCGGAAAAATACGCTCAACGCCGGTATTTCCGGACATTTTACGGATGGTGAAGGTCTCGGTAGTTCCCGAGCCACTGCGCTGAAGAACGTCGCCGCGGAAGAACTGCGTTCGGGTTTTTTCTCCTTCACGAATTTGGTAGTAGACGGTGATGGTATCACCAGCCGCGAATGAAGGGAACTCCTTCGATTCGACAAATTTTTCTTGGACGTATTTAATCAGGTCCATAGCTGTGCATTTTGTGCGTTCATCGATCGTCAACATTCGCCACGATGGCCAGAGGTTAACGTCGCTTGAATCCTCACTTTGGCTCAAACGGCTTAATGTAAGCGCGTTTAGGTTCCTCCGATCGGGTCGGCAAAGATATAAAAAAGCTAAATAAATTGTATACCCAAAAAGTCAGTAAGATCTTAGTCCTCAAGAAGGTCAGGACGGCGCTCTTTGGTTCGTTGCAACGCTTGCTCGTGATTCCAGTCTTCAATCTTTTTAAAATGGCCCGAGGTGAGGACTTCGGGAACATCTAGGCCACGAAATTCAGCTGGTCGAGTATATACTGGCGGAGCTAGTAAATTGTCTTGAAATGAGTCGGTTAGGGCAGATGTTTCGTCGTTCAACACCCCTGGGATTAAACGAATAATCGCATCGGAAATTACAGCGGCGGCTAATTCTCCGCCACTTAAAACATAGTCTCCTATGCTTATTTCGTGGGTTACGAAATGATCCCGCACACGTTGATCTATTCCTTTATAATGGCCGCATATGACGAGTATGTTTTCTAGAAGAGACAAGTTATTCGCTGCCTTTTGATCAAAACGACGACCATCGGGTGTGGTGTAAATAATCGCGTCATAGCTCCGTTGAGATTGGAGGAACTCAATACATTCAAACAAAGGTTCTGGACGTAAAACCATGCCCGCATTTCCGCCGAAGGAATAGTCATCCACCTGTCGATGCTTGCCCATCCCAAAATCCTTGAGATTGTGCAACTGTACTTCGACGATGCCTTTTTGCTGGGCGCGTTTTAGAATACTCGCTTCGAATGGACTCCGGATGAGCTCCGGAAGGACAGAGATGATATCAATACGCATTCCTAAGCGAGACCAATTTCCACGAGTCGCTCGTGTAGATAGGCACCGGCGGTCATGTCTTCGTAGGATTTCGGATGGTCTGGGCTCACGCAAAAGTCCAAACAATTCAATGGCATTTCTTCTGCTGGGTGCACGAAGAAGGGCATGGAAAAGCGTGGGAGATGGCATTTATCTGCAGATGGATTTACGACACGGTGGGTCGTGCTTCGTAGCAGGTTGTTTGTCAACCGCTGCAGCATATCGCCAACATTGATGACTAAAACTTCAGAAGTGACGTGAATAGGTACCCACTGGTCCTCTTTATTCAAGAGCTCCAATCCTTCGGCTGAAGCACCCATGAGTAAAGTGATCAAATTGATATCTTCATGCGCGGCAGCACGGATTCCCTCAACCATGGGGCTTGTTTGACCGGGGTAGTGAATCGCCCTGAAGATCGAATGGCCTTGGTCCAAGTATGCGTCGAAAAAGTTTTCTGGAAGGTTTAAATGCAATGCAATGGCACGCATTAAATTTTGACCCACCATCTCCAATTTCTCATAGGCTGATTTTACTGTCGAATCTAAATTATCCACATGAGGAACTTGAATGTTGGGAGCTAAACTCCGCTCTGTCGCATTCATAGGCCCCCATTGATAAAACTCTTTGAGGTCTGGACGCGATTCCCCTTTGGCATGTTCAATGCCGAAAGGAGTGTAGCCTCGCTGGCCTTTCGCTTTAGGGTTGTGTGATCGCATTTTTTCTTCGGTAGCTTGTTCAAAGAAGTCTTTAATGACCCCTTGAAGAGCGTCGCGCTCCGAATTGCTAAATCCATGCCCTTCGATAGCCGCGAAGCCAATACTTTCAAAAGCACTTCCTAGGCTAGAAACAAAGGCTTGACGCTCTGAAGAATCGCCTTGGACGAAATTCTGTAGGTTGAGAGTTTGCAGGTTCATACGACAAATGTACTTCCTGCCCCACCTTTGTACGAACACAACCCACGTCGAATTGCATGGAATTTTCAGCTAAAAACGCTTCTGCCGCCTACACATCTCTGTTTTTGCCTCGCGCCGTGGAGGATCGAATGCTCATTGCGTTGCGTCAGGGCAGAATTTCCAAATGGTTTTCTTCGTATGGCCAAGAAGCTGTTTCTGTAGGAACGGCGCTAGCGATGGAGGACGACGAATGGATTTGCACTATGCATCGGAATTTAGGCGTTTTTACCACTCGAGACATCCCATTGCGCAAACTCTTTGCCCAGTTTCAAGGCAAGATGACTGGATTCACCAAGGGGAGGGATCGATCCTTCCATTTTGGCAGTGCAGAACATAAGATTTTTGGAATGATTAGCCATCTAGGACCGCAACTCGGAGTGGCGGATGGCTTAGCCTTGGCCCGAAAACTTCGCGGAGAGAAGAAGTGCGTTCTTGTTTTTAGTGGTGATGGAGGGGCATCCGAAGGTGATTTTCATGAAGCATTGAACGTGGCTGCCGTCTGGAGTTTGCCTGTGCTTATCGTAATAGAGAACAATCAATGGGGCCTGTCTACGCCTTCAAAAGAACAATTCGTCTTTGATTCATTCACGGTCAAAGGTCCAGCCTATGGGATGGAGGCGCATTCCGTCGATGGAAATGATTTCGAGGCGGTCTATTCCTTGAGTAAAAAATTGACGGAATCCATACGTGAAAACCCACGTCCTATACTCTTAGAATGTGTCACATTTCGCATGCGTGGTCATGAAGAAGCTTCTGGAACGAAATACTACCCTGAAGGGCTCATTGATTCATGGAAGGATAAAGATCCCATTGATCGATTTAAGTCACATATCTTGATGAATCAATGGATGAATGAAACAGACCTTAAGTTATTAGAGGACAATTGCCACAAGTTGGTCTTGGATTCTTTGAATGAGGCTTTGGAAGAGCCTAATCCTGTTTTTAACGCAGAGTTGGAGTTAAAGGATGTCTATGCGGAACAGGTCGCCTCGGGCCCCACAGCCGAACCCACTGGGCCGGTCCATACACGCCGTATGATCGATGCCATTCGGGAAGGTTTAGAGGCAGCTATGGACTTGAACCCCAACCTGATTTTGATGGGCCAGGACATTGCAGATTATGGTGGGGTGTTTAAAGCCACCGAAGGTTTTGTTGAACGCTTTGGAAAAGATCGAGTGCGAAATACACCGCTCTGTGAATCTGCCATTGTTGGCGCGGGTGTTGGCCTGGCAGTCGAGGGTCACGCGGTAATGGTCGAAATGCAATTTTCGGACTTTGTCACCGAAGCCATGACCCAAATCTGCAATCAAGCCGCAAAGCTTCATTATCGCTGGGGACAATCGCTTAATATGGTCATTCGAATGCCTACGGGTGCAGGAGTGGCCGCTGGCCCATTTCACTCCCAGAGTACAGAAGCCTGGTTTACCCGGGTACCTGGGCTCAAAGTGGTCTACCCCTCTAACGCCTATGATGCTAAGGGATTGCTAATCCAGGCCTTCCAGGATCCTAATCCGGTACTCTTCTTTGAACACAAGGCCTTATATCGTTCGCAAGAAAGCCAGGTCCCTCAGGAAGCGTATGTTCTTCCTTTTGGAAAGGCTAGGGTCCGAACGGAAGGAAAGGATGTGACCCTCGTATCCTATGGGCTGGGAATGCGCTGGATTGAAGAATGGCAAAAAAAACACCCGAGCTTGTCTGCTGAGGTGATTGATATGTGCACGTTGGTCCCTATGGATTTTGAAACCGTTCAAAATTCAGTTAGAAAAACAGGGCGCTGTGTGATAATTCAAGAGGACAGCTTCCGTGGGTCTTTCGCTGCGGACATGAGCCACCAGATTCAAGCTAAGTGTTTTACCAATTTAGATGCTCCTGTAGAAGTAGTGACCTCATTGGATATTCCCATTCCATTTTCTGCTAATTTAGAGCAAGGATTTTTAGCAAATTCTCGGATAGAAGATGCGATATTTAAGGTACTTAATTTTTGAAATAAACATTTGTAAATGACTAAAAATGAATATTTATTTTATTCTTTCTAATATTCATATTACATTTGATAAAACTTTTAAAATTTATACCTATGACTCCAGGTCAACTTGTCGCCCATTTTCGTGAAAATCAGAATAATAACAAAACCTTAAAGGGACTTTTTGCTTCTCAATTTTTAGGTAAATTTTCATCCGAAGAACTAGAAGGATTTAGCAAGAGTATTTCTAAAGAGATTTCTCGCCGTGAAGATTCAATTGTTCAAGAGCGCATTGCTTATTTGACAAGCCTCGGATACAGCGTATCCAAGTAAGGTCAGCATCGTAAAGCTTCAAGGGCGCCCATAGGGCGCCCTTTTTCTTTTTACAAGCTTTCGATCTTTTCGTGCCTAATTTCTTGTTTCATCTGATTCCAAAGGTTCCCAGAGTATCCACACTTTTGACGCACAGCCAAAGCTATCGCCTCTTTTGATCCCGGCCACATAGACTTCTCCCGTGGAGAAGAGAGCAAAGGATTGATAGTTCTTTACGGAGATAGTCATTTCCGCAAGTTGATTGCTTCCCCACGAAACGAAACCACCCTTCAAACCAGCTTCTTTGGCTTGACTTTCGAGATAAAGAACTCCATTCGTTACAGCCTCTTCGCTGTGATCCTTTTGATCAGGCTTAAGAATGTAAAGAAGCACTATCGAAAGGACTATGGAGGCTAATGCCAAGCGTTGATATACTCTCAAGGTGAATTTGTTAGGTGCTTAGGGTGCTTAATAAAAAAAGCCGCAGTATGCTGCGGCTTTGGTGGGAGATGAGGGGTTCGAACCCCCGACCCCCTCGGTGTAAACGAGGTGCTCTGAACCAGCTGAGCTAATCTCCCAAATTGGAGGTGCAAATATATACTCAATTTATGCATTTACCCATCCTGTCTAAGGAAGAATATCAGGCCCGCTGACTTTTTGAATATGACAGCGGTCAGCAGTGATAAGCCATTCATTTTGAGTCAACAAACTATCGTTTGAATCATAGACATACACATCCACAATGAAGTCGATATTGAAAAAAAGACTTTGATGTTCATCCGTCACGACCGGATAATAGCCGGGTAAACCTGTAAAATGACTCCTAAGGCTGTCTTTGGTTTCACGCACAACGACATCCACCTTGTCTGGTATTTGGCTGGAATCAGACCACGTAAAACCGACTGTATGAAAAGACATGTCGCACACTGAGGTGTCTTCGCAATTGGTCAAAGCCCCTAAGGCGAAGGGGAGGAGGAAAAGGGCGTGTTTCATGAAAAGGACTAGAGCAATTTTCAAGCCATCATTTAGCGCCTTGGATGCTGTCCTGCTCGAACGTGAGGCTAAGGCTATTTACACAGTATCTCAGTCCAGTTTCTGTAGGGCCGTCGTCAAATACGTGACCTAAGTGTCCGCCACAGGTGCGACAAAGAATTTCCGTCCGAATCATCCCCACGCTTACGTCACGGGACTCTGAGACAACCTCTGAATTTACTGCCTGATCAAAACTGGGCCATCCGCAATGTGCATCAAACTTGGAATCAGACGTAAATAGCGTCGTCCCACAGCCAGCGCAATGGTATGTTCCTTCCTCGAAATGCTGATCATATACTCCGCTTCGTGGATATTCAGTGCCTTTTTGACGAAGGATTCGGTAGCGTTCTGGCCCGAGTTGGGCAAGCCATTCTGAGTCAGATTTGACCGTTGGATTAGGGTTTTCAGACATAGTTGAGGGTGTTTGAGCCTGGCAGGATGAAACCGTAGCGATGAGGCATGCCAAAGCCAACGTGCGAAAAGGGAAATACATCGTCATGGAAATAAAACAATCGGTACGTTAAAAAGTTTATATGCGTCAATTCCAAAAATTAGAGACATCTGGAGTTAGGGTTTCTTTCAAAAAACCCCCCAAACTCTTGGCAGTCAATTCAAGGTAAAAAAAACACGCTCGAACCCCAAGGTTGAGCGTGTAGGAATTGGGGTTTCTGTGCCCTGAACTGGACTCGAACCAGCACGACCGTAGGTCACCACCCCCTCAAGATGGCGTGTCTACCAATTTCACCACCAGGGCATTTTGTGACTCGACTGGGGCTCGAACCCAGGACCCATACATTAAAAGTGTATTGCTCTACCAGCTGAGCTATCGAGTCATTCTCGCTTTTTAAACGAGGGTGCAAATATAGCGAGAAACTTTAATTCAATTCCTTCTGCTCGGGAAAAATCCGATAATTTTGAGCATGCGCAATCGTTACTATCTAATCGGCTACATGGGGGTAGGTAAAAGTACCTGGGCCAAGAAGTGGGCTAAGGCTAGTCAGCTCCCGATACATGACCTGGATGCGCTGCTGGAATCAAGACTTCAAATGTCTATCTATGAATATATTAGCACCTTTGGAGAACTCGCCTTTCGAAAGCAAGAGCGGGAGGAAATTCAGCGAAGCGCAACCCTCGAAGGCATCATTGCAGTAGGCGGGGGCAGTCCGTGCTTTTACGACAATATGGACGTTATGAATGCCCAAGGCGAGACGATTTACCTCCATGCAGGGGTGGGATTTCTGAGTGAGCGATTGCGAAATTCCACCGTAGCGGGCAATGAACGACCTCTTCTAAAAGACCTCGATGTGGACATGTATCCTGAATTTGTAGGAAAGCATTTGCTTGAGAGATTGCCCTATTATGAGAAGGCGGCCCACCGAATTTCTGTCGAAAAAGTGGATGTCTTAGAGTCTTTGCTCTCCCTAACGCGTCCTTATATCAAGTAAACCGCTTCGTTCCCCTCTAAATCTACCTCCACACGGTCTTGAAGGCTCGTGCTAAGGCTCATTCCCTTGATGTCGGCTTTGATCGGAAACTTCTTGAAGTTCCTGTCAATCAGTACCGCCGTGGACAAGCGCTTAAGCGGGGCCTGAAGAAAGTAATGAACCGCATATATGAGGGTCGCCCCCGTATTCAAGACGTCATCAATGACCACGATATTCTTACCCTCAAAGTCGCGTGGGCGCAAACTGCATTCCGTGGGTCCGGATGCTGGAGAGCGCTTATTTACAGAGATTTCAGCTAGCCCGATAGGGCCATTGCAGATGGCTTGAATTCTCGCTTGAAGTAATTGAGCCAGGCGGAAACCCGATTTACTGATACCAACGAGGATGACTTCCTCTTCGATACCATGGCGTTCCAAAATTTGCCAAGCCATTCGCTCAAGCATGCGGTGAATTCGTTCAGGATCAAGAATAAGCGTGCGTTCGGTCATAGTGATTGCAATTTAGCACAGAAATAAACTTCTTTATCTCCCTGGGCTTTGATCGGTCAGAGGGAAGGCGACATCTTTGGAAACGGATGCCAAAAGCTCTTGCGAGACTAGAATGGGTCCATCTAAATCTCTGCCTGTTTGCTCCTGGGCGTGCCCCTCCCCGAAGTGCGCGCTATGCGCCATAGCCGGACTTTCTGACTAATAACACGATGTTCTCTACATGGTGTGTTTGCGGGAACATATCCACTGCTTGCACAGTTTGAACCTCATAGGCTTCGCTCAGAAGGGCGAGATCTCGAGCTTGTGTTGCGGAATTGCATGAAACGTAAACAATCCGAGGAATATCCAACTCAAGGAGTCGTTCAACCACTTTATGATGCATCCCATCCCTTGGTGGATCAGTGACGAGGACATCGGGCTTGCCATGACGCTCCCAAAGCTCCTCACTAAACGCGTTCCGCATGTCTCCAACTTCGAAGAATGCATTGTCTATCCCGTTGATTAGCGCATTTTCTTTAGCGGCATCAATGGCTTCAGGGACGGATTCAATCCCAATAACCTTGCCTGCCACTTGGGCCATAAATAACGCTATCGTCCCAGTCCCAGTGTAAAGGTCATAAACAGTTTCGCCTCCGCGTAAATCAGCTAGTTTGACGGCCTCACTGTACAGCCGATGAGCCTGTTCTGGATTCGTCTGATAAAAGCT
Source organism: Schleiferiaceae bacterium (assembly GCA_029254375.1). GTDB lineage: Bacteria > Bacteroidota > Bacteroidia > Flavobacteriales > Schleiferiaceae > TMED14. The sequence goes on along the minus strand of JAQWXR010000045.1, from coordinate 9,870 downwards.
CTTAGGACCGATTTTAAAAGACAACTCTTTTCCTCCGGCAATGGCTGAATCCATGCGCTCAGTTAAATGACTTTGACCATAAAAGAGTTGCAAATCCAAGTCGTAGATGCTGTCATTCGGTTTAGGATTGTATGCAAAGTATATGCTCACGAGCATTGGAAATTCTGTCTGGACAGCAGCCAATAGTGCAAGCCCCTCCTGCCCGGGTTCTTCGAAAAATTGCAGGACTAACATCCATTCTCCCGCCAAAGTGCAGCGCAGCATGAGCGTGCGAAGAAGACCGTGCTTCTCTCTTGGGTGGAAAAATGTCAGTCCGTGGTCTTTGGCATAGCTGCGAATAAAGTTTTTAATCGCATTGGAAGGCTCCGGTTGAAGATGGCAGGTCTCAATATCCATAATTTTGTCCCACATTCCTGGCACATGAAAGCCCAAGGCATTTCCCTTTTCAATCGGTTCATTCGAGGCAATCTCATCCCAGGTTAGCCAGCGGCTTGCGGAGAAACTGAATTCCAACTTGTTGCGATATCGCAATGCTTTTGGGGCAGGCACAATACTGCGGCTATCCGCCACTTCCACGCCACCTATCCGACGCAAGTTTTCATTGACCTCCACTTCTTTGAATCGAGTTTGCTCGGCATATGCCACGTGCTGCCAGCTACAACCCCCACAATGGGCGGAGTAGGAGCAGGTTGGCTCAACACGATGCGGCGAGGGGACGTCCAAATGCTCAATGACCGCTTCTAAATGTTTCTTCCGCTTGCGAATTATTTTGATCGTGGCCACATCCCCGGGAGCGGCACCTGAAACAAGAATGGTTTTGCCTTCCGGGGTGTGGGCGATACAAATCCCTCGACCACCTGCGCGTTCCATGAGAATTCCTTCTAAAATCATGCTTCAAAGATAGTCCTCTTCCGGACCTTATCTTTGGGAAAAACCCTTTAGAAATGACACGTAGCCCATCAGATTTCATAGCCCTTGAAGACAAACATGGAGCGCATAACTATCACCCATTGCCGGTGGTCCTCGAAAGGGGCGAGGGGGTAATGGTTTGGGATGTGGAAGGAAAAGAATATTTCGACTTTCTGAGCGCGTACTCTGCAGTCAATCAAGGCCATGGCCACCCGAAAATTCTAAATGCCATGATCGAACAAGCTCAGAAATTGGCGCTCACTTCGCGTGCTTTTTACAATTCTGAGTTGGGTCCGTTTGAAAAAGCCATCACTGAGCGGTTTGGATATGACAAGGTCTTAGCGATGAATTCCGGGGCAGAAGCCGTTGAAACGGCCATAAAGCTCTGCAGACGATGGGCCTACGATGTGAAGAAAGTACCCGAAAATTTGGCAAAAATTGTAGTCTGTGGAGAGAATTTCCATGGCCGCACGACGGCCATTATTTCATTTTCTAGTGATCCGGACAGCTTTGTCGGTTTTGGACCCTTTATGCCAGGTTTTGTGCACATTCCGTACAATGATCTAGAGGCCTTAGCTGAGGCGCTTGAGGATCCTCACGTAGCAGGATTTCTGGTAGAGCCCATTCAAGGAGAGGCAGGCGTGGTTGTCCCTTCCGAAGACTTTATTCCCAAAGCAGCGGCTCTTTGTGCCGCCAGAAACGTCTTGTTCTTGGCCGATGAAATTCAAACCGGAATCGGCCGAACAGGTTCATGGCTAGCCACTTGTGGGGATTGCCATTGCGCTGCGGGTCAATGCGAACGTCAAGAGGGTAGGTATACACGTGCAGACATTCTGATTTTAGGAAAGGCTCTTTCCGGTGGCGTTTACCCCGTAAGTGCGGTTTTGGCCGACGATGCCATCATGCTGACTATTAAACCAGGCCAGCACGGTTCCACATTTGGTGGGAATCCGATCGCAGCCAAAGTGGCCCAAGCAGCTTTGGAGGTCATGGAAGAAGAGGCTTTAATGCAAAATGCTCGTCAGCGTGGAAAGCAATTTCGCGAGGGCCTAGCTGAGAAAATTGGCCATTTGAACCTAGTCAAAGGGATCCGAGGAAAAGGCCTCCTCAACGCTGTATTGATCAATGATAGCGCTGAATCTAAAACAGCTTGGAATCTCTGTATGGCGTTGCGGGATGCTGGGATCCTAGCCAAGCCTACTCACGGGAATATTATCCGCTTCGCTCCACCTCTTGTTATCACCGAAGATCAAATGAGCGAAGCCCTGAAACGGATGCAAAAAGTTTTCGAAGCGGCTGAACAATGACGCTAATTAGGCGTTCCTACATGGTCCGCAGGGGGGGTCAAGGTTTCTTGATTGGTGTATTGGGTAGTTTAACTCCCTGCGGGCTTATTACTCCCACGTTTTTTTCCAGTCAACGTACATCCCATTAAAGTGGCTACGCACGTTTTCTAGCCATGGCTCTTGAATACATGCCTTTACCACCTCAACGGTAGGGAAGCGCTCCTTGCTGAAGCGGTAGGCTTGACGCATAGGCCCAGCCTCAATCTCCACAATGAATTGGTTATCTGTAGCGTAAATAACCAAACGAAAGTCGGGGTGAGGAATCTGCTCTACGATGCGCATTTATAATTGGTATTGAAAGATCAGATTGAGTAGGCGGTTGGTCAAATAGTTCGGTACGGCATACTGACGGGCTGTCGAAATATCCATGATCCAAAAATAGGAGGCCGTGTTGCGAATCTCGAGTAAGTTAAACACTTCCAAGCCCAAGCTGGCCCTGGGGCCAAATTCGTGCTGAAATCCTAAATCCATTCGACGGTAGGGGGGGCTACGGAAGTCTTTATTCGTTTCAAGGGGCGCTGCAAAAGGAAATCCTCCAGTGATATTGATTTGCATGTACACTTTGTCTTGCAAGTTGCCGGGTAAGGCATCTTCTACGCGCAAGGAAAAGCTGAAGCGATAATCACTGCCTCGATCAGACCATTGGGGGCTGTCAAATCGTTCTTGGGCGCGAAACAAAGAAAGGGATGCCCAAGACTCAGTTCCAGGTAGCCATTCGCTGTGGACCCGGTTGTCTACCCCAATTACCCGGGCGACCCCAGGGCCATCTCCGAGGTATCGCACGCGCATACCGTCTTGCTCAAATGGGAAAGCACGGTCTAAGTACTTGATATAAGCCTCTCCACGCCAGAAAAAAGGACGGCCTTTGGATTCAAACTCACGCTCTAGCGCAGCGATTCCATGCCAGGCATGTTGCATACGAGCAGTACCTAAAAAGTCTCCCGTTTTCCAGTCGCGCAATTCACGAATACTCGCGGTTTGAGCATAGGATCCCGCGGCTAGTTCCATGGCGTAATCCGACGAAAGCCTCCAGCGTCCAGAAATTCGTGGGCTGAGGCGTTGCTCTGCACTTCGGCTATCTCGAATATAGCGCATGCCTAAACGCCATGTGAACGAACTAGATTCGCTGCTACCCTCCCAAAGGATGTGGCCACTCAATTTACCATTGATTAAACGTCCTTCACTGTTTGTCAATTGAAAGAGCCGAAGACTCTCCTTGGGATTCTGTAGGGTGTCTCCACCTTGAAGAATGACTTCCGTGGGCTGATGAGGCAAGCTGTATCCCGCGGAATCAATGTTGACCCATTCATGCACTCGATCTATGCCGTCCTGTTGTCTATAGGCGATCGAGGCGTCCCAACGTTGGGATTTGCTCTCGTGGGTCCAACCTATTTTGGCTTGGGTTTCACGAATCCACAAGTCATTTCGCGCAAAGCGATGATGACCTCCAGAGCCGCGCAAATAGGAAAGTTCTCCAAAATTATCTGATCCTAGATTATTGTTGACTTCTCCTAGGAGATATGCACTCTCCACGTCCATGCTCTCCTGTTCCAAGGCCTGAACTAAGCTGGATTCCAGATAAATTGATTGGTTTTCATCCAATCGATAGCGACTTCGGCCTCCGATGAAAATGTTTTGATATTGGTAGCGCTCTAATCCTTGCATGTAGACATTGAGCCGAAGGACTTCAGTTACGGTGCCAAATTCGGTCGTTCGCGAACTGGGACGCAGTGCAAAAGTACTTGACTGGGCAATGGCAAGGACTTCGTGATTCCAGCGAAGACTGGATGATTCGTAGAATAGTTGAACGTCCTGTGCGTCAGAACGAAGGTCTCCTTGGACGTCGCCGCCTCGGATAAAGGGGGCGTTGCTCCGGTAGCGAAGTCCCAAGGCGATACTGGCATAAACCGGGCCGCGAGGTCCTTCATGGTCGAGATTAATACTATTAAACGCCCGGCCAGAGAATAGGCCTAGGCGAAGCTTGCGAAGGGGCAAATCCGCAGTTCCACGGCTACGATAGGTCATATCAAGTACCGAGGAAAGCTTGTCGCCTTTGGAAGCGTCAAATCCTCCGGCAGAAAACTTTAAAAACTGTACGAAATCTGGATTGATGGCACTTAGGCCTTCCTGTTGACCACTTCGAGCCAATTGGGGTCGATACACCTCAAATCCATTAATAATCAGGAGGTTTTCATCAAAATTACCCCCTCGCACAGAATACTGGGAGGAGAGTTCATCCGAGCCAGCGACCCCAGAAAGGCTTCGTACCATCCCTTCGACGGATCCTCCAATTTGTCCTATTCCACCGAAATTTGCTGTTTTTAAGACGAGGGTGTTACTAGATTTCCTGTTGCCCACGATTTCAATTTCGTCGAGGATCCGAACCTTGGGTAGGCTATCATTCTCATGGATGTCCGCCGCAGCCCATAGCCCGGCGAAGAGAAATAGAGAAATCATTATCGCTTGAAGTCCCCTCGTTTGAGGGCATTAAAGAACTGGGACCATGCAAATGGATCACTCAGGCGGCCAAGAATAGCCGTGCCTCCATTGCTGCCGTAGTATCGATTTGCGTTGTGCACGGATTGCGTTTGGGCGGTCATAATGTAGCGTGACATTTCCCCGGCATCCATCCCCATAACTTTAGCCTGCTCCTTCAACGATTGGATGGCCAAATTTCGCAAGGCGATATCGCGTTCGCTTGTCTTCACTTCCATGGCGAGGAGCTCGCGCGTTAAATCTTCAGGGCGCGGCCAGGGGTAGAGCGTTACCTCGTCTAATTCTAGGCTATTCCATGGCATTTGAACTACAGCCAAATAAGAATCTCCTTGAAGGCTATCCGGAACCCAAAGTCGCTCGATCTCGAATCCAAATCGTCGAAATAACACGGTATCTCCTGGAGCTGAAGCAATACTGAAGAAACCGTCATCTCCGGAATGTGCAATCAGAGGCCGTCCTTTGACCTGAATTTTGGTGTTGGGAATAGTTTGAGCGCTTGAATCCTGGGTCAGAATGACACCAGACACCTGCACTGTGCGTTGAGCACATAGGTCGTTCCCTAGAGTGAGGACAAGTAGAAATAAAAACGTACGGAATGTATTCATGGTAAGGTGACATCAAAGGTACTGAGGTTTCCTGCCTCGTCTTTGGCGCGAATCTGCATATTTGTTCCCGACATCATTCCAGAAATTTGGGGCTTGGGAATGTATAAACGTTTATTCTTCGCATCGTAGTATGACCAATGCCAAACCTGGTTTATCCACACTGAATAGTCCACTATGTCAAGCAGGTTATCTACCATACGCAATGACCATGCCGCCTTGCCTTGAAAGGAGGACGTGGTGATGGAGCCCAATTTTGGAGCCTCAAGGTCCTGGGTAATACGCAGGTCTCCAAAGATTTTAATTCGGAAGCGAATGCGCCCATTGCTTTGCGGGTCTCCAATAATGCGATATGAACCACGAGCATCCCGACCAATTAGCACCGTTTTGGAACGCCAGGCATCTGGATAGTCCTTTGGAGGAATCCACGAGTACTCTAGGGATTGTAACACAGGGACATCGGGACTTCCTCTCCAATGAGTGGCATCGACTTCTACAAATCGTGGCGTGAAGGCCTCCGTAAAACTGTTTTTCGCCCAAGTAAGCTCCATGTGTTCCGTGCCCAAGGTTCCATTAGAGCCAAAAATCACTGAATCACCTCCTTTCCAAGGACTGTCGTGGCTAGTCAATAAAACAGGGCCTTCAGACTTTATGACTTCACCATTGGCTGCGGTGGCAGTAAGTCGGAGGAGATATTTTCCTGGCTTCAAATAATCTGGAGTCGCACCACTCCATCGGGGACTTTTTGTCAAGGCGGGAGCCACACGATAGGTTCGTTTACCGGTCAATCGCTTCACTTCGGGCTGCATCAATCCATCTGCCGATCGAGTGTCTTCAAAGGAAAACCGTTTCATTTCCCACATTTGATGGAAGATGCGGCTGCTGTCTTCAAATGAATTCCATTCGGTTTCGAGCGACTGCATCCCGAGGCTCAATCCTTTCGGATGCTTTCGGTCGAGGTATTCAAGTCCTAAGTCCGGCCAGGCGGCGACCGAGATCACTTCATTCCATACCCCGTCCGAGATGCTGACTCGCTGTCCTTGCGCGTTGTATAAAGCGATAAGACGCGGAGAAAAGCTATCTGTGCCATAGAACAATCCATAGTCAAAGGGATCTAAGGGCTCTTCGCTACGCGCGTCCCGCCATTCAAAATGAAGATGAGGTCCTGCTGATCCCCCCGAATTACCGGACCATCCAATGGTATCTCCGGCCTGAACAGCGTAGGCTCCTGGTTCCAAATACAGATCCAATTTGTGGGATTGGCTTCGCGCCGCTAGATTCATGGCCACATCGTGCCATGCGGGCTGAAAATCATCTAAATGGGCATATACGGACGTAAAGCCAGATGGGTGACTCAGATAGAGTGCCCAGCCAAATCCATCGGGACGCACAACAATCCGACTCAAATAGCCGTTGGCCACGGCCCGAACCGGCTCGCCAATGCGCCCTCCTGTTCGAAAATCAACCCCAGAGTGAAAGTGGTGATTGCGCAATTCGCCAAAGGTCCCTGCAAAATCAACGGACCCGCCCAAAGGTTGCACGGAGATATAGCTCTGTGCGCCCATCGGAGCGAAAGAAAGGCAGAAAACAATAAAAAAAATGCGCGTCATATGTACTTGGGAAGATAGGAAATGCCCCAGAGATTGGCTAAGTTTGAATGTTCAACTTATCCTTCAATGTCTACTCTAATAGATCAAACTCAGCGCATTCAAGATCAGGTGCATAGCCTTATTGAGCGGTATCGATTGGCTATTGGAGAGTTGGAGGAAAAAGCTCAGCAAGTGGAAGATTTGCATGCAGAACTGAAAGTTCAGAAGCAAAACTCCTCCCAATTGCGAAGCGAAATTGAACAACTTCGTTTGTTGATGGCTTTCAATGGCACCCAGGCAGAGCGCCAAGCCCTGAAGTCGCAACTGAACGAATGGGTAAGGGAAATCAACAAATGCCTTGCGCAGCTGAATGCCTAATCCCATTGGAGCATGAATGATACGCTTAAAATAAAAGTCAGCATCGCCGGAAGAAGCTATCCTTTGACCATTGAGCGTCAAGAAGAGGAGCGGGTTCGAAAAGCGGTAACTGTCATACACTCTGCGATGCAGCGTTTTGAAGAACGTTATGCGGTCGGGGATAAACAAGACGCTTTGGCCATGTGTGCCCTTCAATTAGCCAATCAAATGCTTGGATTAAGAGGTGGAGAGGACCATAGCAAAGAGTCGGAGGCGCTTTTAGGGCGTCTTCAGAGCGTACAAGCCCAATTGGATGCAGTGTTAAGTCAAAGTTGATGGTCTGAGCCTAGCCTGTGTGGAGGGTCCATGCAAGTAGACTTTGAAATAAGACGACCATGATAGAATTCATCCTGGCGAGTCTTGCAGGTATTGCAGCCGGTTCCATTGGAGCCGTTGTTTTGCAGCAGACAGCCCTAAAATCGAAGGCGGCGGCCATTTTACGCGAAGCTGAAAAAGAAGGCGAGGCGCTTAAGAAAGAGAAAATGCTTCAGTCCAAAGAGCGCTATCTCGAGCTCAAAGAAAAACATGAGCAGCGTTCCTCCGAGCGAGAAGCCAAAATCCGAGAACAGCACGGGCAATTGAAAGAGGCCCAGCAGGAGCACAATAAAAGAGGGGAAGAGGTGCGACGCCAAGAAAAAGAATTGAGCCGTCTAGAGGAATCCTACACGCGGAAGCTGGAAGGAATGCAAAGCAAAGAGAGTCAGTTAGATAAGACACTGCAACAGCAATTGCAGAAATTGGAAAGTCTCGCAGGCATCACGGCTGAGCAGGCTAAGGAGGAGATGATCATGGCGGTGAAAGCGCAAGCTAAACATGAAGCATCTTCTTACATTCAGACTGCCTTGGAAGAGGCAAAAATGACCGCAAATCAGGAAGCAAAGAAGATTGTTATCCAGACGATTCAGCGGATTGCAACAGAGCAAGCCAATGAAAATGCGGTGTCGGTATTCCACATTGAAAACGATGACATGAAAGGCCGAATCATTGGGCGTGAGGGCCGTAACATTCGGGCGATCGAAGCTGCAACGGGCGTGGAAATTGTTGTGGATGACACCCCCGAAGCGATTATCCTGAGTTGTTTTGATCCCGTGCGCCGTGAGATTGCACGTCTTTCCCTGCACCGACTGGTTACGGATGGCCGAATCCATCCTGCCCGAATTGAGGAGGTGGTAGAAAAGGTCACCAAAAGCATCGAAGACGAGGTTGCCGAACTAGGTAAGCGCACGGCCATTGAATTGGGCATTCACGGTTTGCATCCCGAACTTATGCGTATGGTGGGTCGAATGAAATATCGATCTTCATATGGTCAAAACTTATTGGCGCACTCTAAAGAAGTAGCTAAACTGAGCGCTGTAATGGCTTCAGAACTTGGACTCAATCCGAAAGCGGCCAAGCGCGCTGGTCTACTCCATGACATTGGCAAAGTTCCTTTTGAAGAGACTGATTTGCCCCATGCATTATTGGGCATGCAATGGGCTGAAAAGTATGGGGAGAAGCCAGACATCTGCAATGCAATTGGTGCACACCATGACGAAATTGAAATGACCTCGCTCTTGTCACCAATTATTCAGGTTTGTGACGCCATTTCCGGTGCGCGTCCGGGTGCCCGTCGCCAATTGGCGGAAAGCTACATGCAGCGACTCAAGGACTTGGAGCAAATGGCTTTGGGCTTTAATGGAGTAAACAAGGCCTTTGCGATTCATGCTGGACGCGAACTTCGCGTTATGGTAGAAAGTGACCGAGTTTCGGATACCCAGGCAAGCACGATTGCATTCGACATATCTCAAAAGATTCAAAATGAAATGACCTACCCTGGCCAAGTCCGAGTAACGGTCATTAGGGAAACTCGCGCTACGAGCATCGCGAAATAAAACATCTACAAAACAAAAAAGCCAGCTAAACAGCTGGCTTTTTTTGTTTATTCCCGAGCCTTTACTGGACCGCTTTGTCCCTAAAGTCCAGGCGTATCAACTCCTGAGAGTTTCGGAGCTTCCAGTATTCCTTGTATTGGTCGGACATGGTCATTCGCCCTTCAATAACGGCTTCCCAAATGCCCGCTTCGGTAAGATAGCGTTCTGCAAATTGCCGAACGGCGTGATCAGGCTGCAGGGTCCAATCTACCCAGCCTTGATTGACCGCGTAGTGGTAGGTCTCATCGCAAGCTTCCCTATGTACCATGGCGCGAAGGCCAACTTCTGAAGCTAGGCCAAAATCAAGGACATCATCAAAGACAAATCCCCAATCCTCAACGTCCACATTCCAATCGGCATTCAGTGGGCTAATAGCTCGTCGTTTGTCTTTGGCAAAAAAGCAAAAATGAGAAAGATGTTCACGAAGGGCAAAGGCTTCCGCACTTGGGTTGAGTTCCCCCGTTACAATAGCCACAGGGAGAAGTTGCGTCGTCTGGAGATAGTGACCAAAGCGCAACAAATTGAGCCCCATACTGTCAATTTCTGAAAATAGGCTGCTTCCATCATGGGCTTTGCGCCCGTCATGAAACACCCCGTCCCA